>NZ_JAFCVA010000009.1:0-183207 GCF_049896785.1 Psychrobacter sp. TWP2-1-2 | reverse complement strand
AACTGATATATAGGGTAATTCTCTTGCTGTTTAGTCTTAAACCCTTGCGGGTCAAGCTATCTAGCGAGCCGACTATCTTATCATAATGATTTGATTTGTCAAGCTTTTTTATGTTTTGTTTCTTCAAGTGAATTGGGTTGTTTATATGTAATCTACATATAAACTGTCCAGCTCGTCTTGATGAGGGCGTATTATAGAGGGTTTGAATCTTTAGTCAAGGGCTATTTTATCTTAATTTGAATAATCTTGGTGATTAGACTAAATTGAAGGAATGGCGACGCTACTTTTGCTTCAATCGGGTAGTAGTATATGGGGTTTTGAGCAAGGATAGCTTTTTCCCCTTAAAATTGCTTACCCCTTTCTATAAATGCCACCTTTACAGCTTGCCTATATTTTTGAAGAAGTCTTTGTAAGCAGCGACTTTCTTATCTAACGCTAAAGGATAGGCACGCGAGGTTGAAGGCAACCTATATAAGGTAAGATTATTTATATCCACTTTTCGATTGTGATGGTTTTGCCATTGATATGGATAATCCATACTTTGATTGGTCTTAGGATACTTGGATTTAGCAGGTGGCTCGGCTAATAAACCAAGCAGCACTTCTGTTGCTTTACCGCCCGTGGTAAACAAGGTTTCAACCTTTGGAACTTGTGGCAATATACTATCTAGGTCAACGGGTGTGACAACGGTTAAGTTCTTATCTGAGGCATTACCAGTCTCGCGAATCGCTTGCTTGACCGTTGGACAAGAAGCAATTCCGCGCTCGAACATAAAGGCGCGAATACGCTCAGGATCAAAGCGCTTCTCATCCCCTACTCTAAAATAATCCACGTCATCAAAAAAAACACTACCATAGATACGCCACATGTCATTGTAAAAGTTTGGATAGTGAAATGGCATTGCCCATTTATCAGCGGTCGGTGGAAAAGTGCCCATCATCATTACCGTAGCATTAGGTGGTAAAACGGGAACGAACGGATGCGTTTCTACCTCTGTTGCTTGGGCTTCAGATAATATTAAGCTGTTATCGGTTTTATGCGTATTATTATGGGTGTGATATGGTTGTGTAGTCATAAGATTCTTCATCAGAAAAGCGGTTTTTTTGCTATCATAGCAAGCCTAAACACTGCTTCATTTATTAGGGCGCTATTATAGTCAAACATAGTCGGCTTAAATAAGACCAACCCTGCTATAAATATATTTAGCTTACTTTATTATCAAAGTAGCAAGCTTACTATTTGTGAGACAGATATAAGGTTGAAGTGCAGTAAGTGTTTGTATCTTTCATACTAATGGCAACCGCAGTAACTGCGCAAGCATCAGACCAAAAACCAAGAGAAACCTTATGAGCGACTTAAAAATCACCGTCATTGATCACCCGTTAGTCCGTCATAAACTCAGCCTTATGCGCGAAAAAGACTGTAGCACTTATAAGTTTCGCACCTTGACCAAAGAGCTTGCACGCTTGATGGCATATGAAGCAAGCCGTGATTTTGAAATCGAAACCTTCCCAATGCAAGGCTGGTGTGGTGAAATCACTGGTGAGCAAATCATCGGTAAGACGGCGACGATTGTACCGATTTTGCGTGCTGGCATTGGCATGCTCGACGGCGTGCTCGATTTGATTCCTACCGCAAAAATCTCTGTCGTCGGTTTGCAACGTGATGAAGAAACCTTACAACCTGTGCCGTTCTTTGAAAAATTTGTCAGCCACATGGACAAACGCCCAGCCCTTATCATTGACCCAATGTTAGCCACTGGCGGCTCAATGGTCGCGACCATCGAGATGTTAAAGAAAAATGGCTGTACCAACATTAAAGCCTTGGTATTGGTTGCCGCGCCTGAAGGCGTACGTGTGGTCAATGAAGCACATCCTGATGTGACCATTTATACCGCTGCACTAGATAGTCATTTAGATGAACATGGCTATATCATCCCAGGTTTAGGCGATGCGGGCGATAAAATCTTTGGTAAGCAATTATTCAACAAGTAAGAAAAAGCAAGTAAATCAAGACTAGCCGTCATCGTAACACCCATGACACAGGTACAAAACATCAATGATAAGGATATAAGATGAACGTATTGATTACGGGAGCAAGCGCAGGTTTTGGTAAAGCGCTGGCCGAGCGTTTGGTTGCCAATGGTCATCGCGTGATTGGCTGTGCCAGACGCCTCGATAAGCTGAATGCTTTAGCAGATACTTTGGGCGAAACATTTTTACCTGTGGTCATGGATGTGAGTGACACGGCTACTATCCCGCAAATTATTGCTGATTTGCCTGATAAATTTAAGCAAATCGATGTCTTAGTAAATAACGCTGGATTGGCACTCGGTACAGAACCTGCGTACAAGGCAAATCTTGATGATTGGATGCGTATGACCGATACCAATATTAAAGGGTTGATGGCACTGACCCATGCAGTCTTGCCAGCAATGGTAGCGCGCGATAGCGGTTATATTATCAACGTTGGTTCAATTGCGGGCAGTTGGCCATACTTCGGCGCTAACGTCTATGGCGCGACCAAAGCCTTTGTAAAACAATTTAGCTTAAATCTGCGAGCTGACTTAATTGGTACGCAAGTGCGCGTGACCAATCTTGAACCGGGTAATGCCGCGGGTACTGAGTTTTCAAACGTCCGTTATCATGGCGATGACGATAAAGCCGCCAAGGTTTACGACGGCTTTAAAACCATGACCGGCGATGATATTGGCGATATTTTATTATGGCTGATTGAATCGCCTGCTCATATTAACGTCAATCGCTTGGAAGTTATGCCAGTTGCGCAAACTTATAACGGGCTGACGATTGCTAAGCAAGATTCTTAAAGGTTTAGCCGAACATTTGGCTCACTAACGTAATTCATAAGACCGAAGCAATATAGATTCCTCTATATTGCTTCTTTTTTTGCCTTTGATATTCATCTCATTGACCAAGCGTAAATCCTGAAAATCTAAAATTAGCATCTCATTACGCAAGCGCTCGCTGGTACGTTTATTATGACGTATCGGAAATCCCAATACGTGTTTACCTTTCACCACTATCTGATTGATAATGGTAATTGGATTATTCATCCTAACTTTCCTACTCAGCTTTTGCGCATTAATCACGGCAGTGGCGGGATTAACAGTTGTGGTTAAAGTCTTTGTCTGGCGCACGCTTTTTGGCAAATCTCCTGCAAAAAATAAGATTTGCTCTAGTGGTAAATATTGGGCGTGACGCATCAATTCCTGACGAAACAGCGAAGGCATATCACTATTGAAACTGTCTTCTGTTTGCTGAGAGAACGCCGTAAAATTACACTGCAAGTAACGCCCAAATACACTGCTATTAATCCAGTCTTGATAAGTATTATTAGCTAGTAATTGCCTAGTGAAAGCATTGGCATCTGGCGTGATATCTGCTGTCAGCATTGCCATCAATAGCGCCTGTGGATTGGTAAATGTTTGCTGCTGCAAACTTTGCGGATATAAGCTGCTATCAAGCAATGGTAACGTCAGCTTGCTCATAGACTGATATCCTTATATTTTAACAGCTTCTATGCTATGGCTAATTACCTACTTTAATATAGCAGTCTTTTAGAAATGAGATAAAGACTTTTGCTACGATACATTTTGGCTAAATCGACTTGGTACAATCGTTTAATGAAAACAAGGTACATTGCCTTATGAAGAAAAAATTGATTAACTTGCCTACTAACTACCAGTTGAAAACGATTGATATCACTTTAACTGATGGTACGCTGTTACCTGTATCATTCATAGGCAGCGGCCAACCTGTAATATTACTGCATGCTTATGGGATGGATACACGTGAGTTTTTACCGTTTATTTTACCCTTGGTTGGCAAGTATGCCTTTTATCTGCCGCATTTGAGAGGGTTTGGCGCTGCAAAAGATATCGACCTCACCCAGTTTGATTTTGTGCGCCAGTATGCCGATGATATCAGCATTGTGATTGAGCAAATTTGCTTGGCACGCAATATAGAATCGTTGCCAGTTGCCGCTATTTCGATGGGCGCACAAGTAATGTGGGCGTATTTTGAACGTTATGGCAGCGCAAAAGTTAGCCGTTATTTGAATATTGACCAAAGTCCTGCTATCCATAATCAGCCTGATTGGCAAGGTGGATTGTTTGGTGCGCGGCAGCAAGAAGTATTCGATATCTTTCACGAGGTAATTGAGAAAACTTTACCTTATGCTGAAATAAAAAGCTTTACCCACCTACCGTTTGCTCTAAAACGCCGTGCAACGGATGTCGAACGACTGTTCTCTCTGTTATCTGTTAATCGAACGCGCTCGAAAGCGTTTATACAAGTGATGACTTATAAAAATGACCCCAAACTTGCGCTTTACAATCACAGTATTTGGCATCATAAAATGCGCTGCTTACAAGCCTATTTGACACTACCCTATGACTTTCGCGGTGCGATAGAGCGGGTCACTATTCCAGTGGTCAATCTGATTGGAGGTCGCTCTAAGCTTTATGATGCTCATTGGCAGCAAAAAGTCACCCAGATGCTACCCAATGCTCGCGAAGTTGTTTTGCCGCGCTCAGGTCATGCGATACCAATGGATGAGCCAATTGGGTTTTATAAAGTATTAAAAGGATTTTTGCAGGATTAGTTGTTCATTTATATAAAAAAAAGCGACTCCAAAAGTCGCTTTTTTATTTGAGCAATAAATTTTAAGCATTAATCAGCTAAGGCTTTAACCAACTCAAATCTAGCTACTTGCTTACCGTCAACTTCAACAGTTTCCGTAAACATCGCTAATGGTCGCACCCATATGCCATACTCGCCGTAGAGACAGCGATAAACGACTAGCGATTCTTCGGTTTCCGAATGCTGAGCAGTATGCAATACTTGGTAAAGGCTGCCTTTATAATGGCGGTAAATACCTTGGGGAACCGTTTTTTCTATCATGATTGAATCCTAATTTGTTATAAATTCACGAATCAAATACTGTCACAATAAATTCATATCGCAAAATAAGTAAGGCCGACAATCAATGTCGACCTTATCCTTAATACCAATAGCTTGTCCCAGTCAATTATTAAGCTACCGTCACTTTCGCATAAGCCTTTTTACCCGCTTGGATAACGACTGTCTGACCAGACGTTAAGCTAAAGCTCGCATCGACCACTTCGCCATCTACTTTTACTGCGCCGCGCTTAATCATGTCTTTAGCCGATGAGCTATTTTTAGCCAGTTCCGCTTGGTTTAAGATTTGCGTGATAAATAATGCGTCCTGCCCTTCCAAATCTAAGGTCACTTCTGGTAAATCGACTGGCAGTTCACCATCGGCAAGTACGTTACCTGCTGACTTGTGCGCATTAGCGGCAGCATCAGCATCGTGGAAACGCTCGATTAGTTCTTCAGCAAGAATACGTTTGATTTCTTGTGGATTGCGACCATTTTCCATCTCAGCCATCAACGCTTCGACTTCTTCCATCGGCTGAAAGCTTAAAAATTCAAAATAGCGACGGATTAAGGTATCTGGCATAGACAATAGTTTTTGGTACATGGTACCCGGTGCATCATAAATGCCGACATAGTTATTCAGGGATTTAGACATTTTATTAACGCCATCTAGCCCTTCTAAGATTGGCACGGTGATACACACTTGTGGCTCTTGACCATAACGACCTTGCAGGGTGCGTCCCATTAGGATGTTAAAGGTTTGGTCAGTACCGCCAAGCTCGACATCCGCTTTTAGGGCGATAGAATCATAGCCTTGTACCAATGGATATAAAAACTCATGAATCGCAATCGGCGTTTGCGCAGCATAGCGTTTAGAGAAATCATCGCGCTCAAGCATACGCGAGACAGTCAGCTGGCTAGAAAGCTGAATCATATCGCCCGCTGACATATCCTTGAACCATTCAGAGTTGAAGACTATCTTGGTTTTTTCTTTATCCAAAATCTTAAAGACTTGCTCAGCATAAGTCTGCGCATTGACTTTGATTTGCTCGTCGGTCAATGGCGGACGGGTGCTGTTTTTGCCAGAAGGGTCGCCAATCTTGGCGGTATAATCACCGATTAAAAAGTAAATCTCATGACCCAAATCTTGAAAATGCTTGAGTTTATTAATCAGCACGGTATGCCCCAAATGCAGGTCAGGCGCAGTAGGATCAAAACCTGCCTTGATACGTAGCGGGCGATTGAGTTTCAGCTTTTTAATCAGATCGTCTTCAGATAGGATTTCTTGTGTACCGCGTTGGATCAGGGCAAGCTGTTCTTCTAGGGTGTAGGTTTGCGTGGTCATGATGCTCTCTTTATTGTCTTTATTAAAAGGGTAACGCGTTTGGGCTATTTAGAATCTCGTAGCCAGTAAAAGATGTTAGAATTTGAGAGATATACTAGCGTTTTTTAAGGTAAATTGCCATGACCAAGCCCGTATCGATTGACGATATTCAGAATAATCCTGACACAGATTTAAGTTTAGATAGCCGTCTAGATAATATTGACGATTTAAATTATGCCACCTTGACCGATGCGCTTGAGCAAACGGTGTTTGAAAACTTCGATGATGGTTTATATATCGGCATGATGTCTGGCACCAGCTTAGACGGGATGGATGCGGTTCTTTGTCAATTCGGTGGGGAAGAAAACACTCAGCAACCGATGCGACTGTTAGCAACTCATAGCCAAGAATTTCCGCCGCGTTTGCGTGAAGTGTTATTGGCTTTATGTCAGCCTAATGGTGTGCAAGAGTTAGTACCCGCAGAGGGTGAACCAAACAGCGAATTAGACTGGTTCGGTTGGGCAAGTAAAGAATACGCTGAATTTGCCAGCGAGGTGGTCAATAATTTATTGCAGCAATCGAATACTGATTTAGAGTTGGTGCTAGCGATTGGCTGTCACGGTCAAACGGTACGCCATCGTCCGCAACTGGGCTTTAGCTTGCAATTGGTCGATGCCAATATCATTGCTGAGCGTACTGGCATTAGCGTCGTCAGCGATTTTCGCCGCCGCGATATGGCGGTTGGTGGACAAGGAGCGCCGTTGGTTCCAGCTTTTCATCAAGCGTTATTTGCCACGCCTGATAGCACGCGCGTGTTATTAAATTTAGGCGGTATTGCCAATATCACTGTCTTACCAGCAAACGATAGTCCTGTGATTGGTTATGACACGGGTCCTGCCAATTTATTGTTGGATGCGTGGACGGCATTGCATACTGATAAAGATTATGATGCTGGCGGCACTTGGGCGCAGTCTGGACAAGTGATTGAGCCGCTACTTAATCAGCTAATAGAACATCCGTTTTTTGTGCGAACGTATCCAAAAAGCACTGGGCGTGAAGATTTTAATTTAGCATGGCTACAGGATGAGCTGCAAAAGTTCGATCAGGCATCTGCCCATATTCGCTATTCGTCAGCAGATGTACAGGCAACGCTCACTGAACTGACAGCGATGAGTGCCAGTATGCAAATTAATATGTTTATTAATGCTCATGAAGATAGCTCGGTTTACGTCTGCGGTGGCGGTGCATTAAACGATTATTTAATGACACGCTTGCAAGCGCATCTGCCCCATTGCACGGTAGAGACCACCGCAAGCTTAGGGCTGAATCCAGCGTGGGTCGAAGCCGTCGCCTTTGCATGGCTGGCACGGCAAACACTAATAGGTGAAACGGGTAACTTACCAGCGGTCACTGGCGCCAGTAAAGGCGTGGTTTTGGGTCAGGTTTGTTTCGCTTAATGGACTATTGATTCTGATGCTAGCTAAAATTAGTTTTAGCTAGCATTGGTATTGATAAAACGACTTTACTTATAGTAATTTATTTAAAATTTAATGAAACTTTTCCAATTGTATCTCCTACACGATTGATACTATACCAATGATTATCTTTTCGCACTTGAGCAACGCCTCTATCGAAGTCGGTAGCCTGATCATATTGTAGCGCTATTACTATATTGCCTTTCATATCCATAAAGCCGTACTTATTGTCTTTTTTGATTAACATACGACCTGATTCTGGAAAGCTTAACTCATCATAAGTAGGTTCAATCCATCTGTTACTTTCTAAGTCGACTATGCCCCATTTGCCATCTTTCATTATCGCAATCACATCTGCTGAATAAGATTTTACCTTTTCATAGATAGGCTTAATTAACACCTTGCCACTCTTGTCGATATAGCCAAACTTCCCATCCACCTCTATAAAGGTTTTATCGTTGTAAAACTCTCCTATTGAATCGTAGTTAAACGGAATGATTACCTCGCCTGTATTTTTGATATAGCCAACTTTGCCATTTTTCTTTGCCATAACCAAACCATCTATGACCCAAGCACTGATCTCATCATACTCAGGCTTAGCTATTTCAACCCCTTTAGTATTAACTAAGCCCATCTTCTTATTCTGCTCTACATATGAAAGCTCATAGATAAATCTACTAACACGACTATAAATCGGCTCAGTGACTACTTCTCCTTTTTTGTCGATAAAACCATATTTACCATTTAACTTCATAGGGGCTATGTCTTCAAAAAAATGCTGTATCTGCTCGTATATGGGCTCTATAACTATATTACCTGCACGGTCGATAGCACCGTACTTATCATTTACTATAATAATGGCCTGCTCATTAACAAATGGTGCAGCCTTATCAAATTTAGCAGGAATGACTATGTTATTGCTTTTATCTATATAACCTACTTTTTTATCTTTTCGAAAACTTGCCAACCCCTCTTCAAAAGAAGATATTTCCTTATATATAATCGGTATGACTATCTCAGCATTTTTATCGATATAGCCAAATTTATTACCTTTACGAATTTTAGCTAAACCGTCTTTGAAAGGCTCAATATCGTCATAATTGCCTGTTAATATATCGTTACCGTCCCTATCAACGTAAAAAGCGCGGTCGTCTTTTTTAACATAGGCCAACCCTTGATCAAAGTCGCCTACCTCATCGTAAGCAAAATCTAAAACAACCGCTCCTTCGGTATCGATAACGCCCCACTTTCGAGCTTTGTTTTGTACAGCAGCGCGTGCTTCATTAAAGGTATTGACTTTATGGTACTGAAGCTCATCAATCAGCTTGCCATTTACATCAGCAAAACTCCAACCTCCGTAACCAAAAACAGGCCTAAAACCATTGCTTAAGCCTTGAATAATAATATAATCAGGCGGCAATACAAACTCGCCATCATGATTCATAAGTCCTCTACTGCCATCATGTACAATCGCTAGACCATGATCAAAACCACCAGCATCCGCGTATTTTATATCTATAACTATCTTGCCAGTTTTGTCAACAAAGCCATAAGGTCCATTTTTTTGTACGACTGCAAGCCCCTCATTAAAGGGATGTATATTATCGTAGATTAAATCAATAACGACTTTACCTGTTGAATCAATATAGCCGTATTTATAGTCACTACCAACTATAGCCAAACCCCCATTGAAATCCTCAGCATAATCATACTTAGGCTCCACGATCATCTGACCTTGGCGAGTAATAAACCCATACTTACTATTCTTTTCAATCATAGCAAGCCCCTCTGTAAATCCGCACTCTCCTTGGTCAACAGCAATGATATCTTTTGATAGCTTATAGCCGTCATCAAAACGAAGTTGACAGTCCGCTAGGGCCGGAATATTCATAAACAATAAGAGAGGAAATAAAAACTTCAATGAAACCATAAAAATATTCCTACCGTATAGATAAAACAATTGTTTATTATATCGGATTTTTTGATAGATCCTTACATGATTGTTATAGCGCATACTTTATAAGACACATACTACGCGTCCGAAATAAATTTAGTTTACATGCGTGCACTTATGTGTTTTATAATGAATTCTGAAATACCCTCCTCTTAGGACTCGTAAGTATAGGATATATCGCATGAGCCAACACAGCAGTTCATTTACTGATCAAGCTACCAATGATGCTAGCGCAACAGCAGAGTATCAACCGCGTCAGAAACTACCGCACTATGAGCGTAGCGATGACTTGCGCGTCGTAATTACGGGTATGGGTGCGTTGACACCTTTGGGACTCGACGTCGAAAGCTCATGGACACGCCTGCTTAATGGCGAAAGCGGCATCGCGCCAATTACACATTTTGATGCTACTGGCTATCGCGCTCAAATTGCTGGCGTGGTCAAGGATTTCGATGCCAAGCAATATATGAATGCCAAAGACGCGCGACGCTATGATGAATTTATTCATTATGGTATTGCGGCCTCTAGTATGGCATTACAGAACGCTGGTTTTATCGATGAAGTGAGTGCTGCTGATGCACCTGTACAAAATGTCGATCAAGAGCGATTCGGCATTATTTTAGGCTCAGGTATTGGTGGTATCCAAACCATTGAAAACAGTCGCGATACGCTACGAGAAAAAGGCGCTATGAAAGTTTCGCCCTTTATCATTCCTGGCTCTATTGTGAATATGGCAGCAGGCTTAGTGGCGATTAAACATACCTTAAAAGGTCCCAACCTTGCGACATCGACGGCTTGTACCACCGCGACCCATGCGATGGGTCTCGCTGCACGTCTGATTGCTTATGGTGACGCCGATGTCATGCTAGCAGGTGGTAGTGAAAAAGGCTCCAGCCCGCTTGGCATATCGGGTTTTGGTGCCATGCATGCCCTCTCAACTCGCAATGACGAACCGACCAAGGCGTCGCGTCCCTTTGACAAAGACCGTGATGGCTTTGTGCTCGGTGATGGCGCGGGTATGGTGGTGCTAGAAAGCCTCGCTCACGCCAAAGCACGCGGTGCAACCATACTGGCTGAACTGGTCGGCTTTGGGATGAGTGATGATGCCAGTCACATCACAGCACCGCCTGAAGATGGCAGCGGTGCGGCACGAGCGATGCGTAATGCCCTAAATGATGCAGGCATTGAGCCATCGAGTGTTGGTTATGTCAATGCTCATGGCACCAGCACCCCTGCAGGTGATGTCGCTGAATCGATTGCTATTGAAACCGTTTTTGCCCCAGTCAAAGACCACATTTTGGTCAGCTCAACCAAATCGATGACGGGTCATTTGCTTGGTGCCGCGGGTGCTGTTGAAGCCATATTCACCGTCCTTGCCCTACAGCATCAGCATGTGCCACCCACCATTAATTTGGACAATGTGGAAGACAACTGTAATCTCGACTATGTCGCCAACCAATCGCGCAAAGTTGAAAACCTACAGTATGCCGTATCCAATAGCTTTGGCTTTGGTGGTACCAATGGCTCGTTAGTATTTGCGCGCTGGCCCGTGAATCACTAAGGTATAAAACTCACCATATCGGTCGTTGTAACCTTGGTGTCAGATTTGATACGTTTGTCCACTTGCAGCCCCTTATCGTATTTGCGTATGATAAGGGGTAATTTTTGGAACATTTATGGACGATACCATGTCAAGCTACTCATTTTCCCATCAGTTTTACCAGCGCTGGACGTGTGCGCCTGAACCTATTCGCGCAGCAATTACCCAAGAGCTAAAAGACATCACCACCTTATTGCAAAACGATACCCCATTTGAAAGCTTTGTGTTTAATACTCATGATTTGGATACCCACATCGATGAGCTCTACGAAAACCATGAAGCGGAGCAAGCCATCGCTAAAGCCATTACTGACAAAAAAGCCGAAGAGCAAGCGACTGCTGAAAAACAACAGCGAGAAGAACAACAAAAAGTAAAAGCGGCAGAGGATGCCAGATTAAAAGAAAGTGCTAGATTAAAAGAAGCAGCAGATACCGCGCAAAAAGAACAACAGAAAACTGAGCAAATAGCCGCTGAGAAGAATAATCTTGCTGATAAAACGACCGCTATGAACACCAATGATGCGAGTGATTCAGAATCGCTCAGCATTGATAGCACGGTTGAGAAAAACCAAGATGTTGAAAAATCGGCTGCGACGCAATCTAGCTCTGAGAACAAAACCATTAGTGAACATGCTAATGTCGCTAATGACAAGCATATCAATGACGACCACAGTATAAAAGCGGTCAATGACAAAGCCAGCGCCGCCATCAAACTGGCCCTGAAAGATGCGAAACTAAGTACCACGCATCAAGAGATGATCCGTGAGTTGGAAATGCAAATTGATGACTATCTCAGCGAGCAAATGATGCTGATGTCTGAGAATTTAAAATCTTGGTTACGTGCTGAAGTGACTCAAAATCTAAGCGAAGATGAAGCAGGAACTGACAAAGAATCGAAAAAAAGCTAAACGCTGCTCCCTACGCATCACCTTTTAGCAATAAATCCTCAGTAATAAATTCCTAGTACTAAAAAACCCCCGTAAACTTTACGGGGGTTTTTTCATTTTAGCTTCGTCGATATGAGCGTTTACATTAGATAGCCTTAGTCCGCTCAGTCAGCCAGTCAAGAGCTGCACCTTCAACGCGGTCTTTTAGCTCTGCATAGACTTGGCTATGATAATTATTCAACCAATCAATTTCGATTTGAGTCAATAATGACGACTCAATTAAACGAGTATCAATTGGGCAATAAGTGACGGTCTCAAAATTAAGAAAATCGCCAAATTCCGTCTCTACTGGTTGAGCAACGCGTTTATTAACCATCAAGTTTTCAATACGAATACCATATTTGCCTTCACGGTATAGACCTGGCTCATTACTTGAGATCATGCCCTCTTTCATCGCACGCTCTTTCGGCATACTGGCACTATAAGCAATCACTTGTGGGCCTTCATGGACGTTCAAGAAATAACCAACACCATGACCAGTACCGTGACCATAATCCATCTGTGCCTGCCATAATGGTGCACGGCATATTGCATCGATGAGTGGTGAAGCGATACCATCAGGGAAATGCGCTTTTGCTAAGGCAATATGGGCTTTGAGTACGGTAGTAAAGTCACGTTTGTGTTCGCTGCTTACCTGCCCAATACCGACCACACGGGTGATGTCTGTGGTGCCGTTTTGATATTGAGCGCCTGAGTCAATGAGTAATAAACCACCTTCGCCTTCATTGACATCAAGGTAGCTGAATTTTTCTGGCGTTGCACGGTAATGTGGCAGCGCACCATTTTCATTAAAGCCTGCGATAGTCGGGAAACTTGGCGACACATAATGTGGCTGCTGACTGCGCACTTCGATGAGCATACTGTCGACGTCCAGCTCGCTTAAACGCTCACCGTCTGCTAAACGCTGCTCAAATGCGGCAAAAAACTCACTTAATGCCGCGCCATCTTGACGCATGGCTTCACGCACATGGTCGATATCAGCGTCAGATTTAACCGATTTTAGCAACGTACTTGGCGCCATTTGCTCAATAAAACCTATGCCATCGCCCATTTTAGATAACGTACCCACTGCCACTTTACTTGGGTCTAATAGCAATAAGTCATCAGCAGTCAATGTGCCCAACGCATCTTGCACAGCATCATAATCAGCAAGGGTGATACCGCTGTCTCTTAAGATTTGTGCTATCTCGCTGCTGACTTTATTATTATCGATAAACAATGTCGCGTCATTTTCGCTAATGAGCATATGTGCCAAAAACACAGGGTTATAGTCAACATCAGCACCGCGTAAATTGGTCAACCAAGCAATATCGTCTAGGCTTGAAAGCAAGTGATGGGTTGCGCCTGCCTCAGCCATACCTGCGCGTACAGCGGCAAGTTTTGAGGTAGCAAACTGCGCGACAAACTGCGCATCGTGTTGATATAGACTGGCGGTTGGTAGCGCTGGACGATCGCTCCATATTTCTGTCAATACGTCACGCTCAGTGATTAAGGTAATGTCATTGGCATCAAAGGCATTTAACAATCTATCTTGCTCAGAGATAGACAATACATTGCCGTCGACTGCCACGCTATCCCCCTCAGCCAAATGCTCGGCGAGCCAATCAATATGATTTGGCTGACCCGGTGCAAGCTTCTCTAAGCTAATACCAGTACCCTCTAATTGGTCAGCGGCATGTACCCAATAGCGGCTGTCCGTCCATAATCCAGCAAAATCAGCGGTAACAACGAGCGTCCCGACTGAGCCTGTGAATCCTGATAACCATAAGCGCGCTTGCCAATATTCTGGCAGATACTCAGATAAATGCGGATCAGCAGACGGTACAATAATCGCGGTCAGATCTTGTGCTACCAACGCCTGACGTAGGCTGTCGATACGATCGTGGATGCTTTGTTTATTCATAAAAGGTGTCCTTATTGATTTTAAAAAATAAGATTTGGAAAAATCATATTGTGAGGCGACTATAGATAGTCGTCTTATTTGAGCGAGTGAACTGTTTTAGGCGTTTGCTATTGATCATTCACTGAATGCTCACCACCTAAACCTGCGTAAGCAGCTCAATGTCTTAAAAATTAAAATATTGTCAATGACCAGATAGATAAGGCTAACTATTTTTAGGAGCATTACAGCAGAGCATCATTAGATGTTTGGGCGGAAAGCGTACTTTCAATAGCGTGGGGGCAATAACTTACTAAGTGTCACCATAAAACGTGCTACCAATCATGGTAACACGTCTCGCCATCTAACATTTTTGCTGGTATTGCTATTGATCCTAAATCACGTTAACCGCGTGTCTGAATTAGCTCAGCTTATCTGCACGCTCGCTTTTTTGCAGCATATTATTGATGGGTTTGGCTAATGCCAATAAGACAACGGCTGTGACCACCAAAAAGATCGTCATCATCGTAAATAAGCCCGGCAACCCTTCGATCTTATCCGCTGATACTTGACCACCAAAGAACGCAGCAACCAAATTACCTAAAGCGAGAGAAGCAAAGAAAAGCCCCATCATCTGACCTTGCATGCCTTTTGGCGCAAGCTTAGTCATTGCAGACAGACCAACAGGACTGAGCGCCAACTCACCAAGGGTCAGCAATAATAAACTACCCACCAACCATAAAGGTGAAGCCAATCCACCGTCGCTAGTCAAAATGCTTTTTGAGGCAAATATCATCAAAGCAAAGCCTGCAGCGGCAAACAACATACCAAGCGCAAACTTCACCATACTATTTGGCTCAAGGCCTCGATTGGCAAGCTTGACCCAGACAATGCTGATGATCGGTGCTAATATTAAAATAAATAAGGGATTAAGCGATTGGAACCAAATACTAGGCACTTCAAAGCCTAAAACATTCAGGTCTGTATAGCGATCAGCGAACAAGTTAAAAGACGTTGGCTGCTGCTCAAAGCTTGACCAAAATAGCGTCGAGCCGATGATTAAGATAAAACAAATTAACAAACGCAGCTTGTCAGTTTTGTCCAATCGCGGTGAAATAAACATGACAGCAAAGTATAATATGACGACTGCGGCAATGAGGTAAGTCATATACTGAGCAACCATTTCAGGGTTAAATGGCATAATACCAGTCGACACTAAGACAGTAATGGCAGCAAGTAGCGCGAGAAACCCGCCAACCCAGCGACCTACATTTTTGAAACGTCCGGTCGTTTGTTCCCATTCAGGCGTAATGTTTTTGGCACGAGCATAACGATTTAAGGTTTTTTTAGCTGAAAAACGATAAATCAATAGTGAAGCTAACATGCCAAGACCACCGACACCAAAGCCTACATGCCACATACCTTTTTCTTTAAATACGCCAACGATAAGGGCAGCCAGTAGCGCACCGATATTGATACCCATATAAAATAGAGTAAAACCACTATCACGGCGTGCATCGCCTTTGGGGTACAACGTTCCGACCATCACGGAGATACAGGTTTTAAATAAGCCTGAACCGAGAACGATACACATCAAACCCACAAAAAACAGCGTCATCCCAAACATAGCGGATAGTGCGATACACAAATGACCAAGGGCGATAATAATACTACCCCACCACAGTGCACGCTCTTGACCGAGCCAATTATCAGCCAACCAGCCACCCGGTACTGCCGCTAAATATAACGAACCAGCAAAAATACCATAGATAGCAGAAGCTGTGACCTCATCGAAACCAAAACCGCCACTACCGACGGTCGCTACCATAAATAATACTAATAGTGGACGGATACTATAATAAGAGAATCGCTCCCACATTTCTGTGAAAAACAATGGACGTAGCGGCTTAGGATGCCCCATAAATCCATTATCTAGTGCTGCCAATTCAGCAGCACTAACCTCTGACTTTGATTCTGTACTCATAACTTTATTCCTTTA
The DNA here is from genome assembly GCF_049896785.1 of Psychrobacter sp. TWP2-1-2. Lineage (NCBI taxonomy): Bacteria > Pseudomonadati > Pseudomonadota > Gammaproteobacteria > Moraxellales > Moraxellaceae > Psychrobacter > Psychrobacter sp. TWP2-1-2. Next base: position 167,111 of record NZ_JAFCVA010000009.1, on the reverse strand, counting down.
AAGACCACTGTATTAACGACCAAATATATAATTATCCCGACAAGCGGTCATATAGGCGCATCATTGTTTCACTTGGATATAATCAAGTAAAGAAATAATTGGTCAATAATTACACAAATACCCACAAAAAAGCCCGCTATCATTGGCTGAAAGCGGGCTTTTATTTTTAGCATCAATGGCAGTGATGACGACGCTGTTGTGCTTATGGTATTACAATAATATTGCCATAATACTTAGGTTTTAAGCAAAACCACTTAGGCTTTAAGCGAAAATACTTGGACTTTAAGCGAAGCGGTTTGTCGAGCCATACTTTAAAAATGTAGCATCGACTTACGTATATTACTGTGCGGCTACCGCTTCATCAGTGGTATCACCCGCTTCCAAATCACCGTCTGCTTGCTCAGCCGTTAGATCAGCATCTGCAACCGCAGTTTGACTAACTGTACCAGAAGCAGTTGCAGTACCAGCTTCTGCGGTAACCACAGCGCTATCAGTATCGGTCGCTGGGGTGACGCTTGCATCTGCAGCAGTATCAGTCGCTGTAGCATCCGCAGCTACAGGTGCTGTTTCAGCTGGCGCAGTGTCTTCAGCAGCAATCGCTTCTGCTTCATCAGCCGCCGCTGACGTTTCGGTTGTCTCAGCAGTAATGTGCTCGCCTGCTGGACGCAAAAATCCAGAAATACCAATAAGTAAGACGATACCTAAAAATAAGGCAACACCGCCTAAAGCAAATAAGAACTCTTTCTTAGGGTTGTTTTCGACAATATGTTCTGACATACCTTATCCACCTTGCACAAAATATTTAAAATATTGGTCTATTATATCGCAATTCGTACCGATTTGTTAAAACCCTTAAGTATTTAAAGGATTTATTATCAACAAACTTTGCCACTCGCTTTTATGGTTAATTCTGATAACCCATTCGAGCGATTCATTATCACTGGTAATAATAGCCAGTTATTTTAGCGACTTACCCAAACGCGGTTACGGCATCCCACGCTTACCAAAATAGCTCAAGACAAGTAACAGCGTAATGATAAAGAGAATCGGATAATTGCCGAAGCTCATAAAAGGTGTATTACCAACCCGCGCCTGAACATCACCGCGCAATACGGTGCGCTCAAACTGCGGTGCACGCTCGACGATACGACCTTTGTGATCGATGATCGCGGTCACGCCCGTATTGGTCGCGCGCATAAACCAACGCCCATTCTCTAGCGCGCGCATCTGCACCATTTGCAGATGTTGCAATGGACCTGCCGACGTACCAAACCAAGCATCGTTTGAAATGGTCAATAAGAAGTCCGTGCCAATCGCGTTTTTACGAGTGGTATCAGGGTAAGCCACTTCATAACAGACTGCTGAGCCCAAATTATGACCACGTACACGCAGCGGTGATTGATTGTCACCACCACGACTATAGCTCATGATTTCTTGACTACCAGCAAGGTTTGGCAAGATATCTAACATGCCTTCGAAGGGAATATATTCACCAAATGGTACCAGACGCTGCTTTTTATACATCCCCTCAGCATCACTACCTAGCGCAACCACGCTATTATAAAATGGCGGATATTTATCCGTTTTTGGGTCAAAGTTTTCTAAATCTCGATAAGGAATACCTGTTACCCATGTGGTATCTGTTTCTTTGGCCATTTTAACCATTTCACTGATAAAGCCAATCGCTTCATCTTGAAACATAGGAATCGAGGATTCTGGCCATAAGACGATATCGCGATCCCACTCGGTACTTGTCAGAGTTGCATAAATTTTCAAGGTTTCTATTTGATATTCGGTGAGCCATTTTAAATCTTGTGGAATATTACCTTGGATTAAGGACACGGACAAATCAGGCGTGCCTTTTGGTTTCGTCCATTGCGGATTAATCAACCATAACGCGCTGCTAATTACCAACAATGCTATCGACGGAATCATATAGCCGCTACGGCGACGCAATAGCTCAACCAAACTGGCTGCCAATAATACCGCCACAAAAGACACTGCAAAGACGCCAGCGACTGGTGCTAATGAGGATAACCAATACTGCTCCGTAAAAGCATAACCGACAAACAACCACGGAAACCCAGTGAACAGCCACGTTTTCAGCCACTCTTGGAGTATCCATAGCGCCGCAAACGACAACGGCTGACGACCGACCATACGGTTGAAAACCAACGCCAAAAAGCCATGGAATAACCCCATGCCTAGCCCCATCAGCGCAATCATAATCAGCGCAAGCCATGCTGGCGTATCGCCATAAACATGAATAGAGGTGTATAACCAAAATGCACCAACGCACCAAAGTCCCGTACCGTAAGCCTGACCGATAAGAAAAGCACGCTTGCCACTCATATCAGGCATCAATAAGGCATATAAAATAGCAGGCGACACTAACGCCAGTGGCCAAATGCCATAAGGCGCAAGTGCAAATATAAACACCGACCCTGCCAACAACGCAATCAATACCGTCAGCGCTATAGGCAAACCCTTTGGCTTGTCAGGGTTCAGGCGTTTTTGTAAATCAACAGTAGACAGGCGCATAGCAGTTATCCAAAACCATATTTTTCAAAATTTTAAGCGTCAACATTCAGATGAAAACCAAGCTGAAGCAGACCGTATTGTGTTTTGTACAGTATCTAAAAGTTAAACCCGCCCATGATACCAGTCTCAACCCATTAATAGGTAACATTGCGTAGCAAATACCCAATAGCAAACACAAAAAAAACACGACCGCAATCGTGTTTTTTTGAGTACATCAAACAATGTTTAGGTCGCTATCGACACATCAATGACTGCCTATCAATATTTGCTGATCAGGATTGATTTTGGTGAGCTCAAGATTTTGGATAAAACGCCCTTCAACATCAGTAATAGTGATTTTCCAATCATCTATCACCACGCTTTCACCTTCCAAATCGCCCACATAACCAAGCGCCTGCATGACTAGACCACCCATGGTGTCGACATCCGTATCATCAAAATGACTACCAAGCTCATCATTACAGTCTTCAATCACGGTAGACGCTTGCACACGCCACGTATTTGGTTTTTCAGGATCAGCGACGATGTTATTGATATCACTGTCTTCATCGAAGTCATCATGCTCATCGACGATGTCACCGACAATCTCTTCAAGCAAGTCTTCCATGGTAACGACACCGCCAAAGTTGCCGAATTCATCGACGACAATCGCCATATGTACTTGGGTACGCTGCAATGAGCGTAACAAGGTATCAGAACGTGCCGTCTCACTAATATATAACGGCTGACGTACCAGATCTCTCAAACGTTTGCTATCGATTTTATCTTCTTGATCGCGCACCATATGCACAAGAATAGGAATCAAATCTTTCGCCAATAAAATGCCAATGACGGCATCATCATCTTGACTGTCAAAGACAGGATAACGCGAATGGGTGGTCTCAAGGATGATATCCATCACCTCAGCGAGACTGGTGCTTTCGTGCAGCCCAACCACTTGCGGGCGCGGCGTCATGATTTCGCGCACTTGTGTCGCAGGCAGATCCAGCACGCCTTCTAACATATCGACGGTATCAGGCTCTAAGAACTGGCGCGAGTCTTGTACCAGACGAATCAATTCGTCACGGGTTTCGGGGGCGGTCGATAGCCAGCGTTTTAAGCCGCGCATCGACCAACTACTCGGGCTGGGAGTGTCGTCAGACATGGTGATGTGATTTAACCTCTTTAGTTAATAACAGTTAAAATAATACGTAATAACAGACGTAGATGGGGATGAATACAGCAAATAAAACAGATCTTTGATTATTAAATTATAAATAGAGCAGATCAAAGTAGCTTCACTTTAGCGCAAGGCTCACCGACATTCAACGATAAATTCACTCAAATTGTATTGTCAGTACGTTATAAACTTTGCTATGGTCAAAGCCTTCACACACCAAAGCACACCCTATGTCGCTACGTTCCTTTTTCTCTCGCCTGCTCACGCCGCACTCACATAGCCATCGTTCAGATAACGGCTTGGACACGCTTGAGTCAAATAATCATGGTTCGGATCGACACAGCTTAAAAAATAACACTGCGAATGGTCGCCAACCGACACCTACATGGCGATATTATCTTGTACAGTTTTTCATCATTATCACCTTGCTACTGTCAGCCGTTTGGTTATTGCTGGCGATTTGGTATCAGTTTGGAGCAGGCTCTGCCATCACTTGGTTAACCGCACTTTTCATTGTTGGTGTACTGACAGCCTTACTGAGCGTTCGCTATTGGTCGAAAATAGCTCAGCGCTTTGATCATAAACAACGCAGCAATAAACAATGGAGCAACAAAGCAACCATAAATAGCAAGTCAGCAAATAAATGGTTAACCGCTTTATATGGCGCTATTTGGTTGGTAGGCGTTGGCTGGTTTTTTACTATTGAACCTCAGCAAGAGCGCGACTGGATGGCTGAGGTAAGTGAAAGGGTCACTTATGAGCGCGATGCAACCAATCCTGATTTAGTGACCCTAACCAATGTACGTAACTTTGATTGGCATACCGACACGGAGGCGACCGAACGCTGGGACACACGTACCATTGATATGTCCAAACTATCTGGCGTCGATGTCACCAACTCTTACTGGATGGGTCCACTGATTGCTCATACGTTGGTCAGCTTTCGTTTTGAAGACGATAGACCGCTTGCTTTCTCGTTTGAGATTCGTAAAGAAGAAGGCGAATCATTTTCGGCATTGGCAGGGTTTTTTAGACGGTATGAACTGAGCCTGATTGCCGCAGAAGAGCGTGATATTATCTATACCCGAACGAATGCGCGTGGTGAGCAAGTTTACCTATTCCCCGTTAGCAACTTGCAGCAGCATGAGGTCAAGTCACTATTTGAATCTTACTTAACCGCTGCCGATGAATTGAATGCCAAGCCTGCTTGGTACAACACATTACTCAGTAATTGCACCAATATCATTTTTTATATGGCGCGTATCGTCAGTGGCGATCGCCTGCCGTGGGATTATCGTATTTGGGTCTCTGGCTGGCTGCCAAATTATCTATATGATGTCGGTATGCTTGATGCTAATCCAGAAAAGACTGGACAGCCTTGGTCAATGGATACATGGTACGCGCGTACCCATATCAACTCAAAGGTTAAAGCATTTAATAATCAAATCACTCTAGAGTCTGGCGTTAATAACAACGAAAACAGCCGCGAATTTTCTGAGCAAATTCGTCAGGACATTCCTATCCCGCCATTGGCTGACACGCAAGAAGATGCTGAGGCAAAAGCCAAATCTGCGGCTCAGGCTTCTTATTAACATCAAGTAGCATTATACTTTTACCCTGCAATAATACCAACGTCACTGATGTCACTGATTTCAGTAACTCTCAGTATTATCAAGGCTTAACCCAGCTGACCACCCGCTCCTCCATCGCTTCATCAGACATACCAGTCTCAGAAACACAGCGCCCAGCCACGCCAACATTGGCAGCACGCATTTGTTGCTGCGTTACCACTGCATCTTGGGTCAATAACAAATGCCAACTTGGCAAATTTTGTCCTTTATACAAACGCTTATAGGCGCAGTGCGCAGGCAACCACGTCATCTGCGGCAGATTGTCCATGGTCAGCTGAATACAGTCTGGTACATGCTCTTGACGCGTGTCATAGTGCTGACAATAACCCGTCGTACAGTCCATTAGCTGGCAAGTCACATCGGTATACTCGACCAACTCTTCATCCACATCGCCATTCTCATCTTCGTCAATATACTTAATCAAACAGCAGCTGCCACAGCCATCACACAACGCTTCCCATTCGCTATGATTGAGTTCTGACAATACAAAGCGCGACCAAAAATTCGGACGCAATGTGTCATTGAGTTCACTGTCATGGTCGCTATTGCTGTTGCTTTCATTACCACTGTCAGGAAATAAGCTCACAGCTGATTTTTCTGTGACTTTTAGCGGCAAAGTTGCGTCAGAGTCTAGGTGGGCTGCACAGTTGTTTAACAAATTTAGTGTCATAAAGGTGCCGTAGCATTTTGATAAAGAGCGTTACAGTATTATAGCTGTTTTTGCCTAGGTTGAGCGTTAAGGTAGTAAAAGTAAGAAAAACGATGTCGCAAAAACACAGACAAATCACCTTTATAACGTAAAACTTCTCACATAAAAAAGGATAATAATATGTCAATTAAGACTTTTGAATTAATCAGTACCACCGAAAACGGTGTCCAGCTTATCAGCTATGTGGCATTGCCAGAAAATGCATCTGACGACCATCCTGTTGCAGGAATTTTAGTAGCGCCAGAATGGTGGGGTATCGTTGATCACCCAAAATCAGTGGTCGAGCGCTTGGCAGAAGCAGGTTATGCTGCCGTCGCAATGGACGTGTACGGTGAAGGCAAGCTGACCACCGATGCGGCACAAGCGAATATATGGATGGAGCAAGTATTAGAAGATCAAGATATGCTGATGGCGCGCTGCCGTTTAATCCTTAATGACTTTAGCGACCAACTAGCCGTTGATGGTGACAATCTAGCAGCGATTGGCTTTTGCTTCGGCGGTAAGGTCGTCCTCGATATGGCGCGCGAAGGTATGCCCTTAAAAGCGGTTGCCACTTTCCATGGCAACCCAACACCAAAACAGCCAGCGGATAAAAACTTCACCGCTAACGTATTGGTTGCTCACGGTCGCGATGATTCAATGGTATCAATGGAAGCAATAGAAGGTCTAAAATCAGAACTAGATGCTGCTGGTGTTGACTATATTATCGATGTTTATGACAACGCTAAACATGGCTTTACCAACCCACATGCCGATGAGCGCGCTGCTAAAAATGAGGTTGATCTTGGCTACAACGAAGCCGCTGCCAAGCAAAGCTGGGAAAACATGCTTGAATTTATGGAAAATAACTTAGGTAAATAACTTAGGTAAATAACTTAGGTAAATAACTTAGGTAAATAATCTTTGAATCAGGCATATCAATAGCTGTTTTCAGGTTATTAACACACTATTTATTAACCCCTATCTATTAACGCAATATATAGCAGAGTGCGTCCGCCGCACTCTGCTTTTTTTGATCATACAAAACCCACATTGCTCATTATACACTTACAAAGGCTTACTATTAGTAAGGATTTAAGACGCTAACATGGTTATTGCACAGTCGTGATTCATAAAATCGGTCACACCCCTTGCTGATAGCTTACTAATCACTCACTAATAATAAGGTAAAACCATGAAAACCATCCAACAACTATTCGACTTTCATCATAAAACTATCATTATCAGTGGTGCAGCAGGCGCTATTGGTAGCGAGGCGGCACGGTTTTTAAGCTCATTAGGAGGCAACATTGTCCTCGCTGATTTAAATGAAGATAAAGTGAAGCAAATTGCCGCTGATATCGAAAAAGAAACAGGCAATGCAACCTTAGGCATGAAAACCGACTTTACTGACGAGACGCAAATTGCAGCCTTGGTCGATGCAACTATTGCAAAATTCGGTAAGATTTCTGCAGTAGTTAACAACGTCGGTTGGGGTGCAAATACGCCCTTATGGGAATCTACCACCGAAAAAATGGTCAATGCGTATAAGCTCAACACCTTGGGATCTTATCATTTGACTCGTTTATGTATGCCGTATTTAAAACAAGAAGAAAACGCCTCTGTGGTATTTTCTGGATCCATGGTTGGTAATACACCATCGCCAGAATTTATCGAATACAGCACAGCTAAAGCGGGCTTGCTAAATATGGTAAAAAGTATGGCGGTCGCATCAGGTCCTGAAGTGCGCTTTAACTCACTAATCATCGGTACAGTAGATAATGGTGCTTCCTCTGAAGAAGCCGGTTATACCCAAGAGATGATCGATAATGTGGTCAAAGGTATCGTCCTAAAACGACGTGGCGTGCCAGCAGATATCGCTCAAGCGATGGCGTTTTTGTTAAGTGATGCAGCGTCTTGGATTACTGGTGCTGAACTGACAGTCAATGGTGGCGGTGTTTACAAAAGCAAAATGCCAACCTCATAAACTTAGCCATCATTTTAATCATAAATTTATAAACGATACATAATAGGGCGTGTTGAGCATTCGACCATACTGGGTAGAGTTTTATCTACTCAGTATTTTTTATGCATAAACCTACCTGCTTGGACTTGGAACATAAACCATGACAACAACATTAAACGCAAAATTGCTAAAAGGCGCTATGCTTACTGGCGTAATCAATGCCTTCATTAACGGCGGCATACAATACTTCTTCTTAAAAACATACTCATCAATCGCAATATCTGTTGACTCTATTACCAATAATGAAGACACAGTGCTCGGTACCTCCGTTACCTTATCGATTACGTTAGCCATGATTTTAACTATGGTGGCTTATTTTGGTATCAAAGAAAAAAGTAGCCTTCTTCCCAACTGCTTTTTGGTTGACGATAAAGCATGGATTTTTTACCTTTGGGGTATTAACCTCTCTTGCTGTACTATGGCAAAAATACGCAGGTACGGTCGAAGTATCTTTGATTTCAGCTTTAATTATTATCGGTGTTATTGCAGGTATCGTCTCAGGTATGGTGAATTATCTAACCTTGCGTGAATGTACATTATCAGAAAGACATAAATTATATGCTGCATAAATATCTTAGTTTATAAAGCATCAAGGTCAGCTCAATGATAGTGAACGAATAGTCTTGGGCTAACCCGTTTATTTTGATGAGCGCTTTGCTTGTGTTTGCTTTGAAATCGAGTCATCATCAAGCCATCAAATATTGAGTAACGGTGTGGTAGCGCTATGTCTGATATCAGCGGGTTTGTATTGCTTGTTTGTCTAGTAGTGATTATCGTTTTTTACCATAAATTAAAGCGACGCGTTGATCAGCTTCAACGAGACATCACGCAACTGCAAGATGAGTTACAAGCGCAGCAACACCGTGTCAGCTTTATGAACAACGTCAACGCCGATAATAACGTAGACGTTCATACTGAACCAATGGCTCAAACGATAGCTGAGACTCACTCGCCCCAACCTATTATCGAGGAGCTATCTGAATCAGCACCTCCTTTATCTACTGCTACGATCCACCCGAAACCAGCCACTTCTCCAAAAAAACCATCGCCCATAGAGCCGGATGAGCGCTCACTGCCTATCGTCACTTCATTGATTCACTCTATCAAAAACTGGTTTTTTGGCGGCAATCTAGTCGTGCGCGTTGGCGTGATCGTCTTACTTATCGGTGTGGTGCTACTACTTCGCTTGTTAAGCGACTATATCGAAGTGTCGATAGCGTCCAAGCTTTTAGCGATAGGCATCCTCGGTTTAGGTCTAGCAGCATTAGGTCTAAAATTGGCAAAAAATCGCTTTGCTTATGGCATCACTCTACAAGGCGCAGGCTTAGCGATTGCGTATTTAACGACCTTTTTTGCCTATAGCGTTTACCAAGTCCTGCCTAGTCTACCGAGCTTTATTGGGCTTGGGCTATTATCTGTGATTACCATTGCACTCGCCGTGCGTCAAAATGCCTTTCCACTGGCTTTGTTGGCATTATCGGGTGGTTTCTTTGCGCCTATTTTGACCAGTGAAGACACGGGCAGTTTGGTGGTATTGTTTAGTTACTATCTACTATTGAACGTGACGATTGCGATTATTGCGCATTACCGCCCGTGGAAAATACTGAATTTATTCGGTATCACTGTGACCTTTGGATTGGCTTACTACTGGGGCATCAGTGAGAATTTGAGCACGGTCATTGAGGCGCAGCGCTGGTCTTTAGTCTTGCTGGTCACCTTACACTTATTGCTATATCTGTTTGTCGTCATTCGCTATGCCCAACAAATCATTGCCTACAATACTCTTAATGAAACAGACATCATCCAGACAAATAGCGCAGACAACGTAAAGCATTTAGATAGCGTTCACGCAAGAAATAATAGCTATGTATTCCCTATTGATACTGGCTTACTGTTTTCAGTGCCGATATTAGCCTTTGGTTTATTTGCGGCATTATTAGATGACATTCCTAACGCTTTAACCATCGCGAGTGCTATTTTAGCCACTGTTTATTTAGGACTCGGCTGGTTGTTTGTGCAGCGTAGCCAACGTTATGCCTTAATCACCGAAGGCATGCTGGCTTTAGGATTTGGTTTTTTGGCGCTGGTAATCCCTTTAGCATTAGATGCTGAATGGATTGCTTTTGGCTGGTCAGTACAAGGGTTGGCACTGGTGTGGTTTGGACGGCGCTCACTACGCGCATGGTCAGTGTTATTTGGTTTGTTATTGCAGCTAATCAGTATCTGTATGCTGATGGTAAAAGTCGTCTTCGCCATTCAGGATTATCCAACATTGGCCTTAACCATTTCGGCTATGACTTATCTAGCCACTGTATTTATTTTACGCACGAACAACTCGCCAGCTATGCTAAATGATAGTTTGAACGAAGACTTAAATGATAGCTTAGATAATCATTCAACATATTCTCAAGAGCAAAATGCCACGCCAGATGCGATAGCAACCTATGCCAACGCATTAGGTATTAGCACTCATGCCGCTCAGCAATGGCTAACCTCAATCAACAGCCACAGCACAGTATTTAATCTTGTTTAGCACAGTCCTATACTCATAAGGTTTTTGACCTTTACGGCTATAGCGTGGCTACTACAAGTGCTGCTGCTTGATTTTAACCAGTGGTTTGCCAGTTGGACACTGGCAACGACAACCATAATTGCACTCGCAGCACTGGTCAGCCTTGCCATATATTGGACAATCAATCGTTATCACTCGTGGATAGAAATCAGACAACTTAGCCACGGCTTATCGATCGTCTTTTATCTCATGCTCGTCCTACAGTTACCGCAAAAATTCGAGTTTCATTTAATATGGCAGAGAGCAGATTGGCTACTATTGACTGGTTCAATCGTTGGTTGGTTGGTCATCGGACAGTTGTGGTTAAAGACGTGGTACGACCATTCCGAGTTGTCACGCCACGATGGCGCAAGCTGGCTAGGAGCTAGCATTTTAATTATCGCTGCCGCTGCCCATTACGGACTCGCAGATTCCGCTGGCGTGATGGCTGTCTTGAGTCCAGCCATTTTAATATTGGCTGGATTATGGTGCTGTCATCGTTATGCTTACTATCCCAAGCAAAATACGCGTACAAACAAGGCATGCAAGCAAAGCCCACTATACTGGTTTGATTGGCAACAAGCGCTATTGAGCTGCGCGGCTATCTTTGCTCCCATTGCTTTAAGTTGGGTCATCATTACCAACTGGTCTTATGATGGTGTAATTTGGGATATGTCATATTTTCCGCTATTGAATTTATACGACATTACCTCATGGCTGACGCTATTGGTTGGGTTTAGTCTATATTACATGAGCCAACATCGCCGCGATGAGAGTCGTATCGAATCAAGTGCAGCTCCCCAAACTAAGCGCATACTTACCGCCGATTATTTATTGGTTATGTTAGGACTTATTAGCTTTTGGCTGATTTCCAGTATATTGGTCAGAACCCTACATGCCTTTATCGGTACACCGCTGTGGGACAGCGCTCAGGGCGGCGCATGGAATAGCGAGCAAGTGCAGACAGGGTTGACTATTTTATGGACTCTCTTGGCTTTAGCCGCCACCATCGTCGCCAGTCGCTATTGGCAGCGGACGCTTTGGTTTATGGGTATCGGGCTATTAGGCGTCGTCGTACTCAAACTGGTATTGGTTGATTTGTCACAGACCGAAGCGATTTGGCGAGTGATATCTTTCCTTGGCGCAGGCAGCTTAATACTATTAATTGGTTATCTTGCACCGTTACCTCCTGCCCGCGATGAAATAGAAAATCCAGCTCAAGAGTAACCGCGCATCTGGTTGGGCGAAATTGTAGCGTGAGCAAGGTGGTTCTGTAGTAAACTGGACACCATGAAAAGTAAATGACGATCGTCTTACTTTGCGCATTTTTTATAAAAGGTTATGAAAGCAGATGGATAAGAGAGCAAGTATTCAGTGGTTCCCTGGGCACATGAACAAAGCCCGTAACGAAATCAAAGAAATCATGCCGCAGATGGATTTGGTCATCGAGGTGATCGATGCGCGTATCCCATATAGTAGTGAAAACCCCATGGTCGCGGCATTGCGCGGCGAAAAACCCGTCATCAAAATCCTGAACAAAGCCGACCTTGCTGATCCTGAATTGACCCAAGCGTGGATGGACTATCTTGAGCAGCAAAGCGGTGTGAAAGCCATTGCTTGCGATACTGATAAAGCCAATGATGTCAAACGTATCATAGCCATCTGTAAACAACTTGTGCCCAATAAAGTGGGTACAGGTCGCCAAATCAAAGCCATGATTATGGGGATTCCAAACGTCGGTAAATCGACGTTGATTAACACTTTAGCAGGGCGCGCGGTTGCTAGAACTGGCGATGAGCCAGCGGTCACTAAGTCGCAGCAATTGATTAAACTTGATGATGACATCATGCTCTATGACACGCCCGGTATGCTATGGCCAAAAGTCGAAAACGAAAACTCTGGCTATCGTCTGGCAGCGACGGGCGGTATTCGTGATACCGCTTTTGACTTCGCTGATGTTGCCAGCTATACCGCTGAATACTTGATGCAAGCCTATCCTGATCTGCTAAAAACCCGCTATAAAATTGAAGCGCTACCAAAGACTGATTGGGAGTTTTTTGAAGTCGCTGGACGCAATCGCGGCTGTGTACGTTCGGGCAATCAAGTCGATACTTACCGCATGTCTGAGATTTTGATCAACGAGTTACGTAGCGCTAAGCTTGGGCGTATTACGCTTGAGACGCCAGCCATGTCTGAAGCTGAAGAGCTCGTCGTCGCTGAGCAACGCTTAGCAGCAGAAGAGAAAAGAATCGCCAAAGAAGAAGAAAAACGTTTGCGTCGTTTGAAAACGCGGAAGAATCGGAAATAATAAATCGACAACCCTTTGTGTCTATAATGTTAGCTGCATAAAATTATTTTAGAGCTCATGCAAAAAAAGCCCCTAAGGGCTTTTTTTTATATCTACTGCTAGCAATATCTAAGCCATCAACTACTTCTGTTTAGGCATGACTTTTTCGATAGCTTTCAACGCACAAGCTTCATCTTGTACTGCACCGCCTGCGCCGCCCGCTGCAATAGCGCCAATCACATCATTGCCAAACTTTAACGGCACACCACCGCCGATCAGCAGTAAATCATTTACCGTATTCAAGTTATTTGAGTCTGGATTAGCGCGAGCATTATCCGCCAACGTACGTGAAGGCGTTTTGGTAGATAATGCCGTAAATGCCTTACGAACAGCAGCATCAGTATTGTGCGGACCAACGTTATCATCACGCTGTAGCGCGATTAAATTACCAGCACGATCAACAACCGCAACAACGGCAGATTTGCCCTCTGCGTGACAGGCTGCCATGGTGGCATCGATCAATTCATTGGCCAACTCTAAAGAAACATTGGGCTGTTGTAATACTAGATTTGGTTTGGCGGCCAAAACGTTGGCTGAACAGCCAATGACTGCTAGCGCCAATATTGCTTTAGATAAGTAGTTCGAGATTAACTTCATAAAGAGTCCTAAATATTACTCATACATGTGAGCGTTTGTTTGAAATGATGCTTGGTGAGCTTTAATAAGCGTATTTGATGAAACCAGACAATGAGTTATCGTTAACTCAAAGGTGCTCTTGCGACCCTAGCGAGAATGAGAGTCATAATTTTGCAAAAAGCACAACAATGATAAGTTAATTTTTCTACAAAATTCACTTAATTTTGTAAGATTTACTTTATAAATTTGCAACTCTATATTAAGTTTTCTGTTACATACTCTATTTTTTAACACTCATACTCAAAAGACGCTTACATCGTGGTAATCTCAAACAGCGCACAACAGCGCACAACAGCGATATCAACTCACTTCTCTCAAAAATCGGTTATAATTCATACACTAATATGCCAAAAATTGATGATATGACTCAGCTTACCCCCACTGCAAACCTCACAACGATAGAAAATACTTTTACTCACTACTCTACTTCTCTCGATTCGTTCGCACCGCGCCTACTCGATTGGTTCGCCGAAAACGGTCGCCATGACCTACCTTGGCAGCAGCACCAAACCGACGCGCCCAATCCTTATATCGTCTGGCTATCCGAAGTCATGCTCCAGCAAACGCAAGTAACGACAGTGCTGCCCTATTTTGCCCGTTTTATGGCATCCTTTCCGACCGTGCAAGATTTAGCAGCCGCAGAATGGGATACGGTCGCGGAACATTGGGCGGGACTTGGTTATTATGCGCGTGCGCGTAATTTGCATAAAGGCGCGAAACAACTGGTCGAAGTCATTGATGAGACGGGCGACTTTCCGCAGACGCTAGCAGGATGGGAAGCCATATCTGGCGTCGGGCCATCAACTGCTGGCGCGATTATGGCGATGGGACTGCATCGTTATGGCGTCATTTGTGATGGCAATGTCAAACGTGTCTTGACGCGTTGGGCAGCGATTGACGGTGATATTACCAAGTCTGCCACCACCAAAGAGCTATGGGCATTGGCAGAGCGTTTAACGCCTGTCGATGACTCAGGATTGTTCGCGCAAGCGATGATGGATATGGGCGCGACATTATGCACGCGTAGCAAACCTGCCTGCCTATTATGTCCCCTTCAAGAGGACTGCTTGGCACATGCAGAGGGGCGCGAAACAGATTATCCAGTCAAAGCAAAAAAGCAACCCAAACCCAGCAAGTTTAGCAATGCGTTATTGATTGAAGATATTGATGGCAAAATACTGTGGCTACAACGCCCTGACAATGGCATTTGGGGCGGACTGTGGAGTTTACCTTTACAGTTTGTTGAAAAAACCGCAGGCAAAGTGAATACTAAAACTGCCGCAGAAAAGACGACTGAAATTGACGATACAGTATTAAAAGTGACCAGTAATGAAAAAGTATACGAAGCAGAATTTACCACTGCTGAGCAGATTATCAATGAGTGGTTAGATAAGCATAAATTGACAGCAAAAGCAGTCAGTAAAACTTTATTAGACGACGCCCCTATTAAGCATTCACTGACCCATTTTCATTGGTATTTGACACCGCAAGCGCTGATTTTAAATGCTGAGCAAATTACCGAAATAACCGAAACATTGCAAGCTGCCGAGATTAATATTAATTGGCTAAATGCTGTTGACGCTCAGTCAACGCTTGGATTGCCACGAGCAATGGTCAAGATTTTAGAATAAAAAAAGCGACTCATTATCAATAGTGAGTCGCTTTTTTTATTTATCAGAAGATGAGAGCTTAGGACTTTGGCACACGTAAACGCATTAGGCCTTCTTGTTGTACCGTAGCAACCAGCTTACCGTCTTGCCAAAACTGCCCATGGTTTAAGCCTTTGGCATTAGACGTGGTATCACTCCACATGTCGTATAGCATCCAACCGTTTAGATCAAAATTACGATGAAAATGCATCGAGTGGTCGATACTAGCCGCTTGCAAGCCGCTGGTCATAAAGCTAACACCATGTGACATCAGCCCTGTACCAACCAGATAAAAATCGGAGGAAAATGCCAATAGCGCTTGTTGAATCGCAACAGGTTGATTGCCCAATTCGCGGATACGCAACCAGTTCGCCTGCTTCGGTTTCATTGGCTCTGGATGAATCGGATCACGCGGTTTAACCGGTTTAATTTCGACATGGCGACGCCGCATAAAACGGGCTTTGAGTGCGTCTGGGACTTTTCCGACATACTCTTCTTTTAAATCTTGCTCAGCCAGTAAATCCTCTGGTGGCGGATAGACAGGCATATCTTCTTGATACTCTAAACCCTCTTCCATCGGCGAAAACGAGGCTATCATTGAAAATATTACTTGCTCAATGGGCGCTTTACCACGCACTTCTTTATACTGAATCGCCGTCACTTCACGCGCAGACAGACTACGACCGTCACGCAAGCGGCGCACCTGATAAATAACTGGCTGCGTGATATCACCACCGCGCAAAAAATAGCCGTGCAGTGAATGACAGGGTTTGTCTTTATCCAGTGTATGCGCCGCCGCCATGATGGCTTGGGCGAGCACTTGTCCACCAAAAATACGACTGCCAACATAGTCATGGCTCTTACCCTCAAAGACATCGGGGGTCACTTCAATAAGCGCTACAGTAGCTAGCAGCTCATCAATCAATTGCGAATAATCGGACATGACGATAGGTTTCCTTATTTTTATCAAAAACGCTAAGCATCTGAAAATACGCACCCAACGATATCAATATCATATAGCGAAAGACAAAAGACACTTTGCATTTGAATGTAAAATAATATGAAATCACTTGCTGAAAATGCACAAGAGAGATTTAACACGAAAATTTTAGCGCAAAAAACACGTTCATAGCAGCGCTATCACCAGCATTTATTATATCGTTGTTTCAACTTAAAAGAAGTACAAAGCAATCGAGTACAAGGGTATATGTGATACTTCACACGAGATGCGCTCACCCTTTTATAGCGAATGGACTATAAATCGAAAAGATAAACATCTTACCCAATATCGATGGCTTTGACTAGAGAGCGACGCTCACTTGGCAATATCATGTTGATATTTTTGCTTAACAGACCTTGAGGCGCATCCTAATATAAACGATATTAATCATAAAAAAACGAGATGCTATTAAACATCTCGTTCTTTTGATCATTTAAATTTATGGCTTCACTGCCACTAACACACGGATAGAGTCTGGGACTAATAATAGACTCCCTAGTGCTTGCTCACCTTGGGCTTTTAGCTGCTCCAAACGCTCAATCTCAGCAGGACGTACGTTAGGATTAATCGTTTGTAGATGCTTTAGACGTTTGATTTCACGTGACCACTGCTGGCTAAAACGGGCACTGGCTTGTTCGCCAATCTGAGAAAGCTGCTGACGGGCAATCTCTTCCGCTTCATAATAACGCTGCTCAATCACATCACCGCGTACTTTAATGACTTGGCGGGCGCGGTTTTTATCCAGACGCTCAATATGCGGCATAATCATCTCCGCACTGATACGCGAGGACAAATCACTGCCTTGCTCACTGATAAATACACGGATATTTTGCGTGGTCAGCGTCGCGGGTAAATTGAGTAACCTTGGCGCAATGGCTTCAACGCGGAAATTCACTTCGAGCAGTACCATACCTTGTGGTACAGCAGAACTTTTTAGCATCGCCACCGTGGTATTACCAAAGGTGCTGGTACTCGCCAACTCATAAATCGCGCGCATTAATGGATGTTCGTGAGTGATAAATTCGATATCTTCACGCTGTAGTGCTTGCTCACGCTCGAATGTCAACGTCATACCATCTTCGTCACCGAGTGGCAGGCCATCGATATAATCACTAATTTCAGTACTATCAATCGGGGCAATTACCCACGAACCATCGCGCTGGATATTGTGATCGATATTGGCTGAGGCAAAAAAGCGCTCAATAAACTGCGGCAATAGATTATGACCATCAAAATCGCGCATGGCGTCAGCGATACGTTTGGCAACACGTGGGCGACACGAGTTGTATTCTAATAGGCGATCACGACCCGCTTGTAGCTGTGCCTCTAACCCCAATCGCGTCTGTTTCGCTTCTTCGATGATATCTTGTAGTATCGCACGGTTCTCGTCAGTATCCGCGCCTTCAAGCATGGGCTTTAGCTCTTGGATATACTGCTCTTGCACGCTCTGCGCCGTTGGAGAGATTTGATTAAACATATTCAACGCGTCGTGATACCATTTATACAGACGCTCTTGTGCTGTGCCTTGTACATAAGGCACATGGAGCATAATTTGCTGCGTTTGTCCGATACGATCTAGGCGACCAATACGCTGCTCTAAGGTATCTGGATTGGCTGGCAAATCCCACAATATCAGCTGGCTGGCAAACTGGAAGTTACGACCTTCCGAACCAATCTCCGAGCACAACAATATCTGAGCGCCTTCGCTATCGGCAAAAAACGCCGCTGCTTGGTCACGCTCAAGTAAGGTCATCTGCTCAGTAAAGATAGCGGTTTTAATACCAGCATGTAAGCGTAATACCGCCTCCAAGCTCTCAACCGTCGCGCCACTACGGGCAATCAACAGCACTTTTTTGTGCTTAAGCTCGCCGCGCAAAATATCAATCAACCAAGGCACACGTGGGTCATCTTCTAGCCAGCCACCATCAGGTTGGTTTTCTTCGCCCCATAGCTGCTCACGCAATTTACCATTGGTTTGATAGCTGTCTTTCCATGCGGCAGGTAATGCCAGTGGGTACGGCTGGCTGCTACGACCATAAAACCCTTTCACACTTTCACGGGTATTACGGAATAGAATACGACCTGTACCATGACGGTCAAGTAGTTCATTAAGCGCATAGGTGCGCAGTTTTTCGTCATCATTAATCGTTGCCAACTCATCAAGACTGATGTCTAACAAGCTGCTTAAAGCGGCAATTTGACTGTCGCTTAATGGCTTATCTTCTATCAATACACCAGCAACGGCAGCCGTTTCAGCAAAGGCTTCTTGACCATCAATAAACTCATCCAAATCATCAAAGCGATCCGGATCAAGCAAACGCAAACGAGCAAAGTGACTTTGTGCCCCAAGCTGCTCTGGCGTTGCTGTCAATAGCATGACCCCTGGCGTTTCTTCGGCAAAGTCAGCAATCAAGTCATATTTATCATTGCCGCCTTGCGCTTCATCCCAATGCAGATGATGCGCCTCATCGACCACCAATAAATCAAACCCTGCATCCATCGCTTGGTCGTACAAATCAGGGTGATCGAGTAATAAATCCATACCCGCAATGATACATTGCTCAGTGGCAAAGACGTTTTGTTCAGGGTCGTGTTCTTTGATAGCAGCAGCACGCACCAAGTCAAATAAGGCAAAATTTAGATTAAAACGACGACGCAGCTCAATCATCCACTGATATTGCAAACTATCTGGTACCAGAATGAGTACACGCTCAGCTTTGCCCGTTAGCAGCTGTTGATGAATAATCAAACCTGCTTCGATGGTTTTTCCCAAACCAACTTCGTCAGCAAGCAACACACGCGGTGCGATACGTTTGCCAACTTCATGAGCGATATAGAGCTGATGCTCAATGATATCGACACGCGCACCCATCAAACCTTTAAGCGGATGACCCGCTAGCGCCGACTGCATACGCAAGATATCTTGACGCAGCTCATACCAATCACCGCGCTCAATCCGACCAGCCAACAGACGCTCAAGCGGCTTAGCCAAGGTGATATTGGCAGCAAGACGGGTTTCCATAATGCCTCGTTCATGCTCATCGACACTGTATTTGAGTACACCCATCACTTCGTCGACCGCGGTTACGGTATAGCTCTTACCCGCTTGATCAGAAATACTATCGCCGACTTTAAACACCACGCGTGATAATGGCGCGGAGTTTTTGGCGTAGACGCGCGTCTCTTCACTTTGTGGAAATAGAATGTGCACACATCGGTCATCTACATCGATGACCACACCCAAGCCCAGCTCGGACTCCGTATCAGATAAATAACGTTGACCAACGGCAAATTCAGTATTGTGCAATGAAGCGATAGAGATAGTCATAGGGCGATGTCTTTTGTACTCAGATAATAGGAAAAAATAGATAGCTCATAATGAGAGTTGCTAGCGTGAATCACTAGCGCGATGTCATTACTTAATAGTCTGAGAGGTCGCCGGCCATACCGGCAGCGTCAGCTCATTAGCTAGGTCGCAAGATAAAGCCGACCATTATATAACGTTAGCAGCTAGATGAGTGCGCTAAGTTGACTTTTCAAGAGCAGATTATTGCAAGATTATATCAATGCCAAGCATAAGTTGGTCATATAAAACAATAAGATAACGACTCGCAAGTAAACAAAAAATATTGTTATCGTAAAATTGTTACTGTATTGTTAAAAAATGCAATACAACATCTCTCTTAATACCAAAGCTATTCAATTTAACTAAGTCATTAGACTTTTAGCTAACTACTACTTATATAAAAAATAGCATAGACCTCATAACCGTTATCGATGCTTTATCAGCGATTATAAGTATACTATTGCCTGTTATAGTCCATTAAGTTATAAGTTTATTTTATTATCATAATTTTAAGTTATGTTAACACTATTTTCAGTTGACGTTTATGACTAGTGTTAACAAGCTATTTTGATGAAACTTAACCATATATTTCGTTGTAGCCAATCCATCCCATTGGCAATTCTTTTTGTGCTCCCTACTCCCAAGGACAAATCCCGTCATGAGTGCCTCTAAAAAAGTTGGCTTTTTTAATCAAGTCAGTACCCAAGTTACCACTATTTTGTTCATTGCTTTTGCGGTCGTACTTGCGGTCGTTGTCTATGTCGTTGATAAAGAAGGCCATGATAAAATTCGTCTTGAGTCAGCAAAGCTGGTCGCTGAACGTGGTAATACCGCGGTTAATAGTATCTCAGCCGACATCAATCGTGTCATGCGTAGTGCCTTGCTGTTACAGCAAAGCGCGCAAACGCTGCCACCGCAAGAGAATATTTTGCAAGTCAGTACCGCCAATGCCTTTGATAAACGCGACTATAACTTATTGGGTAGTGGCGGCATTTGGCCAGAAAAAGGCGCTCTTGGTGCCAATACTGCAACCCATCCGTTTTTGATGGTATGCCAAAACGGTGATTATCAAGCGGTACTCAGCGATCCAAACCCAACCAATCCTTATTATCAAGAAGATTGGTTTAGCGTCTTAAAACTACTCAAACCTGACAGCTGTATCTGGAACCATGTTCGCGCCAGCCAAACTAAAGGCGAGCTTGCCATGAGCTGTGGTGTCGCAATTGAGCGTGACAATCAGTTTTGGGGTGCCAGTACCGTTAACTTTACCCTAAACCAGCTACAAGAAAACATCGTCAAGTTAAGCAAAAGCTCGGGCTCAGGTTATATTCTATTGCTGGATAACAGTGATAAAGTTATCGCCTCATCTAACCCTGAACGCTTAAGCTATATTGATGAAGCAACCGGTACACCACTTGATATCAAACAAGTTATCAACTCTGACCCTGCTTGGAATCCGGTATTAAACTTCTTGGAAGCGCAGCGTAACGAGATTATCGAGCAAGTTGCAGCTAGCGTGTCACCGCAAGTTCAGCAAGTATTGAATACGATTGATAAAGCAGAAACAGGTGATTCCAAAGGTTATTATTTGGTCAACTACGCCGCTTACCTAAATAATAGCGAAAACAAGCAAAATGCCATGGATAGTCGCTTATTGCAGAGCTTTGAGCTGACCAACGATGACTTTTATAACGGCAGTCAAGCCTATGTCTTTGAGATTCCTGAAACCTATTGGAAACTTATCGTTGTCCAACCTGATGCTGAGATTAACGCCATTGCCGACAACTTAAGTGAAAACTTGATTAACTGGATTGCATTAGCGCTCCTTATCACCGCTGGTATTATCTACTTTATGCTAACTTTCTTAGCATTCAAGCCATTGAAAGAAACCACTGATAAAATTTCTTTGGCAGAAAACATCATTAATAACAAGCAGTACAACAAGCTAAGCTCAGTTAAATTCAAGACAGGTCGCAACGAGATTGGACTGGTAAACGGCTCTATTAACGACCTATTAGATCGTATCCAATCTAACGAAGGTAAGCTTGCCAATATTAATCAACAGCTAGAGATTAAAGTAGAAGAACGTACTGCTGAGCTGCAAGACACACTAAAAGAGCTGAAAAGCTCGCAGCTACAATTGATCCGTTCAGAAAAAATGGCAACGTTGGGGCAAATGGTTGCTGGTGTTGCCCATGAAGTAAATACGCCATTATCTTATGTACAGAATAACCTCGAGATTATCGGTCAGTTAACTGAGCAATACGAAGAGCTGATTGAACTGGTACAAGGGTTAAAAGGTATCAAGTCTGACGTCGCATCTGATGGCAAGATTGATAAGTTATTAGCAGATATCGTCCGTGCTTCCGATGAAATTCAAGAAGATGATTTGTCCGCTGAGCTAAAAGAGCTGATTAAAGACTCGTTATTTGGCGTCGAGCAAATCACCGAGATGGTACTAAATCTACGTAACTTTGCCCGTCTTGATGAGTCAAAAGTGAAAACCATCGATGTGCGCGAATGTATCGAAGCCTCGCTTAAAATCGCTGGTAACTCCATTAGACATCAAGAAATTGTGACTGATTTTGCGCCCACACCTGAAGTGAAATGCTCACCGTCGCAAATCAATCAAGTCTTGGTCAATCTGCTCAATAACGCCGCGCAAGCCATGGGTGAAAAACCTGATGGCAAAATCGAAGTGCACACCCGTGCCGATGATCACAATGTTTATATTGATGTCATCGACAACGGTAAAGGTATGAGTCCAGAAGTTCTCAATCAAATCTTTGAGCCGTTCTTTACGACCAAAGGCGCAGGCGAAGGCACTGGTCTTGGTATGGCAATCAGCCAGCAAATTATGGAGCAACATAATGGCGATATCAAAGTCGTATCGACTGAAGGTGTTGGCACTACATTTACGTTAATACTGCCGATTGATAATAATTTAACAGAGCAAAACCTAGTCACATAAGCGCTGGGTCAGCTGCCCTGTTACGTAGAACATATTTAGATATTTAACGACTATTATTCATCATCATAAGGATATCATCATGAATGAATTAGAAAATGACTTAACCACAGTTGAAACCAGCGCTGAGTCAAAGCCGAAGTTGGCATTTATCGACGATGAACAACGCATTTTACGGTCTATGAAACTGCTGTTTCGTAAAACGCATGACGTGTTTATCACCACCGACCCGACTGAGTATATTGACTATATCAAGAACAACCATGTACACGTGGCGGTCAGTGACCAGCGGATGCCTGAGCGAGTCGGTGTGGATATCTTACGCGAAGTAAAAGATGTCTCACCGTCCACCATGCGTATTTTATTGACGGGCTATGCCGATTTAAACGCGATTATTGGCTCTATTAACGATGGTGAGATTTATCGTTATTTGACTAAGCCTTGTAAATCTGAAGAGCTGATTACTGTGGTCGGACGTGCTACCGAAATCGCCTTGACCTATAATCCAGACGAAGATGCCGACCAATTCGACAGTTCAGGTAATAAGCAAACGCTGCTAGTGATCGATGAAACCAATGAGTTGATTGAGCAAATACGTAAGCAATTTTCTCACAGTTATAAAGTACTGCACGCTGAGAGTTTAGAGGAAGCGTACGATTATTTGGCGAATGAAGATATCGGTGTTTGTATCACCGATATCAATGTCAGCGGCGAGAATATCGCGCCGATTATCTTTACCTTAAAACAAGATGCACCGCATTTGGTGGTTTTGGTACAGACTGAGTTTCAAGATGCTGGCTTGCTGATTGATTTGATTAATAAAGGTCAGGTCTATCGCTGCTTGCCGAAACCGATGCGCGCCAGCCTGCTTGAGATTAGCGTCAACCGTGCGTTTCAGCATCATACGAAACTCAAAGCCAGCCCTGATTTGGTCAAACGCTATGAAGTCGAGCATGACCCTGAAAACGACGTGCGTATTGATTTAAGCAGTCGCGTACGTAGCCTTATTGGTAAACTGCGTAAGCGTTTCTCTTTATAAGTACATAAGACTAAATAAGCACAAAAGACTACTGTCTCAATCAACAAAACCTCTATTTCAATATTGAAGTAGAGGTTTTTTGCTTTGGACTTTTTAACGACCTTTTTGACTAAAATCACCAACGTGCTACATTAAGTCGATCATTATTAAAATCATTTAAAAATAACTATTTAATAAGGAATAACCATGCGCGCGGTTTTTTTAGATAAAGGCACTTTTTCTGATGGCATCGACTTGCCAGCCCCAGACGGCATCAGCGACTACCTCACTTATGATGATACCCCAAAAGATGCTGCTGTTATTGTAGAGCGCTGCAAAGACGCCGACATCATTATTACCAATAAAGTGCAGATCAGCGCTGAAGTGATCAGTAAGTTGCCCAAGCTCAAGCTCATTCAGCTGACCGCTACTGGTATGAACAACGTCGATCAAGACGCTTGTATTGAGCACCATGTGGCGCTTTATAATGTCGCAGGTTATGCAGTCAAAAGTGTGCCCGAACATACCTTTATGCTCATGCTCAACGCCATGCGCGCGGGTATTTATTATCATCAAAAAGTCGCTGATGGCACATGGCAAGCAAACGGTAATTTTTGCCTACTGGATATTCCGCTAATAGATTTGGAAGATAAAACACTAGGTATTATTGGCGTTGGCACTATTGGCAAACGCGTGACCGATATTGCGCGCGCTTTTGGGATGAAAGTATTATGGGCGGAGCAGCAAGGACGCGCACCGCGCAATGACGACTATACCGCGTTTGACGACGTACTGGCACAGTCTGATGTACTGAGCCTGCATTGCCCATTAAACGAGAAAACTCAGCACCTGATCAATGCAGATACTTTAGCAAAAATGGTCAAACAGCCGCTCATCGTCAATGTCGCCCGTGGCGGTATTGTCGATAGCCAAGCACTGACTGATGCCATTAACAATGAGCAAATCATCGGCTACGCCAGCGATGTGTTTGAACAAGAGCCCATCACCGCTGACGACCCTTTATTGACCATTGCCAAGCATCCGCGCGTTATATTTAGCCCGCATAATGCGTGGGGCAGCAAAAGTGCACAACAAACCTTGTGGCAGATCTTAAGCAAACAAGTTGCTGATTTTATTAATAGCCATTAAAAAACATTGAGCGAACAACTGTAACTAAGCGACCTTAACGACTAAAGCGTAACCAATCATCTTTTATTTTGCGATGTTTGAGCATGATGCGGTCGCTTAGATAGTTGTTTGTCACCCGCCAAGGATATATATCGCCTTGCTTGGGTAGCTCATGTTGAGCGCGCTTGACATATCCTGACGATAGCGCGCCCATCACTGTATCTGTCTGCGTAAGCGCTTTGGCATCTTTAGTCTGTGCTTGTGGCAATACCACTTGATAGCGATGCTGATGCATATAGCCCAGCAGTCGCATCACATACTGACACGCCAAATCGATTTTTAGCGTCCATGAGGCGTTGGTATAACCAAACAGTGCCACCATGTTTGGTATATCTTCAATCATGACCGCTTTATAAGTCATGCGCGAACCAATATCTATCGCCTGCCCGTCAATATATACTTTGGCACCGCCGAGCATTTGTAGCTTTAATCCTGTCGCTGTGACGATGATATCAGCATCGAGATGCTTGCCAGAATCAAGCATAATGCCTGTCTTGGTAAAATGGCTGATTTGATCGGTGACGACGCTGGCGCGTTTGCCATGCAATGCTTTGAATAAATCACTGTCTGGCACCGCACATATCCGCTGATCCCAAGGATTATAGTCTGGTACAAAATGCGCCACATCGATACCGCTACCTTTTAGCTCTGTTTTGACACCGCGTTTTAATAACGCTTTCATAAGCTTGGGTGCCAATATAGCCGCTCGATAAGTACCTTGCTGAATCAATACATTACGAGTACGCAGCAGCGTATAAGCCTGCTCTTTCGACAACGGTGAAAATTTGCCTGCTAGCCAATCAAGCGTATAATCATCGCCCGGTACACTTGCCACATACGTGGGAGAACGCTGTAGCATAGTGACGTGACGCGCGCATTGCCCACCTTTTTCATCCACCAAAGCTGGCAGCAATGTCATCGCTGTGGCACCGCTACCGATAATGACTACCTTCTTATCGTCATAATCCACATTTTGCCAATGCTGCGGATGAATGATCTCACCTTGAAAATCTGCTTCTTTATTAAAAGAAGGACGATAACCTTGTTCATAATCATAGTAACCCGTGGCGCCAACGACGAACTTTGCTGTTACCGTAAACACCTCACCGCTGGCATGATTTTTTACCATCGCCGTCCATTGTTGATGGCTACTTGACCAAGACAGCTGCTGCACCTCGTGCTGATAGCGAATATGTTCGCTGATACCACACTCACGCGCCGTATCAGCAATATAGTTTTTAATATCACCGCCCTTTGCCAAAATCCTGTGATTTAGCCATGGTCTGAAACTGTAGCCAAACGTCAAGGCATCAGAGTCAGATCGGATGCCTGGATAGGTAAATAAATCCCATGTACCACCCAAATCTGCTCGTTTTTCTAACACTAAAAATCGCTGTGCACTTTTCTGCTGTTGCTTTGATAATTTGCGTTTATGCGTACTTGGATTTTTATGACCAAACAGTCCTTTGTGTTTTTGCTGCTGCAATCGGCACGCCATACCAATACCGGCAATTCCTGCACCGATAATCAGTACTTCATAATCCACTGGTGTGTCTGAGAGTGCCGATTTAGCTTTGAAGCGTTTCTTAACTGCCTGTTTGGCTGCCGTCATATCAAGCATAATACGTTCCTTGTTTTTGCATGATGGGTTTAAAAAATTTGACATAAATCCATTTAAAAAGGGCTTGGGCTTTCCCAATCCATCCACGCACCAAGCGTAGGATGCTTGAGACGCAATTGCTGAGCATGGAGATTAAGCCTTGGCGCAATCGCTAAAGCCGTGCCTTCTGCATAAATAGGATCGCCAATCATCACATGACCCACATGCACCATATGGACGCGCAGCTGATGACTACGACCCGTGACCGGCTTTAACATTACGCGTGTGACTGTCTGACCGTTGCATTGCTCATGGCTGATGACTTCATATAAAGTTAAGGCATGCTTTGACCAGCTAGGATCGACGATATGGCGCGGTTTCGTCTCTGGCTCATAGCGCACTGGTACTGATATCTCACCCGTTGCGCCGACACGCTCCCACTCTCCAAAGACGCGTGCCTGATATTTTTTTTGTGGCAAACGTTCAATGAATTGCTTACTAATATGGGTTTGTGCTTCGGCATTCTTAGCAAAAATGAGCAGCCCTGAGGTATCCATATCCAGACGATGAATCAGCTTGACTGCGGGATTGGCACGCTCAAGTCTCGCCAACAAACTGACCTTGAGCGTTTTGCCATCGACACTCAACAGACCTACAGGCTTATCAACCACCCAAATATCATCATCTTCGTAGACAGTAATCTGTTGCGCAAAGGCTTGAAAAAACTCAAGCGGATAGGCGTTTTCTTGAGCATTGAGGGCGTTGACTTCTTCAGCAGTAAAAGGCATAAAAATGGGCACTTATATAAAGGGGCTTGAATGATTAATGAGCTTGCATATGAAAGCTGTCTTAAGTGGTAGATATTAGAGTATAGATATAGTGTTATAAACCGCTTATTTTTGAGCAAAAGACACAGACAGGATTATCAAGTGACAGATAAAACCATGCCTGTGTCGTTATGTGTCGATTTATTGTGCTAATCGTAATTGTTAAACAATTTAACCAGCCTGCATCTGTTAACCCTGAGCAAACATGTTAATATAATGGCACATTTTAACCACTTCTAAACGCTTCTTTGGTCACCCATCATTCTATTATGCAACAAATATATTGGTTGATGGATGGCGATAGAAATAATAAAACAAGAGAGATAAATTATGTCAGACCTTATTTTACATACTACCGATGCCGACTTTGACAAAGACGTATTGCAATCAGATGTGCCAGTATTGGTAGACTTCTGGGCAGCATGGTGTGGTCCTTGTAAAGCAATCGCCCCTATTTTAGAAGATCTAGCCACTGAGTACCAAGGCAAAGTTAAAATCGTCAAAGTTGATGTGGATAGCAACCCACAAGCAGCCAGCCGTTTTGGTATCCGTAATATCCCAACACTATTTGTCTTTAAAGATGGCGAAAAAGTTGACTCAGTGATGGGTCTACAGCCAAAAGCTGAATTGGCAAAAGTGTTAGACAAGCATCTCTAAGTTGAGACTTGCTCGTTTTGCATAAGCATTCTAAAGAGACAGCAACACCGTCGAAAAAGCCATTATCTAACGTAGATAGTGGCTTTTTTGCTTGTTTTTTATGCAAAAAACTCAATTAGACGACTTTTTTGGCAAAATTTATTGACAATACTATTGTGAAGACCGTATAGTCTGCTGACAACAGAAAACTAACGGTTTTCCTAACTGTCTTATCGCTATTCTCCTCGTGTTTATCAACAAAAACACAATCGTCGTTATAAACACCATTGCTGAACGAAATGACTAAACACAATTACTGATATTGAGTTTTTGACGCAGACTCTTATGTAGACTTCTTTATCCTTATTTCTTATTACCTTGCATAAACGATTGCAATTCGTATATAAGCTAACACGTAATATCCAAACTACATAAATCCAGCTCTGTGCACGCACCCTCTATCACCATACTATCGTTGTTTTAATCACTGTCGTGACTTGTGCTGCTAATGGCATCTCTCATCTGATCAATTGCTAATGACCTATCTATGAATCTTACTGAATTAAAGAAAAAATCAATCGCTGAGCTATTGGCTATCGCCAAAGAAATGGGTCTTGATAATATGGCGCGTAGCCGTAAACAAGACATCATCTTTGCTATCCTAAAAACCCATGCGCGGAACGGTGAAGCCATTTATGGTGACGGCGTACTTGAGGTTCTTCCGGATGGTTTTGGCTTTTTGCGCTCATCAGAAGGCTCATACTTAGCCGGTCCTGATGACATTTATGTCAGCCCTAGCCAAATTCGCCGCTTTAGTCTCAAGACGGGTGATAGTATCGCTGGTACGATTCGTCCACCAAAAGATTCTGAACGTTATTTTGCGTTATTGAAAGTTGGCGAAATCAACTTTGATACCCCAGATCGCTCACGTCATAAGCTTATCTTTGAAAACCTGACACCCCTATTCCCAACTGAACATTTGAAACTCGAGCTTGGTAACGGCACCACTGAGGATCTGACGGGTCGTATCATCGATCTAATCGCTCCGATTGGTAAGGGTCAGCGTTCTATCATTGTTGCACCGCCAAAAGCGGGTAAAACGATGCTGCTACAGACCATTGCGCAGTCGATTACTCGTAATAACCCTGAATGCTATCTCATCGTCCTATTGATTGACGAGCGTCCAGAAGAAGTCACCGAAATGGTACGTACGGTACGCGGTGAAGTAGTTGCCTCTACCTTTGACGAGCCGCCACAGCGTCATGTACAAGTCGCTGAAATGGTTATCGAAAAAGCCAAACGTTTGGTCGAGCACAAACAAGACGTGGTTATTTTACTGGATTCGATTACTCGTTTGGCACGTGCTTATAACACGGTTATTCCGTCGTCAGGTAAAGTGTTGACCGGTGGTCTAGACGCCAATGCATTAGAGCGCCCAAAACGCTTCTTCGGTGCTGCTCGTAATGTTGAAGAAGGTGGTAGTTTGACCATTATTGCCAGTGCGCTTATCGATACGGGTAGTAAAATGGACAGCGTTATCTTTGAAGAGTTCAAAGGTACTGGTAACCAAGAGATTACGCTTGAGCGCGATCTGGCTGAAAAACGTGTCTTCCCTGCGATTAATATCAAAAAATCTGGTACACGCCGTGAAGAGCGTCTGCTTGATGAAGATAAACTGCGCAAAGTTTGGATTTTACGTAAGCTGCTTCAGCCGATGGATGGCGTACAAGCCACTGAGTTCTTACTGGATCGCTTGAAAGAAGCGAAAACCAATGACGAATTCTTTGAGCAGATGAAACGTAAATCACAGAACTAATGATAGATCCGTGCTGCTTTGCCATACTCAATAGATAAGCCACTTAAGTAGAAAAGACCGCACTCGTGCGGTCTTTTCGTTTTGTATTCATTTTTTATATATTCAGGCATGTCCTGAATTTAAAAATGGCAATAAAAATGAGAACAGACCTTAATACCTCACTATTAGACGCCAAAAGTACTATTTTTAAAAACAGTTAGCTTACTATCAATATAAATACAATAACCCTAAGCAAAACCCCTACCAACGATACAGTGGAGAAACATCCTTTACAGGCTATTTGCAAAGCTTAGCGCTTTTACTACGCCTAGAAATTATTATATGGGTTAGTGTAGGAGCCAGTATAGATATACTCTGCTATCACGTGTTAATAGCAGTATAATTTTCGAGATATTTAACATCCTTGATGTAATCCTTACTAATGCAGACCTTTGTATGTCTTGCGGTAGCACAATAGATTATTCTAAGATACTTGCCCAAATATTTTAATACAGCTTACTATCGGTATTAAAATTAGTGGTAATAAAAATATCGTATTTTGATTTTGATAAACTAACTTGATAACCTAATAGGTGATACTATGAAATTTGCTAAAACTATCGCAATGACTGCTCTTACTAGCTCTGCCCTTATCATGGGTGGCTGTGCAACTAATGGATACAATAGTGGCTTGAGCAATACCGCTAAAGGTGCTGCTGCCGGCGCTGCTGCTGGTGCACTTATTAGAAGTGGCGGCGATAGCAAAGACATCGCTCGTGGCGCACTTGGTGGTGCTGCAGTAGGTGGCGCTGGTGCTTACATTCTTAACAACAGCAGATAATCGCTGAATGATTATTTGGTGCTATCAAGACCGTTTTTAAGCATTTCAACTGCGTGTATTTTAAATCTATTGAATATGCCTAAAACGCTCTAAAATACAAAAAGCCTGCAATCGATATTGCAGGCTTTTTTGTTTCTAACTCATGAGTTGAAAGTAAATCTGCTTATCATGATATCCAGTACACTTATAGCGCCCCGCTAAAAGTATCACAAGACTGTACGTTGCCACTTTCCAAACCACGAGTGAACCACTGAACACGCTGTTGACTGGTGCCATGAGTGAAATTATCAGGTACGACTGCTCCACCGCTAGCACGCGCTAAACGATCATCACCGATTTGACCAGCGGCATTGATGGCCTCATCGATATCACCTGCCTCCAAAAACTGTACACGCTCTTGGTTACGTTGTGCCCAAACCCCAGCAAAACAATCAGCTTGCAGTTCTTGTAGTACTGATAGCTTATTGGCTTGTGCACGAGTGACTTGACGGCTGGCTTCATTAACTTGCTGACTGATGCCTAACAAAGTCTGTACGTGGTGACCAACTTCATGTGCAATAACATAGGCTTGTGCAAAATCACCCGCTTTACCTTGATTATCTTGGTCGCCAGAGCCTTGTTTATCACCCGTGATACCGAGATTTTGGCGCATTTCTACAAAGAAAGATTTGTCTAGATAGACAGTCTGATCGCCTGGGCAATAAAATGGGCCCGTCGCGGAGCTAGCACTGCCGCATGCTGAGCTGACTTGACCATTGAAGAGAATCAATGATGGCTCCTGATAGGTGCTGCCAGCTTCTTTGAATATCTGATGCCAAACTTCTTCAGTATCAGCCAATACTACTTTGACAAACTGCGTATCTCGATCGTTACTTGTCGCAGGTTCGGTAGCGGCACTGCTATTGCCACCGCCTGCGACTACTTGACCCGTCTGTAAAGCGGTCATTGGATTCACCCCGAATACCAGCCATAAAATGCCAGCAATAATAATACCACCGATACCACCGCCTATCATTTTGCCGCCACCACTGCTGGTGCGCACATTGGAACTGCCGCGTCTACCTTGCCATTTCATTGTTTCATTCCTCAAATATACGATATATATTGCTACTCGTATTGATGATTTTTTATATAGTGTAATTTTGACTCAATTCTTTATTTTTTTGATCAAATCCGATTTCTAACAAGTAAGTAATCTCAAAGTATTTTTGACAAATCCTACTTTATTAGACTCTTGATATTGCACTAATCAAGACATCGAAAAAGTCATCAAAATAGGTTGATGTCATTGATTATACGTCTATTAATTTGGCTCGTTGTATTAAAAATTATAACGAATAAGTGATGTAAAACACTATTTACAATTTTATTGTTACTTAATTGTACAGCCTATTTCTATTTATATAGAAATCCTATAGAATGCGTGAAAGCTGAGTAGCTGTAACTAAGACTAGTTGAATTCTGAGAAATCTCAGCTTTCAACCTTTTTTGCTGCTACTGATCATTTCATTTTCCCGGAGAAAACCTTATGAACTTAAAATTACTTGCTCTAGCTGGTATCATGACTGCAACTATGGGCCTTACTGCCTGTGACAGCAACAAAGAAAACGCTGCTGAAGATTTATCTGACGCACAAGAAGAAGTGCAAGATGCATCAGAAGAGCTAAACGAAGCTGCTGCTGAAGGCGAAGTAACTGCTGATGCTGACGCTGCTGTTGCTGAAGCTGAAGCTGACATCGCTGATGCTCAAGTTGCTACTGCTACTGACGAAATCGATGCTGAAGTACCTGTAGACGGTACTACTACTAGCGTTGACGTAGCTAGCGAAACTCCAGCTGTAGACGCAGCTGACGAAGTTGTAATTATTGAAGAACCAGCTCAGTAATTTTATCGTTTATATGATAGAAATACTGTAGTAAAAAAAAGAGAGCCTAAGCTCTCTTTTTTTGTGCGTGTCATTTACCATTGTTCGTGGTTATTCATAGCTAAATATGATATTTAATGGCGCTTTCAAATGTAGATCAACCATCTCACATTAATAATAAAGCGTAACTTTAACAACCATCATGAAGTCATGATATATTTATATGTTCAGTTTTATACGATTGACAGTTACTGCTACTCGTCAAATAGACGCTCATCAACTTGTTGACGGAATTTTTGCCCTGTTTTGAAAGTCACCACGCGGCGTGCTGATACGGCGACTGGCTCCCCTGTCTTAGGGTTGCGACCTGGACGGCTATTTTTATCTTTAAGCTCGAAGTTGCCAAAGCCTGAAAGCTTGACCTCTTTGCCATCAATTAAACTCTCTGACAATTCATCAAAGAAATTCTCTACCAAACAGCGGCCTTCTTGGCGTGTTAGGTCAAGATGACTCATCAAATGCTCAATCATGTCAGATTTGGTTAAGGTGCTCACAGTACGACTCCTATGCTATGTCGTGATGTCGAATATCATGGTTTAGCGGTATGAGGGTTAATGCTAGTTATTATAAAGGTTTTCTAAGCTCTTTTTAACAAAGACTGCTTTAAAATCCTTTATTAATAACCACTTAACTATTTTTATGAAAAAAAATTTATAAAATTATAATTCTTATAAATAGCAATGCCCTATAGCCTCTTTAAGAGTGAGGCTACAGAGCATGTCTATGATAAGAGTTATATGTTAGCTGTCACGCAACTTTGCTGCATGTTGCTTCGTTAGCGCCTGTACCACTTTGTCAGTCGCGGTTTTAATGGCGTCATCAGATAGCGTTTGTGCATTGTCTTGCCATATTAGCGCAAAAGCTAATGAGCGCTGACCAGCTGGCACGTTGTCGCCTTGATACACATCAAACAGCCACAGATCAGCCAATAGCTCACCAGCTGCTGCGCGTATCGTCGACTCTAATGTCTGTAAGCTGATCTCACTGTCTACTAAAATGGCAATATCACGGCGTACTTGTGGAAATTTGCTCGGGGTGGTGATGGTATGCTGCTCACGGGCAAGGGTCAGTAATGGCGCAAGTGATAATTGAGCAACCCACGTAGCTGGCAAATCTAACTGCTTAGCCGTGTTAGGATGCAACTGACCCAACCAACCAATATATTCATCATCAATATAAAGCTTAGCACTTTGGCCTGGATGCAAGAAAGCAAGCTCACTGCGCTCATAGCGAATACGGGCGCTATCCATTTGTGCAGGTAATAACTGCTCAATATCATGCTTAAGATCATAAAAGTCTAACGCACGGTTTTGATACGCTTGCTCGTCCCAGACATCGCCAACTGCTACTAACGCAATACTTGGTGTCTGCACCAACTCACTAATACTTTGACCAACAAAACTAAGCCCTGTTTCAAAGAAACGAACGCGGGGCTGCTGACGATTGAGATTATATTGCACGCAAGGCAATAAGCTTGATAGCAAAGTACGGCGCATCACGGCTAAGTCACTAGAAATAGGATTGGCCAGTGCCAGTACTTCTCCTAGGGCTTTGTCATCGAGCAAGGCTTCTATTTTTGCGTCACTAAAGCTAAAGCTAATCGCTTCCATATAACCATTATCGACCAGCGCCAGCTTCATCTCGTGTGTCAAGTCTGCAGTATCGTCATAATCCATGCTGACTTGCAAATGCGGCAACACACTCGGAATATTGTCATAGCCATAGATACGCGCAATTTCTTCGATGAGGTCTTCTTTGATACTCATGTCAAAGCGATACGATGGCGGCGTGCAAATCAGGCTATCGGCTTGCTGCACTACCTCAAAGCCTAATTGGGTCAAAATACGAACCATCACTGCTGGCTCAATCTCAATACCGATGACATCACGAACTTTAGCAATTGGTAAAGTGATCGGTGCGCGAGATGGTAAATGCTCACTGCTTTCTGCTTTTACTATTTGTCCGGCTTGCCCACCAGTAATGCTCGTAATCAAATCAACAGCACGCGCTAAAGCAAGCTCTGGTAACTCAAAATCGACACCACGCTCAAAGCGTTGTGAGGCATCGGTATGCAAACCAAAACGACGTGCGCGTGCGGCAATAGCAAGCTGACCAAAGAAAGCGCTTTCTACAATAATATTGGTTGTGCTATCAGTGACACTACTACGCTGACCGCCCATGATTCCGGCAAGTGCAAGTGCGCCTTTATCATCAGCAATGAGCAATTCATCACCGGTTAAGGTAATGGTTTGCTCATTCAACAAAGTAATCGTTTCTTCAGGTTGTGCCAAACGCACAACGATATCGCCCTCGATAGTATCGGCATCAAACGCATGTAGCGGTTGACCCAACTCCATCAATACATAGTTGGTCACATCAACCAAAAAATTGTGCGAGCGTAATCCTGATTGAACCAGCGCATCTTGCATCCACTTTGGGGTGTCGATACTACGATCAATATTGCTGATTGATTGTAGTAAATAGCGTGGGCACGCTTCAATTGCACTAACCGTTACCGCTAGCGTAGCAGTATCAGCACCGTTATCAGTAACTACCACATTGGTAGGAATCTCAGGCAGCTGCATTGGCAAATCATTAATGACTGATATTTCGCGCGCAATACCGCGTACACTAAAGCAGTCACCGCGATTTGGCGTGATAGAGATATCTAGGATTTGATTGTCTAAGCCTAGATATTCACGGATATCCATACCAATTGGTGCATCTGCTGGCAATTCGAGCAGACCATCAATTTCATCGACTAAATCAATTTCAGAAGCGCCGCACAACATACCGTTGGAGGCAACACCACGTAGATTGCCATTTTTAATTATGAAGCCTTTTTTGTCATCACTTGGCAAAATGGCACCAACGGTCGCAACTGGTGCTTTCATACCGACAGTCACATTGGGCGCACCGCAGACGATTTGTAATGGTTCAGCTGCACCAATATTAACCTGCGTAACGCGCAGTTTATCGGCATCTGGATGCTGCTCGACGCTGATGACTTCACCGACAACCACACCACTGAAGGTAAGGGCAACCGCATAGCGATCATCAATCTCAAGTCCTGCCATCGTGAGTTGTTCGGCCAATTGCTCACTGCTATTGTTGGGGTTTACCCATTGACGTAGCCACTGTTCGCTAATTTTCATAAATATCTCAGATCAGAATTTTATAATAAAGGTTTTGGAGTAAAGGTAGAGGTTTATTAAATAATAAAATCTAGCCAAACTGCTTTAAAAAGCGTACGTCATTTTGGAAAAATAAACGCAAATCATCGATGCCGTAATATAACATCGCGAAGCGCTCAATCCCCATTCCAAAAGCAAAGCCAGTATATTTTTCGGCATCAATACCGCAGTTGGTCAGTACTTGTGGGTGCACCATACCGCAGCCCATAACCTCAAGCCATTTACCATTGTCATCGAGGATATCGACTTCAGCAGAAGGCTCAGTAAACGGGAAAAACGATGGGCGAAAACGAACGGTTAGCTCTTTGGCAAAGAATGCTTCCAAGAACTCACTAATCAAGCCTTTTAACTCTGCAAAAGTGCTCGACTCAGTAACCATCAAACCTTCTAGCTGATGGAACATCGGCGAATGCGTTTGATCCGAGTCATTGCGATAAACGCGACCTGGGCAAATAATACGAATAGGCGGTTCATTCTTTTCCATCGTGCGAATCTGCACAGGACTGGTATGCGTACGCAGTAGATAATGCGCATCAAAATAGAAGGTATCGTGCATCGCGCGTGCTGGATGATGCGACGGAATATTAAGCGCCTCAAAGTTATAATAGTCGCTTTCGACTTCAGGACCAGTAGCAACGTTGAAACCTGCTTGTATAAAATACTGCTGCATACGCTGGGTAATCATGGTCACTGGATGCAAATGACCTTTTTGACCACCGCGAGCAGGCAAGGTGATATCAATACTTTCGCTTGCAAGCTTGGCATTTAAGGCCGCGACTTCAAGCTGTTGTTGCTGCTCTGTCAACGCCTCTTGAATACGGCTACGGACTTGATGTAACCAGCCGCCGTAGGTTTTTTTATCGTCGCTGCTGAGTTTACCCATTTGCTTTGACCAGCCCGTTAATGGGCTCTTTTTGCCGGTCAATTGCACACGCAAATCTTGCAACGCACGCACATCGTTTACTTGTAGAACCAAGGCTTCAGCGGCACTGGCCAACTCATTTAGCTGAGCTTCATTAAGCTCGCTTAACTCTGTGGACAAGGTCGGTAGCGCCGACAAATCGGTGGTAGCAGCAGGGGTAGTCATAAGATGCATTCTTCCTGATTTAAACGGACTATTAATAATAGTGATTGGTAATTGTAGGGATTTGACCAAATATTGCAAACCATTTACCCAGTCATTCAAAAATAATACCAGTGATATGAATGGCTTGAATATTTAGACGATAATAAAAGCTATCTCAAAAAAGCATATTTAGCGTTGGTGCTAAAACAAGGCTGTGACATGAAGTATTAAGATAATGTGATATAAAAAAAGCCACCGACCAGCGGTAGCTTTTATTAATATCATACTATTAATCAATATTATCCCTGTCCATATAGATAACTACTTGTAAATTCTGACTAAACAAGCAGCAACCCTAAAGGAAGGTTAATATTTATGCTAATGCCGCTTTTGCTTTTTCAACCAACGCTGTGAAAGTCGCTGCATCATGCATAGCGATGTCAGCAAGTACGCGACGATCGACAGTGATGTTAGCCAATTTCATGCCATTGATAAAGCGGCTGTAGCTTAAACCGTTTAAGCGTGCACCAGCATTGATACGTGCAATCCAAAGACGACGGAAGGTACGTTTTTTGTTGCGACGGTCACGATAAGCATATTGACCAGCTTTGGTCACTGCTTGTACCGCTACGCGGTAAACACGTGAACGGGCACCGTAGTAGCCTTTTGCGCGTTTTAGGATTTTTTTGTGACGACGATTCGCCTGTACACCACGTTTTACACGGGCCATAAATTACTCCAAGATTTCTTTAATCATTATTAAACGAATCACGATGTCATCGAATAGTAGACATCGCTATCAGATTGCAAAGTCAGATATTTTTAATCCAGTCGCTATAAATTAAACAGCGCTTAATTAAAGCTAAATGACGATAGCCTACTAGATGTATGGGCACATGCGACGAACTGCTGCTTCGTCAGACTTGTCCACCATCTTTAGACCGCGCAACTGGCGAATACGCTTAGCTGATTTCTTGGTCAAGATATGGCTTTTGTTTGCTTGCTTACGCTTGAAGCCGTTCGCTGTTTTTTTGAAGCGTTTAGCTGCACCGCTTCTGGTTTTCATCTTAACTTTCATGATGATTTGCCTCTTTGTCTTTGATAGAACCTGGTCGTCAAATAGTTAATAACGAATAGTGGCTGTAAAAACACCCACTAAACCTCTATTTGCCTCGAGGTGGGAGGCGGTATTTTAGCAGATAATGCACTGTTTTGCCAAGGAAACTTTTACGCCTCGCCTAGGGCGTCTCCTCAATCTGAACGAAAGCAAATAAATGGACTAAAAACGGTTAAATTCTGCCAAGCTACGTCAAATAGCTGGTTCATATCTCGATATTATTTGTGCTATTTTCCTTGTTTGACGGCAATTTATCTCATTCTTATCATCATTTTTAAAATGAGGACACGCCCTAGTAGGCATGACAGTGGATAATGGGTATAAGCCCAGTTATAAAGATTTTAGTCAAAACACTCATAAAACTGCGGATTTACCGCCAAATAGATTGAATGTCAGCTTAAGCTGTGCTTAAGTAGAGACTGAACCTTAGTATAAGCTGAGCGTTAATAATACAAAGTTATTTATCACACTTATCGAGCGTCTATCGTACGATGATGACGCTACCAACCTACACTATGATTAGCAGAACTCATAGCCTGCAATCAATCTAGGAGATAACGTGTCAAAACAAGAATTAGACTTTGATAACGACATATTTGTCTTTGAAACAGTGATGCGTGTGCGTCATATTGAGCTTGATATGGCTCAGTACCTGACGCTCGAATCATTGACGGCATTGCTATGTGAGGCGCGGCAGAGATTTTTTTACTCTAAAGGTATTAAAGAGATCGATGCAGATTATCACGGTTTAATTATCGATGAGTTACAGCTAAGTATTGTCAGTCGCATACGGGCGCGTGAAGAGCTATTATTTGAAGTAGGCGTTGAACCGTTATACGATAATGGTGGCACTATAGTGATAAAAATTACCCGTATGCATACTGGAGAAACAGTAGCCAAGGCGCGGCAGCATTTTGTCAATTATGACTTTCGCCTCAATAAATCCATTGCGCTTGATAAAATTATGAAAGAAGCGCTGTACCCACATCTCTACAGGATTTGATATTGAGGACATGCCCTAACGCCAACCGCTTTTTTATTCAGACCATAAATAGAATCCGTTACGATTCATTTATTCCCCTTTGATTTCTATATAAACAAGAAGACAGATATATTATGACTTTACCTGCTTGGCTGGCTGCCATAAAATTTAATGATGATGGTTTGATTCCTGCAATTGCTCAAGATCATAAGTCTGGGCGTATTTTGATGATGGCTTGGATGAATGCCGAAGCACTACAGTTAACCGCTCAAACGCAGACAGCGGTTTATTTTTCGCGCTCACGTGCCAAATTGTGGCATAAGGGCGAGTCATCGGGTCATACTCAGACCGTACATGATATTCGCTTGGACTGTGATGCAGACGTGATTGTCCTTAGTGTCACTCAGGCTAGCGGTATCGCTTGCCATACTGGTCGCGAATCTTGCTTCTATCAGCGTTTAGATTTGTCGGGTCAAACGCCTGAATGGCAAACCGTCGATAAGGTATTAAAAGACCCTGCTGATATTTATCATTCAAGCGATGCAGAAAAAGCCACTCCTAAAACTAACGAGACGCATGCTCACGATGTAATCCCT
This sequence comes from Psychrobacter sp. TWP2-1-2, assembly GCF_049896785.1. Taxonomy (NCBI): domain Bacteria; kingdom Pseudomonadati; phylum Pseudomonadota; class Gammaproteobacteria; order Moraxellales; family Moraxellaceae; genus Psychrobacter; species Psychrobacter sp. TWP2-1-2. The sequence continues at coordinate 127,785 of NZ_JAFCVA010000009.1, read as the reverse complement.
TCAGATGCCAAGCACAGTCACAGTCACCATGACAACGACACTACCAATCGCTCTATTTTGCAGCAGCTTGACGGTGTATTGGCAGAGCGTAAACAAGCGGATGCTGATAGCTCGTACGTAGCAAGCTTATACGCAAAGGGTTTAAATAAAATTTTAGAGAAAGTTGGCGAAGAAAGTACTGAAAGTATCATTGCCGCCAAAGATTTTGCCAATTGCGACGCAAATAGTAATAAAGCGCAATATGATGACGCTCGTCACGAGCTCATCTATGAGGTGGCCGATGTCTGGTTTCATACATTGGTTGGACTGGCGTGGTTCGGTATTGAGTCGGATGCGGTATTAAATGAGCTAGGTCGACGTTTTGGTCTATCAGGTATCGATGAAAAGGCGGCTCGATAGTTTCTATAAGCTTGGCGCTTGCCCTGTTTGATTATTGTTGATTTCACCTTTTTGTCACAAGTGCAGGTTATAATATAGCTCTGTTTTACTTCGCATTGTATGTCGAGGCTGTTTATTGAGTATAACGATATTCGATACACCCAAAGTAGGCATACAAAGACTGAAAACCAAGACACAAGGATACCTTTATGGGTAGTTTTTCTATTACGCATTGGCTGATTTTATTGGTGGTAGTGGTGGTCGTATTTGGCACCTCAAAGCTTAGAAATGCTGGCAAAGATTTGGGCGGCGCAGTCAAAGGCTTCAAAGAAGCGGTCAAAGACGAAAATACTGAGCATGCTAAAAAGCATGTGGTGCTCGATCATGATGGCAATGCACACACTGAAGAGCGCCCAACAACCACCAAGGTTGATGACACGCATAATGTATAGCCTCTAGACAGTGACCTTTTAGACAGTGACATCGGAACATTATGTTTGATATCGGCTTTTCTGAACTACTCCTCTTTGGTGTTATCGCCCTAATCGTCTTGGGCCCAGAAAAACTGCCACAGGCAGCGCGTACCGCTGGGCAGTGGTATGCCAAAATTCGCCGCACGGTATCCACCCTGCAATCTGAAATCGAAGCTGAACTTGATTTGGCAGAGACCCGCCAGCTTATGCAAAAAGAGTTGGCCAAAATTCGCCAGACTGAAGCAGATATGAGGCGTGAGATGGCGGAGATGCGCGGCAGTATGCAAGAGTTTGAATCCTCGCAAAACCAGCATTTAAAAGCATCGCGTGATCTAGGCGATGACAATACGCCTAGACAAAGTAGTCAAGCCAGTAGTGAGAATGATGATAATCGACCAGTGCAGCCAAAAGCGTTTGACTACGCCTATGACAGTAATAGACAGGCTGAGAAACCAGAAAGCCCTGAGCAGTCATCGGTACAAGGCGATAATGATAATCTAAAAACTGACTGTAGTGATAACGCCAATCCAGTGTCTCAAACCATCACAACTAGACCGTGGGAAAATATGTGGTTTCGTCTTGGAGCTTATGATAAAGCGCGTCGTTTGCCGCAACCGCCCTACTTACCAAATTATAAAGCCGATATCTTACTAAACAGCCATATAGACAGTCCTTTACCTAAACAGGCTTCTGTTAATGAGCAGGAGAGTCATTAGTGGGCTTATTTAAACGTAAAAAAAGCCGTCAAGAAAAAGTCGCGGATTCAGATATCGAGACCTCAACAGCTACCATAGATGGTAATGTCGACAGCAATACTGAGGACTCTGGCGATATCTTAAGCTCACTTGGTGATATGCCTATTACTGAGCACTTAATTGACCTACGTCGTCATTTGATTAAGATATGTGTTGCCGTACTGGTCATATTTTTAGCCTTGGTCGGATTTTCACGCGAGCTCTATGATTTTTTGTCCAACCCATTGGTTGCTCAGTTACCTGCCAACGCAACGATGATCGCGACGGATATCACTTCCAACTTTATGGCACCGATACGCCTGACTGTTTTTGTCGCAGCATTCTTTGCAATGCCCTACATTTTGTATCAAATCTGGTCGTTTGTCGCACCCGGTTTATATAAAAAAGAGAAAAAAATCGCCATTCCCGTTTTGATATCCTCTATATTTTTATTTTATGCGGGTGTGGCTTTCTCTTATTTTATTGTCCTTAAAGGCGTTCTCAAATTTTTTATTATGTTCGCGCCTCAGAACGTCTTGCCGATGACCGACATCGACAGTTATTTAAGTTTTGCACTTAAACTCTTTATGGTCTTTGGTTTAACCTTTGAGATTCCAGTCGTCACCTTGCTATTGATATTGACGGGCGTCGTCTCCATTCAGAGCTTAGAAGATAAACGCCGTTATATTATTGTCGGCTGTTTCGCCGTTGCTGCGGTCGTGACACCGCCTGATGGGGTGTCGATGTTGATGCTCGCCATTCCGATGTGGTTGTTGTTTGAGCTAGGATTATTTTTAGCGAAAATTTTAATTAAAGAAGAACACAGTCCTGCTTTAGCAAGCGATACAGGGTTAAATAAAGAATAACATCACTTATCAGGTACTTATTCCAAAAACAGCCAACGCGCTAATCTGTTACTATAACCTACTTATTTCCACCTTTATTTTCTCTGAGCTTTTGTATTATTGTCATGTGCGCTTGCAAGTATTTTGCAATTTCATATGACGAGCCAGCCATTGTCTATGCAGTGGCTTTTTTTACCCCCGTCATTTTTGATCCGTTTTACTCTTTTAGGTAATTTTTTATGTCCGCATCTATGCCAGCTTATATGAGCGATCCCACTGATGAGCAGCTGAGCGCGCTTAACATGGCGATGGATCACAAGTCATTTAAAGTGGTGGCTTATGCGGGTGCTGGTAAGACGACGACCTTAAAACTGATTGGTGAGCGTTTGCGTGGACGTGGCTTATATTTAGCTTTTAACAAGACGATTGCCAATGATGCTCGCTCAAAGTTTCCACCGCATGTGGAATGTCGCACCTTTCATTCACTTGCTTATCGGCATGTCGCCCGCGATATCACTGCTAAGCTGTCGTTGCCGCGTTTTTCACCCAAGCGTTTGGGTGATGATTTGGGTTTGCAGCCCGTGCAAGTACGTCGGCAAATGGATGGTATAAACAAATATATTACCCTCACGCCAGCCCGATTATCGCGATTCGTCAGTGATGCTGTCAGCAATTTTTGTAGTACGCATGCCAGTTATCCTGCACCTAGACATATATTGTTTCCCAAGTGGCTCGATGATTCTGACGCAGAGCAGTTGCGTGAGATGCTCTATCCAGCCGTCGAGCAGCGTTGGTTACAGTCGATTGATGCGCGCCATCCTGCTGGCATCGGACATGATATTTATCTTAAATTATGGGCACTGTCTAAACCCAGTATTCCAGCTGATTTTATTTTGTTTGATGAAGCCCAAGATGCCGATCCCTTGATGATGGGCATTTTGACCCAGCAACCGAGACAGGTCATTTATGTGGGCGATGCGCACCAGCAAATTTACGAGTGGCGCGGTGCAGTCAATGCCATGAAAAAACTGCCCCTACCGCAAACCTTGTTGACACAGTCATTTCGTTTTGGCGAGCCAATTGCAGAAGTCGCCAATACATTACTAAAGGCATTACAAGAAGACGTACCGCTCAAAGGCAATCCTAATAAGCAATCTTCTACTGATAAGGGCATGGTACACAGTAAAAAAGACGCCATCCTATGTCGCACCAATGCTGCTGCAATGTCGCAGCTATTGACCGGACTTAAACTCGGTCATAGAGTCGCTCTGCAAGCCGATACGGATCGTATGCTCAAATTCTGTCAGGCTGCCGAAAATTTAAAAAATGGCAAATCTGCTTATGGTGTGCCTGAACTGGCATATTTTTATAATTGGGGCGATGTACAAGAGTACTCAGAAACCAATGAAGGCAGCGATCTCAAAACCCTTGTCAAATTGGTCGATGACCATGGTACTAATGTATTAAGCCAAGCGGTCAATAGCTTAACCAGTATCGAAAATGCGGACTATGTCATCTCAACTGCTCACAAAGCCAAAGGGCTCGAATGGGGAAAGGTGCAACTAGACGATGATTTTTATTATGATGTCACCACCAATGCGGTCAAAATAAGTCCAGAAGAGTTGCGGCTGCTCTACGTTGCTTGCACTCGTGCCCAAACCAACTTAGATATTCATAATATTAAAGATTTGATATCAGGATTACAGATAGGTAAGAAAGTAATTTTTGGTAATACTTAATTTTCCTAAATTAGACACTCTTTGCATTTGCCATTCTAAATTCCTAGTTTATCTTTCGTTATAGCAACTTTTTAGCAGTGAACCACAAGCATGAATAATAATCAGCAACTTCAAGCCCGCCAAAATACCATCCGTCAGTTATTTGCCAATCCTGTCCGCCTACTGGCACCAATGGAAGGCTTGACCGATCCGTTGATGCGGCAAATACTTACGCAGATTGCGGCAGATTTAGGTCGCCCCTATGACTGGTCGGTGAGTGAGTTTATTCGGGTGACTCAGCACGTTTTACCAGCGCATGTATTTTATAAATACGTGCCAGAATTACGTCATGAAGCTAAGACAGCCTGTGGCACACCGATACATTTGCAACTTTTGGGCAGCGAAGCGCAACTCATGGCAGACAATGCTGCTTATGCTGCCGAGCTTGGTGCACCTGCTATTGATATCAATTTTGGTTGCCCTGCCAAGACAGTAAATAGCCATCGTGGTGGTTCAGTATTGTTGGATGAACCCGAAACCCTGTATCAAATTATCAGTGCTGTGCGTCAAGCAGTACCTGCCGACATACCAGTCTCAGCCAAGATTCGTTTGGGCTATACCGATACCAGCCGCATGGATGATATTCGTGGTGCGATTAACGACAGTGGTACTGATTGGCTGACCATTCATGCACGGACCAAAACCCAAGGCTATAAGCCACCAGCCTATTGGGACAAGATTCAAAGTTTTAATGCGCTCGATATTCCAGTCATTGCCAACGGTGAAATATGGAATGCTGAGCACGCGCAAAACTGTATGACTCAAGCTGGTACAGAACATTTGATGTTAGGTCGCGGCGCGGTTACCCGTCCAGATTTGGTTGCTCGTGTGGATTGTGGTTCAGATGATGTCATGCTAAGTGCCGCGACGTTGTCGTGGGAAGCGATGGTCACCCATCAGATAAGGTTTTTGGAAGGTAAGGCCAAAACTGAGGTGATATTGGTGGGTCGCTATAAGCAATGGCTCGCAATGCTCATCAAAGGCTATAGCGAAGCAAAAGTTCTATGGGACAGTATCAAACGAGAAAAAAACAAAGCGGTGATTATCAATGCGCTACAATCTAGCATACAACAATAATCACCTGCTCATATTTGATTGATCTAGACGCTATGAAAGTTAACGCTCAAGAATTATACACTTACTCGAATCGCTAAATAGAACAGCATTAAAGAACAAGCCATCGATAACGCCCAAAGTATGGAGCGAAAAGCCGATAAATTAGTGATGTAAGCCACACAAAAACCAATACGAATCAGTACGTATAGCCAAGCCAATACATTAATAATCGCCTGCGGAACAAAGAATAACATCGCCGTTAAGACAGCTGCCAAAAATACTGGCAAGGTCTCATAGCTGTTTTGCTGCGCGGCATTGGCTCTTGCCGCCATTCCGGTGGCATGCTGAAAAAAATCACGAGGATGTGCGTTATTTCTGATTTTAAAACCGCCAGACGCTTTGGCAACGATTGATACCAACCATGGTAGTAAGCTTGCTACTACCATTGCCGAAATGGCAGATGCTGCGGTATTAGAGACCAACTCCAAAAGTGCATTCATTAATATATTCGCCCCTACCCTGCTATAACTTCAAAATCATGAGTGACGTTCACGCCGCCCTGTACCAACATTCTGCTGGCTGAGCAGTATTTTTCTGCTGATAAATGAATGGCTTTTTCGACTTGTTTTTCTTTGACATCTTGACCCGTCACTACGAAGTGCATATGAATATCGGTATATACCGCTGGTACGCTCTCAGCACGCTGAGCAATCAATTCACAACGCACATCTGTCACTGCTTGGCGCGATTTCTGTAAAATCTCTACCACATCATAGCTAGCGCAACCACCAAGCCCCAATAGAATCAGCTCCATTGGACTGGCGCCTTTTTCTTTATCAGCATCGATCTGTACATTATGCCCTGATGGTGACACGCCCATAAATGCTTTATTTTCTTGCCACGTTACACTTGCTTTTGACTCTGACATCTTGACCATTCCTTATTTTAATTAGCTCGTTGCCCGATTTTTATTTTCTGGCAATATGTTTTACTTGGCTAGTGTAGCATAAGCCAATGGCACATTTTATCGAGCCCTTATCATCCAAAATTATTATCATTATGAATAGTTCACCTATTTGTCTTTTGCAGCCTTATTTTCAATTAAACATTTTTACTAAAATTCTCTTAGTAGTGAATTAACATTCATACACCGCCTACTGTTTATTATTCAAACCTATCCTCTTATAGTTCGAACCTCTCTTTGCAGTAAGATTCCCCAAAAAACATTACAAAAGTTTAATTATAACTGGTTGATTTTAAACAGTTAAGCTCGTGAAACATTTTATAGCAAAATACTGTTACACATTTTGCTTGTTTCTTGGTTTAATAACGGTAATGAATCTTATTTTGACCTAATATCGACAACCATCACCTTATAATAATTATGATTGCTGTCACGGTTCTAGCTCAAAATAAGCTATTTTAAATAAATTAAAAAGGTTTAATCATGATAGATGCAGACGGCTTTCGCGCCAATGTCGGCATCATCTTGGCAAATACACAAGGGCAGGTTCTGTGGGCAAAACGTATTGGTCACAACGCTTGGCAGTTCCCACAAGGCGGTATCGACCGTGGGGAGACGCCGATGGATGCGATGTATCGCGAGCTCTGGGAAGAGGTCGGCCTGCATCCGCGTCATGTAGACTTATTGGCAGTGACGCAAGATTGGTTGCGTTATCGTCTGCCAAAACGCTATGTGCGGCATGGACAGCACCCTTTATGTATTGGGCAAAAACAGAAATGGTTTTTGCTACGCTTAGATGAGACGAACACTCAACATATCCGCTTTGATGAGGGCAAACCAGAATTTGATCATTGGCAATGGGTCAGTTACTGGTATCCACTTGGACAAGTGATTCATTTTAAACGAGGCGTTTATCGTCGTGCCTTGCAGGAGCTAGTGCCTGAGCTACCTCTAAGACAAGAGCTGATTATTCCTGAACAAGACAATCACTTGTTGATAGGATGAACTGACATTTTGATTAAAAGTAACACGTAATAGAAGAGCCTGTATCCTTTAGATGCAGGCTTTTTTATTATATAGCGATTATATCTTGCGGAATAATTATGGCTTGATAGCAATTTTTAGTACGCCGTCACGCTGATGCATGAACAAGTCATAGGCCTCTACAATATCATCCAAGGCATAGGTATGCGTCACCATCTCTGATAAATCCACTCGACCGGACTCGATGACATTCATCAATCGGCGCATACGCTCTTTACCTCCTGGGCAGAGAGCCGTTCTTATCGTATGATCGCCAAGACCAGAGGCGAAATGAGCCATTGGAATGACTAAATCTTCAGAATACACACCCAAGCTTGAGAGTGTACCGCCTGGTTTTAATATTTTGAGGCATTGCTCAAACGTAGACTGTAAACCTAACGCCTCGATACTGCTATCCACCCCACGACCACCAGTGATTTTCATGATCTCATCAACCACGTCAACTTCTGTGAAGTTTAGAGTAATATCTGCTCCCAGTTTCTTTGCCATGGCCAAACGGTCATTATTGCCATCGACAGCGATAATCAGTGACGCGCCTTTAATCCTTGCACCAGCTGTCGCGCACAAGCCAATCGGTCCTTGTGCAAATATAGCAACCACATCACCGATCTGAATATTGGCGTTTTCTGCGCCTTTGAAGCCTGTCGACATAATGTCAGGACACATCAACACTTGCTCATCCGTCAGTCCATCTGGCACTGGACATAGATTGGCCTGCGCATCTGGCACTAGCACATACTCTGCTTGCGTGCCATCAATGTGATTACCAAAACGCCAGCCGCCTGTGGCTTTATAACCGTGACAAGAACATCTACCATTTGCATCAAGATAACCACCGTCTTGTGACGGGAAACCATCTTGACTGGCATAGGAGGTAAACGTTGGGCAAATGGCGCCAGCAATGACTCGCTGCCCTTCTTCATAGCCCATGACTGCGCTACCAAGCTTTTCAATGATACCTACTGGCTCGTGACCAATGGTTAAGCCTTTTGCAACGGCATACTCACCTTTAAAGATGTGAATGTCAGTACCACAAATGGTCGTGGTCGTAATTTTTATCAAGGCATCATTAGGGCCGACATCAGGGATTTTTTTATCTACAATTTCGATTTTACCTGGTTCAATAAATATCAGTGACTTCATCATGCTCATTTCACACTCCTTGTTTTATAATCATTTACTCAGCTGGTATGAACTTTAGTGATATCTATATTTATCTTACGCCATATAAATAGTAATTTAAAGTGAAATCCATTCTTTAATAAAGGGATTGGTGATTCTCTATTGTTAGATATTAAAACTGTAGTATCAAACTTCTCATAGAAATTGTACGTGAGCCTCATTAAGAGTAGATGAAAAAGCTAATAGATTAGAAAGCTAATAGATGAAAAGCCTATAGGCTACTTATGACTATCATGCCGACATTCTTTATAATTGTCATGCTGACACTCTCGGCTTACTAATCTAGCAATCTCATCCACTGCTGAATCTGCCAACTGAGAATGACATTTCAGGGTTAAAATGCTTTGGGTACGTGTGGCATAAGTGGGCAAATTATTTTGCGTATGATTAAAAGCGACAGGCTCTATATAAATAGAAGACAGAATCTGCTCAATCTCAACAGCCACTCCAGTCTCCGGCAGCTTATCCACTGGGGCTTGCGTATTATCAGACAATACCGCAAAGGCAGCTTCTTGCCAGTACTCAGGTTCGCTATTCTCAGCGATTAGTGGCAATACTTCTTGGCGCAGCCTACCTCGCAGCTTTTCAGTTTTAAACCAGCTGTCCTCAGGCTGACCATTGGAAATGATATGCAGTCCTGCATATAGTGGCATAGGAGCATGACCACGATTATTGACAATAACGGCTTGTGTCATATCACCAATAATGAGATTGAACCCAGCATAGTTTTGCAAACTAATCTGCCGTGCAAACTCCATCGGACTTATATCACTGGTTAAGAAATCCGTGACTAGCGCCCCGCGTGAGCACTCATCAGAGCTTGCCTGCACGCCATCGCGAAAATTCAATACCGCAGCCCAACGTCCATTTTGCTGATAATATTCTTCAGGCGCTTGATGACTGTATTGATGACTGTATTGATGATTGGCTTGATGGGGCTGTTGATGAATACCTAGCCAAGTACCGCCACTTTGTACATCGCGTCCTGCAAAAACAGGCTTATCTTCCCATTGATGTAGCAGTTCTGTCGGACGCTGCAAAAACTCATCGCGATTGGACAATAACACCAAAGGCAGCTCATCAAACAGTTGCCAAGCAATGGCGACAATACACATAAGACTCCTAATTTTGCTAAAAATATGCCTAGCAAACAGCCAAGCTTGATTTAAGTGTGAACTTAGTTCACTGACAAATTAGTTCACTGATAAGTTTTTGCTAGCAGGATAACTAATCTGAGAGGTCGACTGTATGACTTTCGATTGTTTACTTGGTAAATCGAACTCCCACGCAACCATACCTTTATTGTCATTCCAGTCACGCTCAGTCACTGGCGGTTTATGAGTGATGGTTACTTTAAGACTATCGTCACGGCTAATCGGCTCACTGCCCAATACTTGTAAATGCATAGATCGGTTGTGCTGATTGGTAAATTGATAAGCTTGTGTTTTAGTCAAGGTTTGCGTGCGATTAAATGCGCCTTTATCACCCTGCTTATCTTCATCAGCTATCTGCTTTACGATAGTATTAGGGTCAATACCAAAACCGATACCTTGCTCTTTGAGCGCTTGATAATTATAGCGCGCCTGCCCGACATAATTATCATCACGGTATAGCTGTAGCGAACCATCTACCCAAGCTGGTGTCAAGAACGGTGCGGATGCATACCAATAGCCAGCTGCCTCCACGCTCGGCGTACTACGAATCCATAGCTTGCTACTGCCCGACTGCTCATCAATGACCGTCCGTACGCGCCTGCCATCGCTTGGAATACTAATACGCTGCGGTAAGCGATATTCGGTAATGCCGTTTTTATTCTGACTGCTAACGGTAAAGCTTGGCAGCGGTGCCATGTTAGGTGTCGAGGCACCGCCATAGCTGTCTCTTGCAGATACCACAACAGGCATGTTTTCCGCCATAGGTGGTACAGATATAGTCCGATTTTCTCTATCTTCTTCATATAAAGAAAAGCGCTCAACTCGTGGTAATTGGCTGGTGGTGTTTTGATTGGGATTGACAGAGCTTAGCATCAAAGGGACATCGAGCCAGTTTTCTCCTGTCTGCTGGGCAATAACCGCAGAGGCAATGATATTTAATTGCTTGGTTTCAGTATTCAGCCTTGCTTGATACGTTGGCTCCCAACCCGCGCCGCGTACTTGATAGTGCAGTTTTACACTGCTTGGTACTCGACTGGCAGTACGTACACTCACTTGAGTTACACTATTTTGAGTGGAAGTCGCGCTGCCCGCCATTAGTTGGTTGAGCGCATCTTGTACACGGGCTTGGCGCTGCTGAATTTCTAGTATCCGTTTATTGATACTGACCGCTTGTGTTTCCAGATCGCGCGCATTATTGGCAAGCGTGCCATCTGTACTGATTTGCGTGACCTTGGTTAAATTCTGCAAGTAAGCTTTAGCTAAGCGTGCCGCTTCTAACTCAGCATTGATAACTGCCAAATTATCTTGCTGTGTCTGCACTCTCGCCTCACCTTGATACTGACACTGCGCTGCTTGCTCATCGCTTAAAGTCTCGATACTGACTTCACCAATATTGATGCCATTTGCTGCTTGTACGCTCACACTGTCTTTATCGATATAAGGGGACAAACAAGAAAAAACCAGTGTCTGCTCACCGCTACCATTGATTGGTAACGCACGAGTCACGCTCGCTAAGCCCTGATAAATGGTCACTTGCTCAATACTACTGTTCGCTGCCTGAGCAGGAGTCAAAGCTAAAGCCGCTAAGCCAAATAAACCCAGTGGCGTCAACTGTTTTTTAGAGGGTAAAAAATTAGGTAGTATTGCTACTTTTGATAACTTAGCTTGCATAATCATTCCTTAAAAATACGGTTAATCCATTAATACGGTGCATTAGCACAAGCGCGCAGTATCTAACGCTTCATTAAATATGATGATGCAATATTTATGATGGCATTTATTTTCAGCAGCTTTTTTATATCTTAGCGGTTTTCTGGCTTTCTTTCTAGATGTTACCCGTAGCAGATAAGTTGTTACCATGAGATGAGCCTCACCGTAATTTGGTATGCCTCACTGGCTATTTTTGCTATTATGAGCAGCATTCTATTACCAAATTTATGATGCCTTTATGATGATACATCCTCAGTACGATCCTGTAGCGCTGTCTTTGGGTCCAGTAGAAGTGCACTGGTATGGCCTAATGTATTTGTTGGCATTTGCCGCCGCCTTTGGTCTGGCTTGGTATCGCAGCACCAAACGTGACAATTGGAACACTGACATGGTGTCCGACTTGGTCTTTTTTGGCGCACTTGGTGTCATTTTGGGCGGTCGTGTCGGCTATGTGTTGTTTTATCAATTCGGTGAATTTTTACAAAACCCCGCTTACCTTTTCAAAGTCTGGGAAGGTGGCATGTCTTTCCATGGCGGCATGATTGGTGTCTTACTGGGCATGTTATATTTTGCCCGCAAGTATAAAAAGACCCCGTTTCAGGTGCTGGACTTTATCGTTCCTTGCGTGCCAACGGGCTTGTTATTTGGTCGTATTGGCAATTACATCAATGGCGAGCTATGGGGCCGCGTCTCTAACGGTGGCTACAACTGGCTTACCTACTTCCCGCAAGCGGCTGCTACTGATATGCAGCAATTGCAAACCAACCCTGAGCTACAAGAGTTAATGCTTGAAGTAAATGGGCAGTATTTGCTACCTCGCCACCCCTCACAGCTGTATGAGGCACTTGCTGAAGGGTTATTATTATTCCTATTCCTATGGTGGTATTCATCAAAACCACGCCCACGTATGGCAGCATCGGCAGTATTTTTATTGGGCTATGGCATTAGCCGCTTCATCATTGAGTTTTTCCGCCAACCCGATGCTGACCAAGGATTTGTATTACTAGGTTGGATGACCAAAGGGCAAATACTCAGCGCTCCCATGATTATTATTGGTTTCATTATGCTGGTATACGCTTACAAACGCGGTATCTATGACTGGGGTAAGCAGTCGGCTTATTAAGCACTAATTCACATCCAGTAGCCTGTTAAAAAACAATACAACTATGCGTTTTAATAGCGTAGAAGAGCAATTTTATGACCATGAGCAACTCCATTATTAGTAACAACAAGCAGCGTAAAAATGAGCAAGCCTATCTAGATTTGCTGCATCTTGTCCTCACTGAAGGCACTGAAAAAGGCGATCGTACTGGCACTGGTACGCTGAGCCACTTTGGCGCGCAGCTCCGTTTTAATTTAGCCGACGGTTTCCCATTATTAACCACAAAAAAAGTCCACTTTAAATCTATCGTCTATGAGCTATTTTGGTTTTTAAGTGGCAGCACCCATGTTGATTATCTACAAGCCAATGGCGTACGCATTTGGAATGAGTGGTCAACGGCTGAACAGACGGCACGCTTTAATCGCCCTGCTGGTGATTTAGGCCCTGTCTATGGTCATCAGTGGCGCAATTATGGCGCAAGCCAGCGTGAAGATGGGAGCTACAATAATGATGGTGTCGATCAAATCACCCAAGTCATTGAGCAAATAAAAACCAATCCCAATTCAAGACGTTTGATTGTGTCTGGTTGGAATCCCGGTGAAGCAGATCAAGTTGCGCTGCCGCCTTGTCATACGCTATTTCAGTTCTTTGTGGCGGATAATAAACTGTCATGCCAGCTCTATCAGCGTTCAGCAGATTTATTTTTAGGTGTGCCATTTAATATTGCCAGTTATGCCTTGCTGACCCATATGGTCGCGCAAGTATGCGGATTAGAAGTGGGCGAATTTATCTGGACGGGTGGCGATTGTCATATTTATCAAAACCACCGCGAGCAAGTTGAATTACAGTTGACGCGTGAGCTTTATAAGCTGCCAACGCTGACGCTTAACTCTAATGTGAATGATATTTTTGCTTTCAAATACGAAGACATTAGCGTTGATGATTACGAGTCGCATCCTGCGATTAAGGCAAAGGTTGCGGTCTAGCATTTGTCTGATTGGAAGTTTTAAATGAGACCAACATTTCAAAAGATGATAAAAAGGATACGTTATGAGTTATGCCCACACCGAAGTTGCCCAAATCGCAGCTATCAGTAGCAACCGCTGTATCGGCAAAGATAATGAGCTACCGTGGCATATCTCAGCAGATTTGCAGCATTTTAAAAGCATGACGACCAAACAAAATGATGGTGCGATTCAAGGTATCGTCATTATGGGTCGTAAGACATTTGAATCAATGGGCAGCAAGCCTTTGCCAAAACGCGTGAGCTTCATCATCAGTACCCAGCTAGATTATGCCGAACAAAAAGGTTTGGTCGGCAAAAGCAATGCCTATGTGGTGCATAATTTAGATGATGCATTAACGCAAGCAGCAAGTCTGGCACACGGTGCGCATCTTGATACGATTTGGGTGATTGGCGGCGAGCGCGTGTTTAGCGATGCGTTGATGTATACCGATCGCATTGAGCTGACCCACGTCTATACTGAGATTACGGATGGCGATGCATTTTATCCTGAATTGCCAAATGAGTTTGAAGTGGCCGAAGAATCTGAGAAAATGCACGATGAAAAAAGTGACTTAGACTTTAAATTTGTGACTTATAAAGTAGAAGCCTAACTTTGGTTGGTCTTCTATTCAACTTTAATAAGATATAACTTAAAAGGAGAAACCAAATATGCAAAATTAAAAAAGCCCAGCAAAATTAATTGCTGAGCTTAAAAAACTTTTATATAAGACAACTATGGAGCTAGACTCCATTATTAGCTTACTAATAAAGTTTATTTACCTTGGTAGGGTTCATATATTTTATAGTAAATGCTAATAAGTGTCTATGTCTCCATAGTTATGAATTTCCAATCATAATTATGGAGGTCATCATGGCCATTCAATGCGGTTACCCTAAAGCTGTGCATGTTCGTTGGTATTTACGCTATCGATTTAATCGTTGGGAGCGCGTTTGCAAACACTGTCGTAGCTATCCAAACCAGCAGTTAAGTTTTGAGTTTTAGCGATTAGAGAGTTTAATCTGCTAAACATTATTAGCGTTAAAACGACAACAGATTTGTTTCTGTTGTCGTTTTTTTTAATATGTACCACTACTCGTGCAGTACTTTATAAACCGTTTTTGCAAGTACTGGCCCAATCCCTTGCACGCCTGCCAATTCCTGCTGCGATGCACCGAGCAATTGTTGCAATCCGCCAAAATGATTGAGTAAATCACGGCGGCGCTTTTCACCGAGCCCCGGTATGACTTCTAACACTGACGATGAACGGCGCTTATCGCGCTTCTTACGGTGCGCAGTAATCGCAAAACGATGTGCCTCATCGCGAATATGCATCAGTAAATGCAGCGCCTTGCTATCCATGGGCAAATCAAGCGGCTCATGATCGATAAAATGCAGCACCTCAAGCCCAGCCTTACGTCCTTCACCTTTTGCCACGCTAATCAGCAAAGTGTCACCAAGAATACCTAACTCGGATAGCACTTCTTTGGCGATGCCAAGCTGCCCTTTACCACCATCAATCAGCAACAAATCAGGCAATGGCTGCTTTTTATAGCGCCGTGTCAGCACTTGTTTCATTGCGGCATAGTCATCACCACCGACAATGTCATGAATCGCATATTGACGATAATCACGGCGACGCGAGCCACCTTGGTCAAAGACTACGCAGCTACCAATGGTCGCCTCGCCCATCGTATGGGAGATATCAAAACACTCTATGCGATCAACGGTTCTATCAGTGACGTCCGCTAAGACATCTTTTAAGGCACCAAAGCGCGCATGCAGCTCTAAATAGTCGCCCAGCTTGGTTTTTAGCGCATTATTGGTATTGAGTTTGGCTAAATCTAACCATTCGGCACGGTGCTCACGGACACTGGTTTTGATCACGACTTTACTGCCAAAATGGCTCGCTAGCGCTTCACTGACCGCCACTTGATCCGGTAATTCATGACTCAACATGATTTCGGGTGGCAAGTCATCCGTCACCTGAAAATAAAATGAAGTAATAAATGCCGATAAATTATCAGCAAGTGGCTCGCTGCTATCAACATCAGGGAAGTAATTCTTACCGCCAAGCACGCGCCCGCCACGTACGGTCAAGACGTTGACACAAGTCATCCCTGCTTGACTGGCAATAGCAATCACATCCGCCTCGCCTTGCACAGTATAAACAGCTTGCTTGGCTTGTACTTCGCGCAGCATAGACAGCTGATCGCGATAAAACACTGCCTTTTCAAAGTCTAATTCTTCAGCAGAAGCTTCCATTTTTTCAATCAAAGCGCTATGAATATCGCTAGAGTCGCCTTTTAGGAAACGAATAGTATTATTGACGTCTTCCATATATTCTTCAGGCGATACCAAGCCCACGCAAGGCGCACGGCAGCGCTTAATCTGATACTCAAGACAAGGACGCTTACGTTGCTTAAAAAAAGTATTGGTACATTGGCGCATTTGAAACATTTTCTGCATCAGCACCAGTGTCTCTTTGGCAGCATGAGCAGAGGGGAAAGGACCGAAAAAGCGACCTTTTTGGTGATTGCCTTTACCGCGACCATAAGCCAATCGCGGGTAAGGCTTATCTGCTGAAATAAACACATAGAGATAGGATTTGTCATCGCGCAACAGTACGTTATAAGGCGGACGATATTCTTTAATCAAGTTTTGCTCGAGCAATAACGCTTCGGTCTCACTACGGGTAATAATGGTTTCAATATTATGTATCCGTGCCACTAGCGCCCGTGTTTTTGGATGGTCAATGGTTTTAGCAAAGTAGCTGTTCACACGGCTCTTGAGTGACTTGGCTTTACCGACATATAAGATATCGCCATTTTTACCCAGCATTTTATAGACCCCTGGCAAATTTGGCAGGCGCTGAATTAAATGCTTAAGACGGGCTTTCTTGTCATCGATGGGACTCGATTCTGAGACATTGACCATAGAATTTATTGCTCTTAAAAGTCTTATAATACTGCTAGTTATGGGGCGGGAGTCATTGTTTTACAAGCCAATTATTATCATAGCATCACCCATAAAAAAGCCAGCACTAAGGCTGACTTTTTATAGGTAAGCAAGATGCCATTAATGGCGGAAGTTAGCCATCAATGCCGGAATACCCGGTAGCATACCAACGATAGCCATCACGCCAGTCAATACCACAAACATAATACCCGGTATGATCCAGCGGCTCATTTTAGTCAAATTGGCACTGCGTTCTTTCGAGCCAATCAAGCCTAAGTTATCGAGCAACAACGTGAGTGACCAACCAAAGGCAGGATTCACCAATGCAGAAGCAAAGACTACAATCGCAGCAGACTGCGTGGTTTTACCTTCACGAGTCATTTCCATACCAGCTTCAAGCAGTGGAATAAACACACCAACGATCAAGGCCACACACATCACTGGCTGCCAAATAGCCAAATCCATTGGATAACCCCAGACACCTGCAATGATACAGAATAGAGCCGTCAATAAGGCACCGGCAGGAATCGGACGCTTGGCAATCGCTGCTGGGACAATATAGGTGCCCCACGATGACGCAAAGTTAGCACCGCCCAATACAGAGCCGACGACCTGACGAAACGAAGCGCTGGTCATTGTGTCATCGATATCCATGAGTACCTTTTCAGTACGTTTAGGATAGCTAATTTTTTGGAAAACCTGATGACCTAAAAAATCTGGTGACCACATCGCAACTGCCAAAATAGCAAATGGCAGTACGACAATAAAGCTTTCAACCGTCGGTAATCCTAGCATCCAACCGGTATTTTCACCCCACCAATACATCGGGTTCATGTTTGGTAGGCCTGGTGCAGTTTTGAACTCAAAGGGTGCACCCAATGCAAATGCAAGTCCGCCACCTAGTACACAGCTTAGCGGAACCGCAAGCCAGCGTTTTTGCCAATGCTCAAGTAATGCATATAGCAGGATAGTTGCCAAAATAATGAAGAAGGCAATATGCGACATGCCAATACCTTCTGCCCAAGCAAAGAGGTTTTTGACCTGTGAGGTCGTACCGATAAACCCTAAGTAAATCAAGAGACCACCGCACACGCCTTTACTGGTCAAGTTTGCCAGCAGACTGCCCCCTTTACTGATTGCCAATAGCAAACCGAAGGCACCGATGAGCAGACCAAAGGCCATCGGGTGACCACCAGCAGCAACGACGATAGGAATAAGCGGAATAAGGGGGCCGTGAGTACCTGCAAGGTTGGCTGTCGGGAGTAGAAATCCTGAAAATAAGATGATAAAGAATGAAACGATTAATAGCTCATAACGAACGTTTTCTAAAACGAACGCATCGCCCAAACCAAGTGGACCTGCAAATGTTGCCGCAATAGCACCCACCATAACCACTTTACCAATCGTCGCCGCCATTGCAGGAATAGTATCTTCATACTCAAAGCGATAATCACGAAACGGCAAATTGGGACGCCAACGTTTTGGCTGCATGATTTGTAGTTCATGATTTAGATAAGCGTCACGACTGTCAAAGCTTGCGCTTGGTTTGTGTAAATCAAGGTAGCTACCTGATGGCTCGCTGTCGTAATTAGATGGATTTGATGACTGCTGATTAGACCCTGAAGAAGGGATCTGAGTGTTACTCATCACATTTCCTTATGTCGACTGAGGCTTTATTTAACTGATAATTTGATAGTGAAATTTAATGTGACTAAAGCGTCCATTAAAAATTGCAAGCCATTGTATGACATAAGAACTCGAAATGCGAACTTAGAACCACTCAAAAAGTCCATACACTATTATAATATATAAATTAAAGTTTCCATTTAATGCAAAATTGAACTTAATAGAAAACCATGGGGAAAAAACATACTTAATATAAACTTTAAATTAGAATAAATGACCTTTTTCTTAATAATTATCTGTATATAGATATTTGTTATCACATAACTAAATATTAAAGATAGTTATAATAAATAGTTTATTATAGCTTTTAAGTAACTATAGAAAATCCATGTCAGTTACGCTTTAAGCCTAGCGGTTTTGATATTTTTTACTTATGATAAATGCCCTTTCGTGACTGCTCTTTGATAGAAGTACACTAAAAAATTTGACTCAAACGGTATCACTAAAAAATATAAAAGAAGCAATAGGACGAATTTATGAGTTTGCTACCTACCAATTTTGAGACGCTAAAACGCAGAGCCAAACAAAGTATCATGCCGTTATTGACACCTCACCTACTGAAGCTGCGTATCAATACTTATGCACCATACGTAGGCGCTGGTATCAGAATCGATCACCTCAATCTCGATCAAGGTTTGTGCGTGGTAAGTATGGGGCTGAATACGCTGAACAAAAACATCGTAGGCACTCAGTTTGGCGGCAGCCTGTATTCGATGGTGGATCCATTCTATATGATAATACTGATGCACCAACTGGGCAGCAGTTACGTGGTCTGGGACAAAAGCTCACATATTGAGTTTATTGCCCCTGGTAATAGCAAAGTCACTGCGCGCCTAAAAATTCCTAGCAATGAAATCACCACGATTCAGGAATTAGCAAAAGACGGCGAGCCAGTATTTCGGGAATACCAAGCAGATATCGTCGATGATCAACAAAAAATTATCGCTACCGTCACTAAGACGCTCTATATACGCTTGCGTAAGTACAGCAAATCTAAAGACCAAAATAGCCGTATCGAAAATCTCGATGGTTAGAACTTTAAAGGCAATTTTTAAAACGTTTCTCTAGATTTGTGATTTAAAGCATATTAATTAAAGCGCATTAATTAAAACGACAGAAACAAAAACCCCAATCTGGCATACGCACAGATTGGGGTTTTGTCTTTTTTGGTACTACCCGCTTATTTATATGATAAACCTATGAATAAGGGCTTGTATCTGGCTTTTCGCTATTGCCGAATCGCATAATAGACGGTTCAGCAATAAAGCGATATTAAGCACAATGCTTAAAAGCAGATACTGGATATAATCTAAGCGTTAGCTTTTGGCTTAACAGCTTTAGGTGCACGCGGAGCAAGCTTCTCGCGGATACGTGCTGATTTACCAGAGCGCTCACGTAAGTAGTATAGTTTCGCACGGCGAACAGCGCCACGGCGTTTCACTTCGATGCTATCGATGATTGGTGAATGCAATTGGAATGCACGCTCAACGCCAACACCGCTTGAGATTTTACGTACGGTAAACGCTGAGTTTAAACCGCGGTTACGTTTAGCAATTACAACGCCTTCAAAAGCCTGTAAACGCTCACGCTCACCTTCACGTACTTTTACTTGAACCACAACGGTATCGCCGGGTGCAAAGCTTGGGCGCTCAATCAATTGAGCATTTTCGATGACCTGAACCAATGGATGCTTGTTGCTCATGAGAGTTATCTCCTCACATTAGATAATAGAGGCTTGACGCATATCACCTGTTTGTAATAATGGATCGTATCTTTTTAATGAGACACAACGTAAGTGGGTTATGACAAACGGCCATCATGCTATGACTCGTTTTGTTGTTGCTCAAAATTCTGTTGCTTAACTGTTTATCTTTTTAGCCGCTATCAACGCTGTTTTTTATCTGCTTTTGCCAATGCTTTTAGCCACTTTGCTTGCTCTACCGTTGGCGTAAACGCTTGCCATAAGTCTGGACGACGCGCTTGCGTACGTTCGACTTGCTGGCTAAAGCGCCACTTCGCGATATTGGCATGGTGACCTGAAAGTAACACTTCAGGCACTGCCATACCCGCAAACTCATGCGGCTTAGTATAATGTGGACAATCAAGCAAGCCATCGACGAACGAGTCTTGCTCAGCTGATTTATCATCACCCATAATATCAGGCAGACGACGTATCACACTATCCATCAGCACCATTGCTGGTAGCTCACCACCAGTAAGTACGTAATCACCAAGCGATATTTCCATGTCAACATATTGCGACAGTAGGCGCTCATCAATGCCTTCGTAACGACCACATAATATAATCATGCCGTCATACTCAGTCATCTCGACCACGCTACTCTCACTCAGCGTCTGTCCTTGTGGCGACATATAAATCACCGGACAGTGCGCTTTGTCGACACGGCAGCCGTGCTGAATCGCTCGTAGGCGCGCATCCTCAATCGCTTGGGATAATGGCTCAGCCATCATCACCATGCCAGGACCGCCACCATACGGACGTTCATCAATACGGCGATAATTATCACTGGTAAAATCACGCGGATTAATGCATTCAATCGTCACTTGTTTCTGAGTGACTGCTCGACCCGTGATTCCAAACTCACGAATCGTGGCAAACATCTCAGGGAAAATACTAATAACGGCAAAATACATTAGGTATCTACTTGCGCAGTGGCTAATATTGGCTAAATAAATCGGTGTTATTACTGATAAAGCTTAACCGCAAAGTTAAAACTATTATCAATAATCACTCGGCCATGCCACCAGCACTGTTTTTTCAGTCAGACTGACCTGTACTACAGTTTGCTTGTGCCATGGAATCAGGCGCTCATCGGCATCTAAGCTGTCTGAGTTTGCCGCAACCCGCATAATAGCGTGAGCGCCAGTCTCAAACATCTCAGTAATGTCGCCTAGATACTCATCCTGCTCATTTACAACGCGCAGGCTGACCAAGTCCGACCAGTAATATTCATCTTCAGCGGGTTCTGGCAAGATGTCTTGCTCGACCCAAAGAGTTACCCCGTTCATAGTCTCAGCAACATTGCGATCAGGAATCTGCTCAAACTGAGCTACAATTCCTGTGCCTTGCTCACGCCAAGCCTTAACGGTTAAAGGTTTCATGCCAGTAGCGGTTTTCATCCACCAAGGTTTAATGTCAAATATCGCCGTACGATCATCTGTCTCACTAAATACCCAAAGCCAACCTTTGATGCCATAAGGCTTTTTGAGCTGACCAATTTTCATAAGGGCACTAGCGTTTGGAGCAGAAGACATAACGGCTAACCTAACAATGATGAACACAGCGAAGATAAATAAAAAGCAATTAAAAACGATAAACGCAGTTAAAAGCGATAAACGCAGTTAAAAGCGATAAACAATTAATGGCGTACCTAGTTAGACCAGTTACGCTATGTTTTTTACTAAAGTCTATCGAGACTGCTTATAGACGAGCTATCAGCGTCTCAGTGACCACAAAACTTAAGCAGTTGCTTCAGTTTGCGCGACAGACTTATTGAAAGCTTTTGCTAATGAAGCAACGCGATCTGAAGGTTGTGCACCTTTTGCGATCCACGCATTGTACGCTTCCATATTTAGGCGTACTGCTTCTTCAGACTCTTTAGCGAGTGGGTTAAAAAAGCCGATGTTTTCAATGTAGCGACCGTCACGCGCGCGGCGTTGATCAGCAACAACTACTTGATAAAATGGGCGTTTCTTGGCACCGCCCCGTGCTAAACGAATAACAACCATGTGAATTCTCTCTTTCGCAGGTATACCAAAAAGGGCATAATTATATCACAGTCTTGTTTTATTGAAAACATAAACTGCGCTTATTTAATTATTTATTAACAATAGCTTAAATGCCCATCGATGTAAAATACAATTGATCATAACCACTGATTTTTAACTGAAGATACTACCTCTACATCATGTCCAAGTGGCTCGTTGCTGTATTATTCAGCGCCGTGTTATTCGGTGCTATATTACTCAGTACTATATTAGTGCAAATTTGAGTATTCAATTGTTGCCTACTGTTTTAAAGCCATCCGTGTCATTCATTGATTATGCTACTCTATGACATAGTCAGCGAGTGAATGATGCTATCGCCTAACGAATTGCTCAATTTCTCAAGAATCGCAACCATTATGCTATTCATAAGTATCGCACGTTATTCTTGAACGACATAAAAAAGCACCATTTTTACACTAAACTCAATAAAGCATCTTTTAATATGTTGGATCCATATGACCACACCAAAATCGCAACCACGTCGCAAAGGGCGGTTCACGCGCTCTTACTCCAACACTTGGCTGACAACCTTGATGGTCTCTTTCATTGTTCTTATCAGTGTCAGCTTGTCGATTCTGTTTTTTTGGCGCAGTCTATATTTACCCGAGCTTAAAAACCATGCGCGTTACTTAACGAGCGAGCTGCAGTTGATGAATAGTGTCAACAAAGACTGGAAAAATCGTCCTGAAGTACGCCAATGGATTTATCAACACTCACATGTCGTGGTAGTGAATAACCCTAATGACTTTCCAGCAGTGTCTGATAAGGCCTTTGTCGGCGTCTTCACTGATGTCTTACAACGCGAAATCGGTGCTCAATTGGGTCGACCTGTTGAGGTTTATTTTAAATTCAAACCGACACCGCAGCTTTGGGTACAAGACAGCCGTGATGACAGCTTTTGGATTCGTGAACCCGTGGTTTATTATTCGCAATATAGTCCAGCATTATTGGTGCTGTTTCTCATTGGATTACCTATTTTATCGCTGCTGACCATTATTCTACTGGCGCGGCAATTAAATCGTCCACTACGATATTTACAGCGTGCTGCAACCAACTATATTCGGCTCGGTCATGCCACTACGTTGCCAACACAAAAAGGGCCTACGGAGATACGTCAGGTCAACATGGCATTCAATCGTCTATTCACGACGTTAAGTCAAGCACAAAAAGAGCGTACAATTATGCTTGCTGGTATCTCGCATGATCTGCGAACGCCCTTAACTCGTATGCGTTTGACTGCTGAGATGCTACCTGATGACTTTTTTCGAGAGGGATTAATTTATGATATTGAAGACATGGATGCCATTTTAGAGCAGTTTATCTCATTTATGAAAGATGGCTCCGATGAGCCAGTCAGCCTAACCAATTTGGATACCATCTTTAATGAGATCATGGTGCAATTTGCACCAATGGAGTTCATCTATCAATCAGAATGTCACAAAGTGGTTCCTGTGCGCCCCATGTCTATCAAACGCCTTGTGATCAATCTGGTCAATAATGCCAAGCGTTATGGCAAACCGCCCATTTACCTGTCAGCGACTGTTGTGCCAACTTTTATAGAAACCATTGAAGAGGAAGATAGCGATGTCGTCAGTGAAAATGTCGTCAATAGAGAGGCGCAAGAACAATTGCTGATATGTGTGCGTGACTGTGGTGATGGCGTTGCAGAAGATCAGTTAGAACGTATTATGCAGCCTTTTGAACGCGGAGAGACAGCACGTACCACACAAGGCAGTGGTTTAGGTCTAGCGATTGTCGATCGTATTGCCAGATTGCATCATGGGACGGTAGAAGCCATTAATCATCCCGACGGAGGTTTACAAGTGTGTGTGCGTATTCCTCTGCTTTCCAAGGTTGCTGGAGATACAACCATGGCAAACGATACAGAAAAAATGCCTGTCTTTAATGACAAGACTTGGAACAAAGAAGACTGATAGCCGCTGAACTGTTCATCACTAAAGCTAATAGATGCTCAAAACGATTCGCTGCGACTATTTAGTTGTATAGGTATAGCATCTAGTCTTTGTTTCCAATGATAGGTGGAATATATTTGGCGCTATTCGTAAACGCTAATGGCTGAGTAATATTTTCTTGCGCTGCTGTTAACGTTTGCGTCGTCGATGGCTGCTGCAAGAATAAATAGTAGCCCAACGTTATTGCATTTAGTACCACCAAACCACCAAACCACCAAATAAATATGGCATCCTTTGCCCTCCTCTGATTTAAAGCTATATTCAAACCGCTAATAATAAAAATTAACCGACAATTCTACCTAAGGTGTGTATTCATTCTAAACATGAAATTGAGAACACTGCTTAGAAATTGAGCAAGTTTATTTGTCACACACTGCTTAATTGATGCTGCTATTTTCATACTAAAAAATAACGAAAATCCTGTGCAGTGGCATTATTTATCTTCAAAACCACGCTCGCTTTTTTCTTGCGTCAGTTCATCAGCAGCCAAAATTTGTGTCAGTGGTTTGATAGGCCACGTCATGACAAATCGTGCACCGCCAAGCTCTCGGCTCTCATCGACTTTCATACTGCCATTAAACCAAAAGGCAATGCGCGATACAATAGACAAGCCTAAACCATAGCCGCCTGAGGCGCGTGTGCGACTGTCATCTAAGCGTGAAAATGGAATAAAAACCTTTTCGCGATCTGCTTCTGGAATACCATGACCATCATCCTCAACACTAACAAAAGCACTGCCCTTTCTGACGCCAGCACTAATGATAATCGTGGTCTCTGCATAACGTAAGGCATTGCCCGCCAGATTTTGAATCACACGGTGTAAATAACGCCTATCTGCGACAGCGGTTACTTTAGCATTCGGCAGCTTGGTCACTATTTTGATAGGCTTACCCAAGGCATTGGTTTCACGCTCAATCTGCTCCAATAACTCTCTAAGATTGACTGGTTCTAAATCCAGCTTTGGTGAGCCTTCCTCTAACTTGGCATAAGTCAAAATCTCATCAATCAAGCCATTAAGTGCTTCGATATCTTCATCAATAAAATCACGCTGCATAAAACGTGAGTCTTCGTCATCCGTATCAGCCAGCATATCAACGGCAAAACGGATACGAGCCACCGGTGTACGCAGCTCATGTGATACCGCTCGTGTCAACTCGCGCTGCGATTCAATCAAACGCTTGATATGCGAGGTCATGGCATTAAAAGTCGCGGCTAAACGGGCAATTTCATCCTGCCCAATTACTTGAACTTGACTTTCAAGATTACCTTTACTCACTTCATTGACGCCAACCTGAATCAACTGCAACTTACGCTCAAGTGGAAAAATCAACGCATACACGCCTAAGCTGATCAAAAACATGCTGATAAGAATCATACTAATAATCAGATTAAGTGGGAACCAGTTGAATAATGGCACCGGACCAATCAATATCGCCATGTCATTGATTTCAGAAGGCACCACTACTCTAATAGCCGAATTACTTTTACTGCTATTGGTATCTTGTAAGGAAATAACCACTTCATCTCGGCGTAATCGTGCAAGCTGATCGGTATCCAAATCCAGTGTATTGACGGCTTTAAACTCTAAAGAAAAGGAAAACTTTTTTTCCAGTTCAGCCAAACGGGCACGCTTGTCAGATAACGTCACATAGTAAGACAAATCATCCAATAAAAACACAGCGATTGCCCGTACTTGCTGCTCAGTCACTTGCGATATTCTGGCGGTCAAAACACTTTGATTGTCTGGTAGACGATAATACACATCGGCATAGACAGGTTGCTCGGTATAACGAACGACCGTATTGCCATTTTCAAAACGCCGCAGTTCACTGGCATTAAAGTCCACTTCATCAATAGGCAAAACTTTGAATTCTGAACCAAATAAACTACTGGCATCAGACAACCAATATTCACGCTGCTCTTCACTTTCCTGATGAGCGATACCTTCACTCACCAGATGAAAAGCCCCTGTTGCCATGTTTTCACGGTAGGATTGGACGCGCTCTTTGTTGATGGTATCCATCAACAGTTGAGCAAATAATGCCACACACAAACAGACTATGAGTAGCCCAGCATAAATACGAACAAAGATACTGTGTTTTAAAGAAGAGACTAATGACATACGTGCCGTAACCAACTTAATGAAGAAAAACTGCCGACATCATTCAGCAAACAAGCGCTGCGTGATAAATGATATCAAACACTGTTGAATAAAAAACCATTCTGGCTGCTGTATTTTAATTTATAACTGAGCATCACCTAAAATCCATTTGCCTCATGTATATTTAGGCAGCACCCGCAATAATTGCTTAATTAAACCACATAACGCTGTATTTAAGTTCAAAAATTAAAATTTAGCCACAAAAAAACCAGCCTAGTTGCTGGTTTCTTTGGTCACGCTAATGAGCAATAAGCCATTGCCGGAGCAAAATTAACTTAGTTGCCTTCTTTAACGAACAAATACCCTTTACTACGAACGGTTTTGATACGTTTTGGATTTTCTGGATCATCACCGATTTTTGGACGAATGCGTGAGATACGAACGTCAATTGAACGATCTTGACCGTCATATTCAATACCACGTAGACGCTCGAAGATATCTTCACGCGAAAGAATTCGACCCGCATTAGAAGCAAGCAACCATAATAAGTCATATTCAGCACTGGTGAAATCAACCAACTCATCACCTAAATTCACTGAACGACCGCCATTGTCGATGACCAGTTCACCAAATTCTAGGCGCTGTGGTACATCTTCTGATGGGGCATTTTCTGAGCGACGTAATAACGCACGAATACGTGCTAGCAAGACACGTGGCTGAGCAGGTTTAGCGACATAATCATCAGCACCCATCTCAAGACCCAGTACCTGATCCATATCTTCAGTACGCGCAGTCAGCATCAAAATAGGATTCTGATAATGCGGGCGTACTTCACGACATACCGTCAGTCCATCGCTACCAGGAAGCATGACATCAAGTACGACCAAATCTGGTTGTTCACTGACGATGCGACGAATAGCACGATTACCATCGGTTTCGATAGCGACTTCTAAACCATTTTTGACCAAGTAATCTTGAGTCAACATGGCCAGACGCTCATCATCCTCAACAATCAAAATTCGGGGGGTGTTGTCTTCTTCATTCGTTGTCATTGTTATATCCTCTAATACATCTCATTTAAAAGCAGTAAAAGTAAGAGCGGTAAAATTAATAGCACCATTAAGTGGCACAATTGATGTTGGTATAGCTGTTACAAACTTGGTAGCACAGTATACTATTAAACATACAGCTTCCTATACTATAGCTTATAGTCGTTAACAAAACCTATAAACTATACCCATTAAAACTTTAGTTTACGTCCAAAAATTATGAGCTTTATACAAATAATAGCAAGTGAAATGTTTTTTTACGACCCTTTCCTCACCTGAATTTCTATAAGTAGCCAATCTTAATGTAGCGCACAGCGATAAAATACTTGATTGATAACGATACTTGTATTCCTGTTACGTCTAATATAGCGACATATCACCTTTGCTGCCAGTGACTTTTTCATCTACTATTCCCGTACTGCTTATTATCATTCGATACATAATTAGTAAATGAATAGTTCATATATGCATAGTTAGTTAACATTCATATTTAAAAAACTGGCTGTTGAGCTCAAAATTGCATCATAAATCGTGTATTTATCCTCGATCAACAAGCATAGAATATTAAATAATAAACATAAAAAAACAGCCCATGATGGACTGTTTTTTTATATCTGTGGTAAGAGTCAAAAGGAAACTCTAAAATTTTCCACAAAAAATTAAGCGCGGTTTTTGTACTTACGGATAGTCTGTAGCTGTGCCACAGACTCTGCTAATGACGCTAAAGCTGCATTAGTTTGTACAGTATCCGATTGATTAACCAGCATCTGCTCAGCCTTTTTACGTGCTTCGACAATTTTGCTTTCATCAAGGTTATGTGCACGCATCGCTGTATCAGCCAATACGGTAACCATCTTCGGCTGTACTTCTAAAACACCGCCTGATACATAAATCACTTCTTCTTCACCGTTTGGTGTTTGCACTCGCATCGCACCCGGTTTTAACAAAGTAATAAGCGGTGTGTGACCTGGCAATACACCAATCTCGCCTTCGGTACCAGTAGCTATTAACATGCTAATTTCGCCTGAATACAACTCTTCACGAGCACTTACGACGCGACATTGTAACGTTGCCATACTTAACTCCTTACGATCAAAACACAATCAAAACTGCGAGGCGTTACTAACTGGCAAATAGACTTTTTATGGTCTATCTGCCCTTTAGCAAATGCTAACACAACTTACGCTGCAGTAGATTTCATTTTTTCTGCTTTAGCAACAACTTCGTCGATGCCACCAGCCATATAGAACGCTTGCTCTGGTAGGTCATCGTATTCACCAGCGATGATTGCTTTAAAGCTAGCAATGGTATCGCGTAGTGGTACATATTTACCAGGTGCGCCAGTAAAGACTTCAGCAACGTGGAATGGCTGTGACAAGAAGCGCTGAATCTTACGCGAACGATAAACGACTAGTTTATCTTCTTCTGACAACTCATCCATACCCAAGATAGCGATGATGTCTTTTAGCTCACGATAGCGCTGCAAAATCTCTTGCACGCCACGAGCAACGTTATAATGCTCTTCGCCAATGACTAATGGATCTAGCTGACGCGAGGTTGAATCTAGCGGATCAACCGCAGGATAGATACCTTGTGAAGCAATATCACGACTCAATACAACCGTTGCATCCAAATGCGCAAACGTCGTTGCTGGTGATGGATCCGTCAAATCATCCGCAGGGACATATACTGCTTGCACAGAAGTAATAGAACCTGACTGCGTTGAGGTAATACGCTCTTGCAGCATACCCATCTCTTCAGCAAGTGTTGGCTGATAACCAACCGCAGATGGCATACGACCAAGTAGTGCTGATACTTCAGTACCGGCTAGTGTATAACGGTAGATGTTATCAACAAACAGCAATACGTCACGACCTTTGCCAGTGGCAGGATCTTTCGTATCACGGAAGTATTCAGCCATGGTCAAACCAGACAACGCAACACGCAAGCGGTTACCCGGTGGCTCATTCATCTGACCGTATACCATCGCAACTTTAGATTTGCTAAAGTCTTCAGTGTTTACAACGCCGGCTTCTTGCATTTCGTGATAGAAATCGTTACCTTCACGAGTACGCTCACCAACACCAGCAAATACTGACAAACCTTCATGTTTTAGAGCGATGTTGTTGATCAGCTCCATCATGTTAACGGTTTTACCAACACCAGCACCACCAAACAGACCAACTTTACCACCTTTAGCAAACGGGCAAAGTAGATCGATAACTTTAATACCAGTTTCTAACAGCTCAGTGCTGTTTGACTGATCCGCGTAGCTTGGCGCTTCACGGTGGATAGACCATTTTTCATCAGCTTCTACAGGACCTTCTTCATCGATAGGACGACCAAGAACATCCATGATACGGCCAAGCGTACCAATACCAACAGGCACAGCAATAGGCGCACCAGTGTTAGTGACTGTTAAGTTACGCTTTAGGCCTTCAGTTGAACCCATTGCGATAGTACGGACAATGCCATCACCTAGTTGTTGCTGTACTTCTAGGGTGGTTTCGGTACCATCTACTTGCAAGGCATCATAAATCTGAGGAACTTCACTACGGTTGAACTCAACGTCAAGAACCGCGCCAATAATCTGTACAATACGACCGCTACTCATTGCGTTCTCCTTGAACTTCTGTATATAGTGGGTTTCATAAGGGGTTTCAATTATGAAACAGCAGCAGCACCGCCAACGATTTCCGAGATTTCTCGGGTAATCGCCGCTTGACGCAGCTTGTTATAAACCAACTGTAAATCGTTAATTAGGTCACCAGCATTATCTGTCGCCGCTTTCATCGCAACCATACGTGAGGACTGCTCAGAGGCAATGTTTTCCATTACCGCTTGATACACAATCGACTCAATATAGCGGCCAAGCAACTCATCAATCAATGTTTTGATATCAGGCTCGTAGATATAATCCCAGCTCAGTTCTGTTTGAATGCCGCTCTCTTCTTCACCAAACGCACTGTCTGGTAAAGGTACCAACTGATTGACAGTCGGCTTTTGGGTCATCGCATTAACAAACTTATTATAAACCACATAGATGCGGTCTATTTTACCGTTAGTATAATCGTCAAGCATGGCTTGAACCGGTGCGTTTATCTGCTCAAACGTTGGCTTATCACCATAATCGGTTACTGCCGAGGTCACTTTACCACCAAAGTTTTTGAAAAAACTCACACCTTTAGCGCCAATGACTGCAAACTCAGTTTGTACAGATTGATCTTGATACTGCTGGATACTCTTAGATAAAGCTTTGAATAAGTTAATATTCAAACCACCCGCCAGACCGCGATCAGAGGTAATGACAATATAGCCAACCTTATTGACTGGACGCGAGACCATATACGGATGTTTATAGTCTGATGAGGCATGCACCAAATGTGAAATAACCCGGCGCATACTATCAGCATACGGGCGACCCACTTCCATGCGCTCTTGGGCACGGCGCATTTTACTTGCCGCAACCATTTGCATAGCACGAGTAATTTTTTGGGTGCTTTTAATACTGGTGACTTTGGCACGTATCTCTTTTAAGCTTGCCATAATGATTCCAATATAAGAGGGTTAAAAAGCATTGGCGCATGCGACAATTATTTAGTATATAACATCAATCTAACAGATTAATGTTATATATTTTGTGCATGACGCGATCTAATACCGTCAATGGTTAGAACAGTGGCGCTACTGTCTTAATAAAAAAATACAAGACAATGCGCCACTTTATTAGCCATCAAAGACAGCCATAACCAATTCGGCTTAACCCGTTAAATTAATAACTGTGATTTTGTTTAAAGGTCTCTAAAGATGACTTCAAACGACCTGCGATATCATCATTATAATTCGCAGTATCATCAATCTCACGCATCAATTCACTTTGCTCATCATGCATATAGCGTAAGTAAGCTTCTTCAAAAGAACCGATTTTTTCGACAGGAACGTCCGCTAAAAAGCCTTCATTCGATGCATAGATAACTGCAGCTTGCTCAGAGATTGACATTGGCTGATACTGCTTCTGCTTCATCAATTCAGTCACACGCTCACCATGATCAAGCTGTTCGCGAGTTGCGTCATCAAGATCTGAGGCAAACTGAGCAAAGGCAGCCAGTTCACGATACTGAGCTAGTGCAGTACGGATACCACCAGATAGCTTCTTGATGATCTTAGTCTGAGCTGCCCCGCCCACACGAGATACCGAGATACCAGCGTTAACTGCTGGACGGATACCTGAGTTGAATAGGCTTGATTCTAAGAAAATCTGACCATCGGTGATTGAAATCACGTTAGTCGGTACGAATGCAGATACGTCACCAGCTTGGGTTTCAATAATTGGCAGTGCGGTTAAAGAACCGGTTTTACCAACTACTTTACCGTTAGTGAACTTTTCTACGTACGCCGCGTTTACGCGTGATGCACGCTCAAGTAAACGTGAATGTAAATAGAAGACATCACCAGGATACGCTTCACGACCTGGCGGACGACGTAGCAATAGTGAAATTTGACGATAAGCAACAGCTTGTTTTGATAAGTCATCAAATACAATCAGTGCATCTTCACCGCGGTCACGGAAGTATTCGCCCATCGTACAACCTGAATACGGTGCGATATACTGTAGTGCTGCTGGTTCTGACGCTGAAGCGACGACGACAGTCGTATATTCAAGGGCACCAGTTTGCTCAAGCTTGCGTACGACGTTTGCAATGGTAGAACGTTTCTGACCGATTGCGACGTATACACACTTGATACCAGATGATTTCTGCGCGATGATCGCATCGATAGCCATCGCGGTTTTACCCGTCTGACGGTCACCAATGATAAGCTCACGCTGACCACGACCAATTGGAATCATAGTATCAACGGCTTTATAACCCGTCATTACTGGTTGATCTACTGACTGACGATCAATAACGCCTGGGGCGATTTTTTCGACTTTGTCAGTCATTTTGGCATCGATAGGACCTTTGCCATCAATAGGATTTCCCAAGGCGTCAACAACACGGCCTAGCAGCTCAGGACCTACTGGTACTTCAAGAATACGACCAGTACAATAGGCTTTTTGACCTTCTTGCAGCTTTAGGTAATCACCAAGTACTACCGCGCCGACAGAATCACGCTCTAAGTTAAGCGCCATTCCATAGATTTCGCCTTCAAACTCAATCATTTCGCCGTACATGGCATCTTCAAGACCATGAATCTGCACGATACCGTCAGATACTTTGACAATCGTGCCTTCATTCTTTGCAGTTGCACCCGCATCAAGGTCTTGAATACGCTGCTTAATCAGGTTACTGATTTCCGCTGGATTCAATTGTTGCATTGCCTTGTTTCCTTTAATTTATGATAACCCGCCCACTGACTTAAATGCTCTTACTTTCACACAGATCATAGATGACTGCGCTGGTAAATGGCATTAGGCCGTTAGCTGTGTTTTTAACTGTTGTAACTTGCCGCGCATCGAATCATCAATGATTTTGTCACCGACTTTGATGGTAGCGCCTGCCAATAGACTTGGATCGACCGACTCATGAATCACCACACTAGCATTTAACGATGCAGCAAGGCGCGTTTGAAGCATTTCACGCTGAGCGTCAGTCAATGGATAGGCAGAGGTCACGTAAGCATCAAGCTGCTTTAAGCTTATTGCCTTGTGGCGGCGATAATGCTCATAAACTTCAGGAAGCAGCGCCAGACGCTCTTGCTGCGCCAACTGCTTAATAAAATTATTGAGCGCTGGTGACACTTTAGGATAGCTAATACTATTACCATAACGAGAGCCTTTGCTCTCGCCTAGTAGCTGTTTAAAAGCAGAGTCGCTATCACCAGCCACTTGTGAGTCATAAAGATCAACCAAAGCAGCTGACTTATGCTCAGCCGTAACGGCTGGATTTTCTAGCCATGTACGGAACGCTTTGTCATTGACAATTGCACTGGCGACAAACAAGAAATTTTCCCACTCGTTTACGGCCCCGTTTTCGTTGGCATAGTCAAACGCGGCTTTAGCGTAGGGTCGTGCTAAGGTTGATAAGTCAGCCATTATATCCTCACAGTTACAGCTTTGCCGCCAGTTGGTCTAACATACTGGCATGTTTTTGCACATCGACTTTGTCTTGCAAAATCTTTTCTGCACCAAGTACAGCCAGTTCAGCAACTTGGGCACGTAATGATTCACGCGCTTGATTGATTTCTTGGTCGATAGACGCTTGCGCTTGTTGACGAATGCGCTCGCCTTCCACTTGGGCCTGCATTTTTGCATCTTCGACAAGCTGGTTGGCACTCTTGTTCGCTTGCTCGATTAAAGCAGCAGCTTTGGTCTTTGCAAGATCAAGCTCCTGCTGGACGTCTTGCTCAGCGGTCGCCAGATCTGCTTTTGCTTTTTCTGCGGCATTCAGGCCTTCAGCAATTTTACGCTGACGCTCATTGATGGCACCAATAAGTGGTGGCCACACGAATTTCATGCAGAACATCACAAAGATTGCAAAAGCAATGGCTTGACCGATGAGGGTAGAATTGATATTCACGTGATCACCTCTTTGTTAATGAAAAATCAGTTTCATTGATCATATTTGATAGCCAAACTTTGGCTATGGTTAAGATACAAACTTTGACTACCAAACATTTACAACTGAGCTTTCTGATTAACCTGCTAGAGGGTTAGCGAACAACAATAGCATAGCAATACCAACACCGATCATCGGAATAGCATCAAGAAGACCTGCTACGATGAACATACGAGTTTGCAGCTGTGAACCAAGTTCTGGCTGACGCGCAACGCCTTCTAGGAATTTACCACCTAGAATAGCAAAACCAATACCTGTACCTAGTGCACCTAAACCGATAAGTAGTGCTACTGCGATAACTGTGTAACCACCTAATACTGGATCCATGGATGTATCCTCATTTACCTATTGAATGTCTAATTAATGTTCAGTTGATGATGCAAGTGACATATAAACTATCGTCAGCATCATAAATACGAACGCTTGAAGTGTAATAATTAAGATGTGGAAAATAGCCCACGGTACTGATAACGCCCATTGAATCCAAAACGGCATTAGAGCAATCAGTATGAAAATCAACTCACCAGCATACATGTTACCGAATAGTCGTAAACCTAAAGAGATAGGTTTCGCTATCAAAGTAACAAACTCTAAGATAAAGTTGATGGGTATTAAAATAATTTGTACGATAGGGTTTTTGGCACTAAACGGATGCAGTGTTAGCTCGCCAACAAAGCCGCCCAAACCTTTTTCTTTGATACTATAGAACAGAATCAGTATAAAGACAGAAAAAGACATGCCAAGCGTAATATTAGGATCCGTCGTTGGAACGATCTTAAAGAACACATGATGTGGATCATGTCCCATCATTGCGCCGATTTGGCCAGCAATCATAGGAATAAAATCGACGGGTAATAAATCCATCAAGTTCATTAAGAATATCCATACAAAGATAGTCAACGCCAAAGGCGCAATCAGCTTTGAGGTACCACTATACGAATCACGAACGTTGTTATCAACGAACTCAACGATCATCTCAACCGCGGCCTGAGTTTTACCCGGCACGCCTGAAGTGACTTTTCTAGCGACCATCCAAAAGATGGCGCAGAAAACAATGCCTAGACCAATTGACCAAAGCATAGAATCAAGGTGGATGGCTTTAAAGCCCATTGCACTAGCTTCTTCAGCAGTATAGGCAACTTTCCAGCCTTCGCCCGGCAGATAGCCGTACGTCCAGTTCGTTAAGTGGTGAGAGATATAGTCTGTTGTTGTTTGCTCGCCTGCCATAATGTCAGCTTCTTATTAATCAACGATTTAATCAACTACCAAAAATATGGTTGTCATCTGATGAGATTGTAGTATGTCTATCTGCCTTGCAACAAAGCAGGCAAATGAGCCATGCTAAAGCACTCATGTAATCAATAACATCCAACCCATAGTTCTATTACTAGTGCGCAATTTGATAACTTAAGATAAATTTTAGCTATCAAAAAAGGGCTTATGATGATTCAGTAATAGCCCTTGTATATGTACGCGAAATTATTATATCTGTGTTTACTTACTGCCGCGTTTCCACGATCGACGCTTAATACAGCGTCCATAAGCAAAATATTTAGCTGCCTATATTAATGCAGCGTTGTATTCGTGTAAAGTCAATTATGACTTTTTTATGCACTGTATGAATAAGTTAGCTACTATTAACGTTTACTAACATAGCTTTGCGTGATTAATTAAATTGTAAGAATTTAATTAGAGGCAATACTGATAGCTAATAATTGGCTATCGACTCCATTATCACACGCTATACTCATTTAAACGCTCATATCACAGTCTTTATGATCATTGGCGCTGTCTTTAGACAGTTTTGTATGTTTTGACTTTCTTATGAAATCAGTCATAGAGAAGCTGGACGGCAGGGTGACTTGCCTAGCACTATTAAGCACTCAACTATTGATATAGTCATCGTCTATTAATGCTAGCGTATATGCCACAACATCCAACTGTGACTAATTTGCATTACCATAAAACCGATAAACAGCGCAGGCGCAGATAGGGGTTGTACGGTAATAAAAATTAGTGCGAAACCAAACACAGTCAATAGCCATTTGGCCATTTGACCTCGATATAGCTGGCTAACAATATGTTGGCGCGCGCGATATCCAGTGTACCAAAAGATAAAAAAAGCAAATACAGCTTGGGTAGCAAAACTGAGTAGCGCACCAATAGCGGCGCTTTTTGCGACAGTAAGTTCACTATGTAGCCAACTGGTATCTAAAGCCCAAGCAATAATAATAAGGATAAATAATATCCACGCTTGGCGTTTGATATAGATGCCAATTTTATCTTTTTGTGTGCGTTTGGCAGGCTTGGTCATCGGTAATGCAATCCTATAGCCTTACAGCATTGGGATAAGGTGGCAATATAACATCGTCGCGACACTTTTATCCGTGAACGGCTCACTCTACAGGTGTTACCTTTTAACCAA
The DNA here is from genome assembly GCF_049896785.1 of Psychrobacter sp. TWP2-1-2. Lineage (NCBI taxonomy): Bacteria > Pseudomonadati > Pseudomonadota > Gammaproteobacteria > Moraxellales > Moraxellaceae > Psychrobacter > Psychrobacter sp. TWP2-1-2. The sequence goes on along the minus strand of NZ_JAFCVA010000009.1, from coordinate 91,823 downwards.
AATAAAACGCCACTTATTATAAGGGGCATACCACCTTTAAGCAAGAAAAATATACCTTTTATCAGTGACCTAGCTGAATCACTCATAAACATCATAGTTACTGACCAATGGATAACACCCAAAGTATGACTACATAATGGCTTCTCAAGCGTTGCAAGCCACTATGGTTAATCAGTTATCCTACGATATACATTGATAGATTTGCTGTGCCATCGTCTGCCAACCACTCACAAAGTCTTTACTATTGCTCATATCTTCAGGTTGCACAGTGGTTTTTACAGGCTGTAACTTAGCGAGTAGACCTTTGGCTGGTTGACTTGGGCTAACCAGACACATTTGCTTGGCTGGACGCTTCTCATTTAGCCAGCGTATTTGGCTTGCTCGTGGTGCTAGATGGTGATCAGTGCTTAAGCTGCCAACAAGCTTTAGGTTTGTGCTGGATTCGATGTATTGATAAGCATCATGATAGGCCCAATAAGGCTGGGTTTGCTGCTTGCCTTTAGCTTGTTTTACGAAAGATGCCACTCCCCTATCCATTCGCTGAGCAAATTTTTGTGCATTGGCGTGATAAAGTGCTTTATATTGCGGATTAGCATGGCTATGAATCACGGCAAGGGCACGAGTCATGGCTTTGGCATTTTCAGGATCTAACCATATATGTGGATCCAAGGTGCCAGCAATAGGCTTGCCTTGGACGTCACGTAGCGGATGACGATTAAAGGCATCAAATTCAAATAAGGCAATCGCATTGGGTGCGGTATTAAGGCTTGCCGCCAAGTTATTTTCTAATGGCTCACCAAACCACACGACAAATTTACTGTCCTGAATGGCTTTAATATCGCCTGGGCTGATACTGCCATGATGACCTACCTCCCCTGCTTGCAATAACTGCTTGGCAGGCGGTGAACCTTCAGTCACTGCTTGACTCAATAAAAACAGTGGGTAGTTACTCACGCTGACTGTTGCCGCTTGTGCACTCACAGTAAAGACGCCTAATGCAACTATGCCCGTAATGAGCCATCGCTGTAGTATAATGGTTGAGCTTAAAAAATATTTGAAAACTGAGTTCATAATAGATTCTTTAATGTATGAAAGATAAAATATAAGTGGAAACATTTAGACGTTATCGCCGTTGTATCTGAGTGATCATCAAGGTATCAATAAATAAGCCAAGATCATTTATCTGCTCTTATTTTTAGTATGTTATACTATAACATTATAAATTACTATAATAACAGTGCCATTTTTTTTCGTAGGAGCTTGCACCATGTCCACCAGTTTATCAGTCTGCGAACATTTACATGATGTGCAGGACCTTACGCCGCATGACGTGACCGAGCGCCTAATGGCAGCAAAAGAACAATGTCGCCTGAATGGTGCACGCTTTACCCCATTGCGCCAGCAAATATATCAATTGGTATTGGCAGCCAATAAACCTATCGGTGCATATGATTTGATCACGCAATTGCAGCAAATGCGCTTATCAGAGCCCAATAACAATGATGACAGCAGCGAAGCGCTTAGCTCTAAAAAACAAATGCCAAAAAATGTCGCGCCGCCCACTGTCTATCGCAGTCTGGAGTTTTTATTGAGTGAAGGCTTGATACATCAATTGACCTCTATCAATGCTTATGTGCCTTGCTGTCACCCGCGCGCGCAGCATACCGCAGCATTTTTAATCTGTGGTCAATGTCAGCGTGTACAAGAATGTAGCAGTGTACCCGTACAGGAAATGATGAGTTTTGCTGAGCAAGACGTTGGCTTTATCGTGGAACGCAGTGTGATTGAGCTGAGTGGTCGTTGCCAAGCGTGCCAGTAGCACGCCCTAACCACTGAAGCATAAGTCTTTGTCATCCACTTTTTATTTGTATTACTCATTCACTTATTGGTTGTCATACTATGAGCCTGTCTACCTCACCGTCTAATCAACCGAACTTTTCCGCTGTTGATGGCAATACCATTAATAATGCGAGTAAACTGCTGAGCCTAAGCAATATCAGCTACGATATAGGGCATCAACGCTTACTCTCACATATTGATATCGATATTGCGGTTAATGAAACAGTCAGTCTTATTGGACCAAATGGCGCTGGTAAGTCAACGTTGGTTAAACTTATTTTGGGATTGATTGAGCCAACCAAAGGGCACATTAACTCTCATCAGAAGTTACAGCTTGGCTATGTACCGCAGCGCTTTGCTGTACCGCCGATATTGCCATTACGAGTCTGCGATTTATTGGCACAAGCGGATAAAAGGCGTTTAACGTCTGAGCAGCGTCAATTTATCTTTGATAACTTGTCATTGACGCACTTATTATCGCGACAAATGCTGCACCTGTCGGGTGGTGAGACACAAAGAGTCTTGCTCGCGCGCGCATTGTTAGACAAACCCAACTTATTGATTTTAGATGAGCCGATGCAAGGACTGGACCCTGATACTGAAGTTTGGCTCTATCAGTTTATTGATGAGCTGCCAGAGTTTTTGCGTTGTGCCATGTTGGTGGTATCGCATGATCTGCATTGGGTCATGAAAGGCAGTCGACGCGTGATTTGTCTTAATAAGCATATTTGCTGTGAGGGACAACCAAGCGAGCTTGCCGTTAGTAGTGAATTTCAAAAGCTATTTGGGCATCATTATGAGCAGCCTTATGTGCATCAACCGCATGCCTGTGAGCATCACGCCCCAAGCGAACTATAATCATTAAGGCGCGTTGCACATTCACAAATATAAAATATATCGAAGCTTAATACATCAAACACATATCGAGCGTTGAGCTTTATAAAAACTTTTACGGATATTTATTATGACTGCTTGGTTAGCCATCATTGCCCCCGCTTGGATCGCTGGCAGTATTTTAGCGTTACTATCAGCGCCTTTAGGTTGCTTAGTCTTGTGGCGACGCATGGCTTTTTTTGCTGATGCTTTAGCACATGGCACCTTGCTTGGTGTGGCTTTAGCAGTATGGTGGCAATTACCTATGGGCATTGGCATTGCCTTGGTCAGCGTCATGGTGGTGCTAGGGCTGGTATTAATCGATGATGAGCGCCTGCCTGTCGATGCGGTTTTGGCCGTCGTGGCGGTGTCATTGTTATGCTTAGGCTTATTGGCTTTGACCCAGTTGACTGACCAACAAGCAAACGTACTGGGGTTTTTGTTTGGTAATTTGCTAGAGCTTGATTGGGCAGACTTGCCCTTACTTGCCGGTAGCGTGCTGGTAGGGTTAGGTCTACTTATGTATATATGGCCTGCACAAATTAAGCTTGCCACTCACGAAGCATTGGCACGTATCCAAGGTATCAACCCGACACGCCAGCGGCTGTTCTTTATGGGCGTATTGGCGGGATTTTGTGCGATTGCCCTGCAAGCGGTTGGTAGTTTACTAATCAGCGGTTTATTGGTATTACCAGCATTAACGGCACGTTTGTGGTCATCATCGCCAAAACAAATGGTCGTTATATCGCTACTGATCGCACAGCTTGGCGTGACGCTAGGCGTTTGGGGAAGCATCTGGCTAGATATTCAGACAGGACTTGCTATCGTATTAATATTAGCCATTTTATTTTTTATCGCGCTGATTTTCTCAAAGCTCAGTACTGCAAAAATTTGGTCAGCGCGCCGTTAGACACATTATGGTTCACATAAAGCCGCTGGTTTTTTTATCCTCTTATCCAACTTTATTTCATCAATATGATAGAGCTTTCATTGACTTTATGTTATAAACTTGCCCTAATACCATCGACATACTAGCGGCGTCAAGCCAAAAAACATATTGGTCAGACCAAAATTCATTAGTCTACTCGATGCAGGACATCTATTTATTTATCATTCGTTTTAACAGCATCACTTGTTTCGATTCGATGAGGGACTGACCCAATGCTAAGCTATCCTGTTAATAACATTAGCACACCAGATGAACAGGTAAACATACTACAAATCACAGATTTGCATTTATCAACGCCCGTTTCTTCTAGTGTTGATGGCGATACTAACAATAGCGAAGCCTCTGTCTGTCAGCAGTGCTTTGAAACAGTACTACAGCAAGCTTTGAGTAGCGACATTCGCTGCGATTTGATTATCGTGACTGGCGACTTAGTCAATGAAGTCAAACCCGCTATTTACGATCATATTTTTGAGGTATTGCAAGCCACCAATATTCCTTTTACTTGTATCGCAGGCAATCATGATGTGACGGATGAGATAGGCAGTGACTTGCCGTTCTTTGAGCGCGAACTGATTGCTCAACCTGCCGACCCGCGCTTGCTAAGCCGGCATGTCATTGAGACTGATCGTTGGCAGCTGTTGTTATTAGACTCATCCATCACGGGCAAAGTCGAGGGCGAGATAACGCCTACCGATATTGACTGGTTATGCGAGAGACTCGATGCTTGTGATAAGCCTGCGCTGATTGCTCTACATCATCATGTCATTCCCGTAGACTCTGACTGGATTGACACGCATATGGCAGAGAATAGTGAGGCCTTTTGGCAGCATCTGTTAGGATTTGACCATCTCAAGGTCATTATCAGTGGTCATACGCACCAAGAGCAGGTTCGCCATCGTCAAGGAGTCACGGTCTATAGTACGCCATCTACTTGCTACCAGTTCAAGCCTTATGAGAATGATTTTTCCTATGATAAAAGCGTCCCGCCCGGTTACCGTTGGTTGCAATTAGCCAACAATGGAAAGGTTGCAAGCTGGGTAGAAAGACTGGATACTTGACGCCCAGATTTATTGGCACCAATATTGATGTGAGCCCTTATACCCCAAGCTATTGACTGATATTTCTGAGTTCAGAATACAATGACTGGCATGGTAAAAGCGACATGATGATGAAAAATGACTTCATTATTGTCAGAAACAATGATACAACGTATAAAACGAAATGAGGACTGCCTAGTATCTGGTATTAGGTATTAGGTAGAATTATAATAGCTAGGATGGCTAAATCGATCACAGCTAAATCTTCACAGTCAGTGATTTGTCGCATTATTAAGACAACGCTATTTAAATAAAAATATGCATAACCATATACCTGACCATTGATAGATTGCTTTAAGCATATCAAGATAACTGTACTATTAGATCCGCTGTGTTACTTGTGTTACCAAGTGGTAAAACGTTTTATAAAGGGACAAATTATAGCGTTTATGACATTGATAGCGTCTTGTCTTTTGATACGTCGTTTTATTGAATTAATTTGAAAAAAGTAGGATACCCATATGAGCACCCTGACCACGAATCCAAGTGAAGCTAAGTTTACTCCTTATGTGCCTGCCAAAGACGAAGAGTACATGTCTGATGCGCAGTTAGAGCACTTTAAGGCTATATTATTGGATTGGAAGAGCCAACTGATTGGCGAAGCGGATCGCACCAAGACTTATATCCAAGACGAGTCCAGTGCTATGCCAGATATCAATGATCGCGCCACCCAAGAAGAAGAGTTTGCCCTCGCATTGCGTACGCGTGACCGTGAACGTAAGCTCATTCGCAAAATTGATAAATCTATGTCAGAAATTGAAAATGATGATTATGGATTTTGTGAAACTTGTGGCGTAGAGATTGGTCTGCGTCGTCTCGAAGCGCGCCCAACAGCTACCCAGTGTATCGATTGTAAAACACTGTCTGAGATTAAAGAACGCCAAAATCAAGGCGCTTAAACGAATTACGATTAATCTCAATAGTAGAATGTAAGCATAAGCGACCATAACATGGTCGCTTATTGCGTTTTAGCTGGCTGGTTTTTAGTCAATGAATCATGGCTGATACAGAGCTTTAAGCTTGCTTATATTGATTTGCTAACAAAACAGACTCATTTCACAAATATCTTTTTACGGATATATTTATTATTCTATCTTCTACCTTTTTTACTGATAATTTCCTACTTTGAAAACTAACCTTATTCCTATGCCCACTCCAATCATACCAGTACAGCCGATTGGTCGTTTTGCTCCCTCACCGACTGGTGAACTGCATCTTGGCTCATTGACGACCGCGCTTGCCAGCTTTTGCCATATAAAATCCATTGGTGGTAAATGGCTACTGCGTATTGAAGACACTGATACCGAACGCTGTGATCAGCAATTTACTGAGCAAATTTTGATTGATTTGGAAGCGCTTGGATTGTACTGGGACGGTGATATCATTTATCAATCTGAGCGTATTGATATTTATAATGATTATCTACACTCAGCCCTGCATCCGCTCACTTATGGTTGTCAGTGCTCGCGTAAAGATTTAGAGCAATACTGGGCGCAAGAAGAGCTGAGCCCATCTTATTATGTTAACCCATTGCAACCAAACAGGAAGCGCTATCCACGCTGCTGTGTCAGCGCTGACCTTGATAGAGAGCAACATAAGCTACGCATACAGCTACCGAATTATAAGATTGGTTTTAACGACGGTATTCAAGGATTGCAGTGGGATAATCCTCAGCAGATATTGGGTGATATGGTGGTGCGTCGCCAAGATAGTATGATCAATTATATTTTGGCTGCCAGCCTTGATGATGGACTGCAACAAGTGACACATATTATGCGCGGTCTAGATATCCTACCCATGACGACAGCGCAAATCAGCATCATGGATGCCGCACGCTTGCCTGCCATCGATCATTGGTATCACTTGCCACTGATATGTCATGCTGATGGACAAAAACTCTCCAAGCAAAACCTAGCACAACCCATTGATACACGGGATCCAAGTAAACTCATCGCCGATGCTTTACAACTATTACAGCAACCAGCCGTCGATAGAGACACACCTACTCGTATGTTAAAGCAAGCCATTGCTCAATGGGACAGTACGCCGCTACAAGGCAAGCAACAGTTAAATATGCCCAATGAATAAGAATCAGCTAGCAAAAAGCGCCACTATTTAGCGACGCTTCTTTGGATAATGCCAGTCATGATGCATCGAGCCTATAACTAATGCTCAACCTATCAATAATAACGGCATTGGCTTTTTTCGATTTCAGGGCTTTCTTTATAAATTTTTAGCAATAATGCAACCATCACCAAACTAATCAACATTGATGAGCCACCATAACTGAAGAATGGCATGGTCAATCCTTTGGTTGGAATCGCGCCCATATTCATCGCCGCATTGATAATTGTCTGCGCTATGAACACCACACCGATACCAAAGGCGGTATAGCTCATACGCATCTGCCGACGTTTGAGCGCATTATAACTGATACGCATCGCGCTACCGATAATCAGCGCTTCGAGCACCAGTACCATAGTAACCCCAACAAAGCCTAACTCTTCCCCTGTAATGGCTAATAGAAAATCAGTATGTGCCTCGGGCAAATGCGACAGTTTCTGTACGCTCTCACCATAACCAACGCCTGTAAATTGTCCACGACCAAAGGCAATCAAACTGCGTGCCAGCTGATAATCCGTGTCTTGCACATCATCAAACGGATCCATAAATGACATCACACGTACCAATCGGTACTGCGCTGTCGTCACCATCAATACCGCTCCACCGATGGCAGCCGCGCCCAGTGCTAAAAAGTGCTTGTAAGGCGCACCAGCGATATAAAAAATCGCAAAGATGGTACCTAAAATAACGACAAAAGAACCAAAATCAGGCTGTGACAATAGCAGCATGGTGATGAGTACCACCACCAACATAATCCGTAAAAAACCGTCTAAGCCGTTACGAACTTCAAAAGAGCGACGCACCACAAAATCAGAGACAAAGACAATCATCACCAACTTGGCCAACTCTGCCACCTGAAAATTAAATACCCCTAGGTTCAGCCAACGCTTGGAGCCGTTAATAGGCGTACTAAATAGGGTTGCCACTAGCAGCATGCCAGTGATACCCAATAAGATAAATTGGGTTTCAGTCTTATATAGTGTTCGCAAAGACACGCTGTAATAAGAAACCGTAGCGACCGTCAAACCGATCATCATATACAGCAGCTGGTTTTTGAAAAAGTGCAGCTCTGTCATGCCGCGACTGAGCGCAAAAGGAATAGATGCGGAAGCCACCATCAATAAACTGAGCACCAACATACAGCCAACACTCGATAGGAGAATGGCGCGTGCTGACGGCATAGAAAGAATACCATCTGATCCAGATGCTTGCTTCGGTTGGGACGAGGAACGAAAAAGAGAAGAGAGCGCCATAATTTTATATACACTAACGAACGAAAAAACACGGCGTCTATTAAACGCCACCGTTTAAAAAATAGAAAATAGACAGTACCAGACAGATTACTAAGCAAATAAGCTGACCATTCATGTTGCTGACTGGCTATGATTGACAGTAGCAGCAATCTATAAGCAAAACAATCATTTATACAGAAAATGCGCGCACATCGTAAAAGTCAATTCAGGGCAATCCTATTGCATTGCTTTTATTCTTTATTAAATACTGATTTCTTTATTAAATGCTGATATTCGCTAAGCACTTATCATGCAAATGCTTAAATCACCAAACCTTTTATTCCGCAGTCATCATATCTGACGACTCAGTTGCTAATTGACCAACCAACTGACTGAAATGCTCACCGCGAGCTGCGTAGCCACTATATTGATCAAAGCTGGCACAAGCAGGTGACAATAGCACCGCTTGCACTTGCGATAGGCTGCTTGTCGTGACTTGTTGAATGGTTGTAAAAGCATTTTCTAAAGTTTGGCATTGATGTAACGCAACATCGGCGCTTATCTTAGCTGCTCGCAGATGCTGTTCAATCAGCGGCGCATCTTCACCAATAAACAGTACTTGGCTAACATACTGATTGATAAACGGCGTCAATTCACCAAACTGTTGACCCTTACCTTGTCCACCCAAAATCAATAGTAGTTTACCGTCCTTTGGCGCGTAGACTGCGCCCAGCCCTTCGATAGCTGCCATCGTTGAGCCGATATTGGTGCCTTTTGAATCATTGAAATAATCAATGTCTGCAGCATTTGCCACATACTGGCAACGATGCTCAAGTCCAGTAAACTGCTGTAAGGTATTTAACATACTGCCCAATGGCAAACCAGCAAGTTCGCCTAATGCCAAGGCTGCCTGTGCATTGAGCAGATTATGACGACCTTTAATCAACAGTTTATCTGCCGACAGTAGTTTTTCTGTACCGTGGGCAAGATAAATCTGACCTTCAGGAGTAGTAATAAGACCATATTGACCTTTATCAGGAGCATGTATACCGGTACTCACTCTGGGCAAATTATCAGCCACGAGCGGACGCGTCAATGCGTCTTCGCGATTGATAACCACGGACTTAGCACCCTGAAAGATACGATGTTTGGCTTGATGGTAGCCCAGCATATCACCGTGGCGATCTAAATGGTCAGGTGACATATTCAGAACTGTCGCCACTTGCGCACCCAAATTGGTCACCGTCTCCAACTGAAAGCTCGACAGCTCAAGTACCGCCAGTTCCATATCAGGATTATCAAGCAAGGTCAGCGCTGGCACGCCAATATTACCGCCGACACCGACATTGACACCAGCATCCGCGGCCATTTGCCCGACCAAGGTGGTCACGGTGCTCTTAGCATTAGAACCAGTAATCGCCACTATCGGTACGGTACAAGCCTCACAAAATAGCTGAATGTCACTAACCACGGGAATATTCGCTTGGCGGGCAGCGGCGACGGCTTCGGTAGCAAGTGAGATACCGGGGCTTATAATAATACGTGCCGCTTGCTGCAAGAGCTCAGCGTCAATCGCACCAAATTGGCGAATACTAATCTCAGCGGGCAGTTGATCTGCTAAGCTAGGTGTTACCTGAGCATCAGTAACAGCAACCTGATAGCCTTGATTGGCCAAATAGCGCGCAACTGATAATCCAGATTGTCCCAAACCGACCACGACTTGTAGACCACTGCCTTTGTGAAGTAAGGCATCTGTTGCAGTGTTGGTGGTCATATTTATTCCTTCTGTTGGACGAGCAAAATGGCATCAAACAAACCTATATAAAGAAGCAAAATGATGCCGTCAAGATGAGACGCATCATAACGGTATCGTTCAGATTTCGGTACTGGTTTTTTATGACGATGTGCTATTATGCGCCTGTTTTTATATTAAGTGGCTAATGCTATAATAGTTGCCTTAATCTGTAAGTGACTGGGTATTTACCCAAGCATTTTAGTTTAGCATGTTGTCACAGTTAGCACGCTATTGTCACTGCTGTTTGGCAAAGTTACTACTATAGACGGGTCATGTCGAGCGGCTATTTTTATTTGACAGATTATTTATTACCCTCTACCGCAGCATATCATTGCTGACGCTATTCGTTATTGTAGGTGCTCTTATAAACGCCCTGCTTTAAGCACCTTATTTTAACTATTTTTTTAAGTAATCTCACTGAATTTATCATCGTATCAATTATTGGTGAGCGTATTAGTGATACCAGTAAGTAAATCAGTAGACCTACTTATTAGTGACCTTTAATAATTCAATACTGCAATATGACACAGCACATATTGCCGTAAAAGAAAGATGAATAGCTACTTTTATAGCGACGCGATCATTTTATGAATGAGTAATGATTACTTTTTTTGCCTCTAACCCTATGCAGTTTACTTATGACATCTTTTATTGATAACTTACGTGACGAGTGGTTTTCCAATGTTCGCGGCGACGTTTTATCCGGTTTGGTCGTTGCCTTAGCGCTGATTCCTGAAGCCATTGCCTTTTCTATTATCGCGGGTGTTGATCCAAAAGTCGGCTTGTATGCCTCATTTTGTATCGCGGTCGTGATCAGTTTCGTCGGTGGTCGTCCAGGCATGATTTCGGCAGCAACTGGGGCGATGGCACTGGTGATGGTTGACTTAGTCGCCGAGCATGGTTTGCAGTATTTGCTAGCTGCCACCTTATTGTGCGGTGGGATTCAGATTGTAATGGGTATCCTAAAGCTTGGCAATTTGATGCGCTTTGTGTCGCGCTCGGTAGTCATTGGCTTCGTCAATGCGCTCGCGATATTGATCTTTGCCGCCCAGCTGCCTGAGCTTAACCCAATGACTGAACGCGTTGGCATGACGGTTTATATCATGACAGCGGCGGGCTTAGCGATTATCTACTTGTTTCCGCTGATTCCTAAAATCGGTCGCGTGATTCCGTCACCGCTGATCTGTATCGTTGGTTTGACCGCTGTCGCCATGTATATGAATCTTGATATTCGTAATGTCGGCAGTATGGGCGATTTGCCTGATTCATTACCGATGTTCTTATTACCTGACATTCCATTGAACCTAAATACTTTACTGATCATCGCGCCTTACTCTATCGCACTTGCCATCGTTGGTTTATTAGAATCGATGATGACAGCGACTATCGTCGATGATTTGACAGATACGCCAAGCGATAAAAACCGCGAGTGTCGTGGTCAAGGGATTGCCAACGTCGTATCAGGTTTCTTCGGTGGTATGGCAGGCTGTGCCATGATTGGTCAATCTATGATCAACGTCAAATCTGGCGGACGTACGCGTCTGTCCACTTTGATGGCAGGTATCGTACTGCTCATTATGGTAGTGTTTTTAAGTGAATGGGTCAGTCAAATTCCAATGGCGGCACTGGTCGCTGTGATGATTATGGTCTCTATTGGTACTTTTAACTGGCAGTCTATTCGCGAATTTAAAACGCATCCGATGTCATTTAACATTGTCATGCTAGCGACTGTTTTGACCACAGTATTTACGCACAACCTAGCTTATGGCGTGGGCGTGGGCGTGCTGCTATCGGCGCTGGCATTTGCCAATAAAATTGGTCAATTCTTAACGGTATTTAGCGAATATGATGAGAGTACTAATACCCGTTATTATTATGTGCAAGGACAAGTATTCTTTGCTTCTACGACTCAGTTCTTAAACAGCTTCGATACCAAAGAAGCTTTGGACAGTATTCAAATTGATGTCAGCCAAGCGCATTTTTGGGATGTCAGTGCCGTAGACACCTTGGACAAACTGGTCATGCGCTTGCAACGTGAGGGCATTGATGTCAAAGTGGTGGGACTCAATAATGCGAGCCGAACACTGATTGATCGCTTCTCTATCCACGATCGCCGAGATATTGGCTTATTGGATTAAACAAAGCCACGTCTATTTATTGAGCTAATATTGATTAACCGCTCATAAATAGACAGTTGAATAAACAGCTGCATTGGTACAAAGGGTTGGGCATAAGCATTATTGCCCCACCCTTGAGCTAAGCAGCTGTCTTTTTATTCTGTTTTTTTAATATTGGAATAATGTGGTGGTCTTATGAGTAATTTAAAACCAGATAGTGTGATTGCCTGCTTGGACTGCCCAAACCACGTGCAAGCAGTGTTAGAAGCTAGCATGTGGGCCGCGACTCGTCTACAAGCACCTGTCGGATTGTTGCATTCTGTACCGAGCTTGCAGCAAAAAGCGGCTGTGAATTACTCAGGCTGCCTAAATATCGATGATGAAAACATGCTGCTTGAGCAATTCACCACCAAGGAGCACTTGAGTAATTGTGAGCTAAAAGCCCAAGGTAAGCTTTTGCTTCATCAAGCTACCACCTATTGCGAGCAGCAGCGACAAAAACTAAAAACCTATACCCTGCATCGCCATGAACACCTCAATGAAAGTATCGATTACGTCGATGACAAAGCACAATTGATCGTTATAGGTCACAATGTCACCTGCAAATCGACATTGAGCCAGTTAATTAGAGTCAGCCACTGCCCCATTTTGGTGACTCATGCACCATTTTTGCCCCCTACGACCGCGTTGTTTGCTTTTGACAACAGTCCTACTTCACATAAATTGCTCAATTGGCTCTGCAAAACCTCACTGGTGCGCGCATTAACCGTTCATATCGTGATGGTCGGTAAAGAAAATTCTGAAAATTGCGATGCGCTACGTGAAGCTTATGCGCGTCTCAAACAAGCAGGCATCAAGTCTAAAAAAGCCTTGCTGGACTGCCGTGATGTCACTTCGGCTTTGAATTATTATCAAAATGAAAATGATATCGGTATGCTGATGACCGGTGCCTTTGGCCAATCTCGTCTGCGTGAACTTCTAAAAGGTAGCGACACAAAAAAGCTGCTCGGCAGCACCAAAACCCCCTACCTACTCTTCCCAAAGGTATAGGCTTTAGCCGATCTACACAGCCACTCCTCTCTCTTTGAGCGCAGAGCCTATACATCCATGTTAAGCTCTGCCGCTTACCGTATCACACAATTTTCCCTACTTTCTCCTCAAGTGATTCGTTTCATATGCCAAACTAGGTTAGCAAATCATCACAGGAAATAGATGGATGGTCTCCCCAAGCACCTAAAAAGTTGGTTATAATAAAGTTTTCGTCAGTTCAACGCTAAAGGTTAATTCGCATTCTCTATGCTCATAACGGTGGTTTATACCATTGCAGCATAACCAGTATTTTTTGCCATAACTATGGCTGTTTTTGAACAAACAAATCCAATCTTACCTATCCCCCTTGAGTAAATTGGCACAGTTCTTGAATGACTAATAGTAAGCATGGCAGCGATACGATGCACCACAATGCTTCGATCAACCTGCGGCATCACACAAATAAGGAATATTTTATGAAGCTAATCACTGCGATCTTAAAACCGTTTAAGCTCGATGATGTACGTGAAGCGCTTTCTGACATCGGTGTTAAAGGTGTCACTGTTACTGAAGTCAAAGGTTTCGGTCGCCAAAAAGGTCACACAGAACTCTATCGCGGCGCAGAATACGTGGTGGACTTCTTACCTAAAGTAAAAGTCGAAGTGGCTGTTATTGATGAGATGGTCGAACCTGCTATCGAAGCCATCACTCGCATCGCTAGCACAGGCAAGATTGGTGACGGCAAAATCTTTGTCACTGCACTTGAGCAAGTTATTCGTATTCGTACGGGCGAGACAGGCCCTGACGCTATCTAACGCGCAAGGCCATATAGACACAGATTTATAGATCATACCGATAGCTGTATTGCATCAATTCAAGGGGGAATTAACATGCAAAATCAAATCTTCGAGCTCCAGTACGCACTTGACACGTTTTACTTTTTAATGTGCGGGGCGCTCGTCATGTGGATGGCAGCAGGCTTCACCATGTTAGAAGCTGGACTCGTCCGCTCAAAAAACACCGTTGAGATTTTAACCAAAAATATCGCACTTTTTGCCACCGCTTGTACTATGTACATGATATGCGGCTATGCCATTATGTATGGTGGCAACCTATTCTTGAGCGGTATCGCGGGTAATGAAACGCTGGTAGCAGATGCCCTAGCAGCCTCCGCTGAAAACGGCTTTGACGGTGATTCTGTTTACTCCGCTGCGTCGGATTTTTTCTTCCAAGTGGTGTTTGTTGCAACCTGTATGTCGATCGTTTCAGGAGCGGTGGCTGAGCGCATGAAGCTGTGGTCGTTCCTATTATTTGCTGTGGTGATGACTGGTGTCATTTATCCATTAGAGGGTAGCTGGACGTGGGGTGGCAATGATGTATTTGGGATGTTCAATTTAGGCGACATGGGTTTTTCTGATTTTGCAGGTTCTGGTATCGTCCATATGGCGGGTGCTGCGGCTGCATTAGCAGGGGTATTATTATTAGGTGCACGTAAAGGCAAGTATGGCCCTAATGGTGAAATACGCGCCATTCCAGGGGCTAACTTACCACTGGCAGCGCTTGGAACACTTATTCTCTGGATGGGTTGGTTCGGTTTCAATGGCGGCTCGGTGCTAAAACTGGGTGATATTGCCAGTGCTAACTCGGTTGCTATGGTGTTTTTGAATACCAATGGAGCAGCGGCAGGCGGTGCAATCGGTGCTTTAATAATAGCACGCATCATCTTTGGCAAAGCTGACTTAACCATGCTCTTAAATGGTGCACTCGCAGGATTAGTCGCTATCACAGCAGAACCCTCAACCCCATCTGCATTACAAGCAACACTGTTTGGTTTGATCGCTGGCGTTATCGTTGTGCTATCTATCTTAGCATTGGATAAAATAAAAATAGATGATCCAGTGGGTGCCATCTCAGTTCATGGTGTAGTCGGTCTGTTCGGTCTACTTATCGTACCAATTACCAATCCAGCAGCATCGTTCGTAGGTCAGATTGCTGGTGCAGCCACTATCTTTACTTGGGTATTCATCGCCAGCTTAATCACTTGGGCGGTTATCAAATTAGTGATTGGTCTGCGTATCTCTGAAGAAGATGAGTATGAAGGTGCGGATATAGCAGAGTGTGGTATGGAAGCATATCCAGAATTTGTGAGATAAGCTCTGAAGCCAATATTAAAATATATGTACTAAAAATCCCGCATTACCAAAAGGTATTGCGGGATTTTTATTTATAAATATTAGGTCTAATGTTAAAAATAAACGATAGGTTTATTTCTTTTTCCACGTTTGACTGCGTGAGAATGGACCGATATAACCTTTTAGATTTAAGGTGTTGCCACTCAAGTTTGCGGTCATACGATAGTCTTTGCCTTTTTCAGGATCAGTGATCGTACCACCACTATATTTGCCACCACCATCAGACTTTAAACCTTTAATAATGGTCGTACCAACGTGCTTTTTGCCTTTGGCTGAGTTGGTAGCGATAAGCGTACCTGTTAGTACACCGTTTGACTCAGTAATCTTTACGGTACCTTTTGGCTTACCTTCATCAAATGTCTGCCACGTGGTATTGGCCAAAGGATCAGCGGCGAATGCCATGCTTGCTAAACTGATACCTGCAACAGCTAGAGTGGTTTTGGTAAATAATTTCATAGACTGATTCCCTTCATACAATGATTACTCGAAACGTTATGTTTCTGATCTCCTAGGCTTATCCTTCGCTAAAATCCCTATTAACAGCTATGCGACTTTCTACTCTTTGGGAGTAGTTATCGCATCTAAAAAAACTGCTCATCAAAATTTTATACGACATAAGCGATGTCTTGACTCATTATAAGCAATTTTAAGCTTTTGCCTAGTAATTTTTTTATAGTTTATTATTTCTATAAAATTTGAACTATATCAAATAGTTACAAAAAAGGATTGTCGATATTTTTATCCAACCGGTCATATTTTTCTTTTGACTTATGCTGACTATTATTGTAAATAGAACTATTTTCAAATGCCTGAAGAATCTTGCTTGTTAGTTCATGTAACTGTTGTGCTTGCTCATATCCAGTAGCATCAAGAGTCAAATCAATATCGCCATATATAATAATTTTATCTGTTTGGTTCTCGATGATAAGCTCACCGATTTGCATACTTTGGTGGTCATTGGCAAATGGATCAATCATTTGATTCTCCTTTTTATTAACAATATCTTGCGTAATTTTTGGATTTCTTGTGCCTTTTATTATATATAGACTCGTGTCACAAAGGCATTATGCTTGCAATTGGGCGATTACCCACTCAAGAATCGCCCAAACAAACAGCATCCAAGCCGGCTCTTCTGTTGGCTCATCGGGCAACTCGGAGCTTTCACCCGCCTTTAATGGCAGATCAAATGCCTGTGTTTTGGTTTTGGCATCCAAGACGGGCAGCACATCGATACCAATTCTAGTCGAGAGTTCATCAACACTAATAACCTCTATGCGCTCTGACTCATCATTGGGTGCATAATAGACCCCTGCTTGATTAATCGCTGGTATGTAGACGGCTTTAAAAAAATGACTGGGCACCAGTACACGATCTGCCAGTTGCTTGGTTGTTTTGCCAGTAAAGGCTACCCCTGTAATGCTATAAACCTCTCCATATTGCTGGGTCAAATAGCGAGTGGCTGATTCAATATTACGCCAGATATAGCGATTGTTACGTGGTGACTGCGGAGCGATATTGGCAAGGCTAAAGCTATCATATTGTTGACTACGATTCGCCATATCGGCATTGGGCGCTAAATGCCCGCGATCATAGCCAGAGCCTGAATAGTCGGACAATGAGGCGCGTGCGGATTTTGGTAACCTACTTTCTTCATGAAAGCTGTCTTCACGATCGATTTCTTTTGCTTGTTGTAAACGCTTGCGATCCAAATATTCTGCCGACCAAAGCGGTGTACGCGATACGCCAGAATACATAACGGCAAAACCATCCATGCATAAAGCTTGGGTTTTGTTGCTTAGCTTGGTATTAATAAACTCAGGATAGACACCGCCATAAAAAGACTCGCTACACTGAGTAAAGTCATCAGCATGCGCTGAAGTTATACTTATGATCACCGCCATCACGGTCATTGTAATACTGTTTTTCAAACGGGCATTGAGCCTACCGAAACTTATCATTTAACTTTCAACCATCTATGCTTGTCATTACGTATACGCTATCGTAGCAGGCGTTTGTAAATAAAGAAAGATAAGGTGCAAGTCGTGACATTCTAGACAGTATCCGCTATACTAAGCCGTCTAAAAACGGTGAAGTGGGTGAGTGGCTGAAACCGCACGCCTGGAAAGTGTGTATGCGTTAATAGCGTATCGAGGGTTCGAATCCCTCCTTCACCGCCAATCTTATTCTGCTTAATCAAAGCCTCTAGCTTTTCCCATCTATTCAAACAACTCCGAAATACCTTTTAATTCAAAACACTTTCTGAAATTTTTAATTACAAGCCTCTTTTTGGCTTCATCTATTTGCCTATGTCATTTTGTAACCTTTTATTTATTACATTCCTCTCGCTTACGCTCCTCCCGCACCTTTACTTGATGTTTCGCTATTTTCTACCAACATCGCCGCAGCCATTTTTTTGAGTATCGCCCACTGCTCATCGTCGACATAGATACCTTCTTTCCATGCGCGCTGATGGGTTTCAAATAGCTCATCTGTCGATATTTTATGATTGAAATGCTGTATGTCCTGTTCAATATCAAAATTTTGAGTCGCAATTTCAATAATCATATCATTGGTATTATAATTGGCTTGTGCTTGGTCAAAAAAGTATAAATCAGGATACACAAAACCTTGATTTAACGTAAATAATGTATGCTTGGGCACAGAGCCATTGTCCCATTTAGCCAGACAAGCAAAGCCTTTGGCAGCCAGCTCCACCAGCTCACTATAAGCCAACCAGCGGTTATGACAGTTCTGTAAATAAATATGAAAATGCGCCAAATCACCCATTTTTTCCAGAGCATAGTCAATGATAGTCGGCAAGTGACAAGCCAAGCTGCTACCATGCAAATCTAAACGAATAGCGCCGTCTTCTTGATAGACGATATCGATTGGCGTATCGTGCTCGGTTAAAATATACGGACTGGCATTATTAAAGTGTCTGATACCGTCCAAGCCCGCCATCTGTAGCTCAGCGACCATAGTAGCAATCACATCCGCTTCGCCTACTTCACGGTGCATCCCAGTAAAGGCTTTGTGTACTATCGTCACGATTTCATTATGCGATACGATCATGAGTCAAACCTCCCTGCTCTTTTGATAAATCGGGTAATAAAGGAAACAGCCATTCATCACTATGCACTTCTGCAAACAAAGGCGCACCTTGAAACAAGGTGATCCGCACCCAGCGATCTGATCTGGGATCGAACTTGGTTGCCCCAAACATCGATAACTTACACCGTAACAGGTGCATGGGTAATGCATTTTTATGCAAGACATTCATCTGAATATCGCCCAGTGGCTTATGTCCCATCGTCCAAACGCGGCGCGCAATCGAGCGATATTTTGGCTGATTTAAGATGAACTCTGAAATGAGCTGCTTTGGATCGGTGGGTTTCAACGCGAGATACAGCTTATTTGCTTGCCGTGCGATGTCTAATGCAAGCTCACGATCAGCACCCGGTTCTTGCCCGCGCACACCCATCCTTGGCTCTTCTTTATCCACCGAACGATACCAAAACCAATGGCTATTATCGGGCTGGCTAAAATCAATATTAATCGCCCACTGATAATGTAGCTCTAATACATCGATTAAATCTTGGATCACCTTGCCTTTCGGTAGCGATAGCGTTTCATCGGCATTTATTTTTTCTTGAAACGCATCGACACGCTCAGGATAAAGCTCCATCAAGCAAGAGATAATCACTTCTTGGCTCTCAAGGCTTAGATGATGGTGAGCTTGTAAGAACTCCGCCCATGTACTGTAGTGATTAATGGTTGCCATCAAATTATTTTGTAATACGGCTAATTCTGCAACGACCGCTTCATTGAGTTTGATTTGCGACTCATTGATGGTAACAATCTCGCTAAAATGCTGAATAGCACGTTTGATTAAACTGGCAAAATATGCAGTTTTTTTGGGTTCAATCTGGCAGATCAGTGTCACTTGCAACGCTTCTTCACGGGTAGTTAGCCATTGATCGACGACACAAGGATGGTTGATTAGATACGGTGCCATGCCCAGACCGGTGGCGTTACCAACTCCCAAGTAACGCTTAATCTCTGGATGCAGTGCAGCGGCGTTGCTACCGCCTTTTTGCTTTGCCAAATAATCGACCCAATCTAAGCTAAACTCACGCAGCAAATACACGGCACACATCTGCGCTCGAAAGGATTGATCAAAATCTGCACTGTGATCTAACGGTTTGAAGTCATAAATACCAAACTTACCATTGCCATAGACGGCAGTAGTGCGCAATATATAACCCACTTGCGCGAGTATATCCAAATCTGGTTGCTGACCAACGGCGAGTGAGCTAACGATATGATCAAAGACCCGTACGCTCTTATTTGCTCGTGCCAGCACCATCACCATATTAGAGTTGCGACCTGCTTCTTGCAGCGGTACGTTGGCTTGTAGATTACCCAGTAATTCCTCACTTATCTCACCAAAGACCAGACCAAAGGTCACATCCCATTTTTGAGCAATCACCCTATCATTACGCTCTTCATCAGACAGCTCATTACAAAACACCACCAGATGATACAGATGCTCTGGAGTATTGAGGCGATAAATCACCGTGCCATAGCCTTGCTCATCCAAATCCCACAAATGGGTACTGAGCGTCCATTGCTCTCTATCAATCTTACGCAGTAACGTCCGCACAAAGCTAATGCGAGTTTGGTGCATCGCGCCCAACCTTTCTGCATTCATAATCACGTCACGAGTACGAAATTCAGTGGTAAGTTGGGGCGGCTTGACGTTAATGCTTTCATTATTTGCATGAATCATATTCATAATTTCACTACCTTACCTAATATACTGAGCCAGCAGCTTTGTTAATAATCTCAATGATGATATCTATTGGTAAATAAGTATTCAGCCATTTTGAGGATCGTTGTTTGGACCTTGACCGTTTGGTAGTCAATCAGTTTTTTGAGTAAGCTTTTCCTTAGCGAGCTTTTCTTCGCTAATTTTATGTCTTACCTCTACCTGATTAGGTCGATACAAGTCTTGCTCTCGCGCCATTTGCTGGGCAATTTGTGGTCCGTTCCATAGCGATGGCAGCAGGATAAAAGAGACTGGCACGGCGGTAATCACGATAAAAGACTGCAACGCTGTCACGCCACCTGAACCAAGCGAGATTAAAACAATCGCTGTCACCCCCATCATGATGCCCCAAAAGGTACGAATCATGGCGTTTGGCTCACGCTCGCCACTGATGACGACGCTGATGGTATAGGTCATCGAATCGCCTGTCGTGACGATAAAAACAGTGGTTAAAATTAGAAATAATATCGAGGTAATTAAAGGAAAGGGTAATTGCTGGGTAACGGCTAATAGCGCGCCTGGCAAGTTAAATCCTTCAAACGCGCTACTGACACTGCCCGGATTGGCAATCTCAAACGCCAGACCCGAACCACCAACGACGGTGAACCAAAAGCAAGTAACGAGTGGCGCAATGATACAAACCGTGGTAATCAATTGACGAATCGTACGACCTCGTGAGATACGAGCGATAAAGATGGCCATCATCGGGCCATAACCCAAAAACCAACCCCAAAAGAACACGGTCCAACCGCCAAGCCAGCCTTCATCACCGCGAAAAGTGGCCATAGGAATAAAGTTATCGACCATCGTGCCGACACCTTGAATATAACCATTGACGATAAAATTGGTCGGTCCAAATATCAAAATAAAGACCATCAGCGCCACTGCCAATATGACATTGAAGCGGCTGAGCAATTGCATGCCTCGAGCAAGACCACTGATCGCTGATAAGGTATAAAGCGCAATCGCGAATATGATAATGATAAGCTGGGTGGCAAAAGTATCAGGAATACCAAACAAGGTATTGAGGGCATAGCTGGTCTGTAGACCCAAAAAGCCAATGGGACCAATCGTACCCGCAGCCACGGCGACGATACAGCAAGCATCGATAATCGCGCCCGTTTGACCAGTAAGTACGCGCTCACCAAACATAGGATAAAGAAGTGTGCGAGGTTTCAGCGGCAAGCCTTTGTCATAATGCAGATGCATGACCACAATCGCGGTCAAACTACCGACAATCGACCACGCCAAAAATCCCCAATGCATAAAAGATTGTGATAAGGCGTTAAATGCTCGTTGTTGCAAGTCTGGTGACTCACCGTATAAAGGAGGCGCTGACACGAAATGAGCAATAGGTTCTGCCGCCGCCCAAAAAACCCCGCCGCCAGCCAACAATGTACAAAACAGAATGGCCATCCACTTGAAATTGTCCATTTCAGGCTTTGGTAAGTTGCCCAAAATCACACGACCCGTGCGACCTGCACCAACCGCTAAAGCGATAACGAAAGTAGCGAGAAGCAAAATTTGCCAAAAAGGACCAAAGATATTGGCCGACCATTTAAAACCAACATCCACAATCGTTGCTAACTGTGCTTCTGCAAAAATCGCCATGAGCACAAAAATCGTAATAAACCCGCCACTATACCAAAAGGCAGGGTTTTTTAGCCCCAACGCATCAATATCGGCAGCAGCTGGTACAGCGTTGACCTTATCCGCTGTGCTATTAGCAGCGTTTGAGCGTCCTTGCTCACCTTGGTTAAGTCCCTTTAAATCGGCCATGATGTGGCTCCATATGCTAACGTTCCGTTATTTAGATCAGACGTATAACAATGAGGATATAGCCAGATATCCTCACTATATTATTGATTTCAAAGGCATTTACTTCAAAGCTATCTATTTCAAATGGGTATGCGCTATAAAACGTCTGTCGTCCTATAGCGATTTTTAGCGATAACTTGCTAGAATTATCCTTTAGGCTAAAGGCCTTATGCCATTTCCAAGGAAATCAAACCAGTTTTGACCGATGACTTTTCCAGCGTCAATCTCATTAAAGCCATGTTTTAGCAAACCGTTATAGATGTTTTCCATACCGTCCTTGCCAGCGAACCACGGCAAGGTATCTGGCCAACCTGAATTATTGGCATTGCCTTCACCATAGTCCATCGCTTTTGACCAGCGCCCATTACGCATCCACTCAAGCACGGCTTGGGGTTGATTGAGACACAAGTCACTACCAATAGATAAATGCTCGACGCCATATTTGTCGGCACAGTTGGCAATCATCGTACAGAAGTCATCAAGCGTACATGCACTACCATTTGGCAAATGAAACGGGTATAAGCTAAAACCTAACAACCCGCCTGCTTGGGTCAAGGCACTGATGACCGTATCCGATTTATTGCGTAGCGCGTCATGAGCCGTGGTTGGATTGGCATGACTGATACATATCGGGCGCGATGAGATTTCTATCGCTTCAAGCGTGGAGCGCTCTGCGCTATGAGACATATCGATGATCATACCGACACGGTTCATCTCAGCGATGGCCTGCTGACCAAAACGTGTGATGCCGCTGTCATTCTGCTCATAACAACCAGTGGCTAGTAAGCTCTGGTTGTTGTAAGTCAGCTGCATAATCAATAGACCTAGGCGGCGCATCACGCTGATTAAGCCAATTTCATCATCAATTGGTGAGCAGTTTTGCGCGCCAAAGAAGATGCCGACCTTGCCTTGCTCTTTTGCCATTTTGATATCAGCAACTGAGTACACTGGTAAGATTAAATCGCTATTTTGCTCAAAGCGTGTGTGCCACTCACTAAAGCGGGTCATGGTCTGACGAGCATCTTCGTGATAGACCAAGGTGGCGTGTACCGCATTGATACCACTGGCTTGTAGCATCTTAAAGTAGTCACGATCCCAATGGCTATACTGTAATCCGTCAATGACGATATGGTCTTGGTACATATCAATTCCCTTTAATACTTTTATCAGTAGCCGCTATCATTAGCGATTGAGCACGTTTTAGCACAGTATCGTTTCGATAGCGGCGAGCAGTCTTGTTAAGATAGTTCTAGTACGCTTTTTGATAAGCGGTCTTCACGATGGTATAGAACTCTTTGGCATATTGACCTTGCTCACGCGGGCCAAAGCTTGACTGTTTACGGCCACCAAACGGTACATGATAGTCCGTACCTGCCGTCGCTAGATTGACCATGACGCAGCCTGCTTGCACTTGCTCTTTAAACATCGCGCTGCTGCGCAAACTCTGAGTGATGATGCCGCCAGTCAAACCAAAACGCGTGTCATTGGTCATCGCAATCGCTTCGTCCAAATCCTTGACACGCATGACGCAAGCGAGCGGCGCAAATACTTCCTCTTGGTTAATATCCCAGCTGTTGTCCGTCTCGGTAAATAACGTCGGCGACATATAGTAGCCGTCATGCGGCATCTCTAACCGCTCACCACCAAAGGCTAAATTTGCACCAGACTGTTTGGCCTTTTCGATCCAGTCCATGTTTGACGCCAGCTGCTTGTCATCGACAACAGGACCCATAAAGATACCGTCATCAAGCGCATGACCGACTTTTAAGGTTTTCATTTTGGCAATCACACCTTCGACAAAGGCATCATGAATACTGTCCATTACGATGAGGCGTGAAGAAGCCGTACATTTCTGCCCTGAACCACCAAACGAACCAGCAACCGCCGCATCGATAGCGACTTGCAAATCGGCATCGTCAGCGATGACCAAGGCGTTTTTGCTGCCCATCTCAAGCTGGCAACGAATAAAGTTCGGTGCCGTCGCAGCAGCAACTTTGCGACCTGTTGGCACAGAACCGGTAAAGCTAACGGCATCGATATCTGTAGAATTGATGAGTGCATCACCGACTGACGAGCCGCCACCCAGTAGCAGGTTGAATGTGCCTTCTGGCATGCCTTGACGGTGGATAATTTCGGCCAATGCCACTGCGCTGGCAGGTGTTAAGTTCGCAGGCTTCCAAATGACCGTATTACCAAAGGCTAGCGCTGGCGCGATCTTCCACACAGCGGTGGCAGTTGGAAAGTTCCAAGGTGAGATAATGGCGACCACACCGACTGCTTCGCGGGTAACTTCAACCTTGACACCAGGACGTACTGAGGCGGCGGTATCACCGATTTGGCGCAATACCTCAGCGGCATAGTAATGAAAAAACTGACCTGCGCGGTAAATCTCGCCGCGACCTTCCGCAAACGGCTTGCCTTCTTCAAGAGACAACAGCGTACCTAGCTCATCACAGCGAGCAATCATTTCATCGCCAATCGCTTGTAGGATAGACTGCTTTTTTTCTAAAGGAGTCGCTTCCCATTTTGGCTGAGCGTGACGGGCAGCAGCAATAGCGTCTTTGACTTGATCGCCACTGGCCTGTGCGAACTCACCGATAGTGTCAGTGATATCAGATGGGTTAATATTGGCTACGGTATTTACGCCTGACTGCCATTCACCGTTAATATAAAGTGATTTGGTTGGGTCTTGCTGCAATATCTGTTGGGCGGTGTGAGCTGACATAAGAGCTTCCTTGATAAAGTACTAAAAGATGGAATATTAAAATTAGTTTTAAGGCAAAGCGGCATATACAACCAGCTCAACCAACATTTCTTCACGAGCCAGTCCTGCTATCACGAGCGCTGCCCGATTTGGATAGGGTGCGTCAAAGTATTCGGCGTAGACTTGATTGACCGTTTTTAGATAGTCGCGATCGGTCACATAGATCATGACCTGTAACACCGAATCCATGCCAACATTGGCACATTCTAGTGTGTGCTTTAGATTGTCTAGCGTTTGGCGGGTTTGCGCTTCGATACCACCTACAACCACGTCACCATTTTCATCGATAGGAATCTGCGCGGTGTACAACGTACCATTGTTAGTGATCGCCCATTCTAAAGGGGATTTAGACGCATAAAGTGAGGTTTTGATGGCTTGTTTGGTTGAGTGAGTCGTCATGTCGTCATATCCTTTGACCAATGATTGGGCAGCGATTGCTATAGAGGTATCCTACCCAAGTGCTAATGATAAATCTAACTAATTAAATTTAGGATATGATAGATTTAATCTATCATAAACGATATCTTATATATTAATAGTGGTGAGGAATAAGCGTATGAAATTACAGCAATTACGTCACTTTTTATGCGTGGTAGAGGAAGGCGGCTTTCGGGCGGCGGCAGATCGCGCCAACCGTTCGCAAGCGGCATTGTCTGCCTCGATAAAGGAATTGGAAAAAACACTGGGTCAGCGCTTATTTGAAGGAGGAAATAAAACAACACTCACGCCTTTTGGTGAGACTTGTTTACCCAAAATCGAGCAGTTTATGACGGTTTATCAAGCGCTAGAGGATGATTTAAAAGGAGCAGCCGCTGGCGATAAAGGCAAAATAAGGATTGCAAGCGTGCCATCACTGGTGACAAAACTCTTGCCTAGCGTGTTGGTTGAATACTCCAAGAGATATCCTGATGTCGAGATTGTACTAATAGATGATAACTCTGTCGGTGTTGCCAATCGTTTATTGGCAGGTGAAATCGATTTGGCATTGGGCAACTGCACCAGTATCGATCAATCAAATATAGATTTCACCTTGCTCATATCTGACCCGATTGGCGTGGTCTGCTTAAAAAGTAACTCGTTAAATCAACCAGTAAAACCGTCAAGAAACCAACAAAAAATAGGGCTTAAATGGCAACAACTGATGACCCAGCCTTTTATTTATAATGGCACTTGTCGACTGCTCGAAAACACACCCGCCGAGGTGCTCAACCGTAATGCGCGTTACACGGTCGAGAATATTACTTCCTTATTTTCATTATTACGCAATGATCTTGGCATCACCACCCTACCCAAGCTCGCCTTTCCGTCGAATGAGCCAGAATTGGTATGGCTCGACTTACTTGAACCTACCTTAGACAGACAAATTGGTATTTTTAAATTGGCAAATAAAACGATTTCACCGCCAGCACAAGCGTTTCATGAACTGTGTATTCAGTACGTCCAGAATCACTATATTTTATAAAGACAGGTTAAAAAAAGGTTGAAAATGGGTTAAGACATACCTCATTACCGCTTACTTTTATAAGCCACTCTCAGAAACTCCATTCACTTCCTAGATTAACACACCAAGTGCAACGCTAAGTAATGAAATAAAACACCTGGCTTGGCGTTTTAAACCCCAAACGCTTTCTTGGCCTGTTGTTTAATCTGTCTTCAATGTTTTGAACCTCATCATCAGATACTTGTCTAAAATCACATCCTTTAGGCAAGTACTCTCTAATCAAGCCATTGGTATTTTCGTTTGTTCCTCGTTGCCATGAGGCATAAGCATCAGCAAAGTAGAACCCACTATAGAGTCTTTGCTTAATAGCTTTATGATCCGCAAATTCCTTGCCATTGTCGGACGTAATCGTCTTAACGTGTAGTCTCACTGGAGTTAGCATAACGACCATCGCATCCGCGACCAGATGAGCACTCTTTTTAGTCACTCGCTTCATCTTAACCAAACCTGTCTTTCGCTCTACTACTGTCACGATAGCTTGTTTGTGGTTTTGACCAATGATGGTGTCCGCTTCCCAATCACCGATGCGGGATCGCTCTTTTACTACATGAGGGCGCTCATGAATTGAGATCCTGTCATTAATACGCCCACGAGTCTCAGTGGTAAGCCTTTGACGATAGGGTTTGGCTTTGCGTCTTAAATATTGCCATAGCGTGCCGCCTTGCCTCTTATCAGTCCATAAGTGACGATAGATACTCATGTGACTGACTCCACTATGAACGCCTGCTATTTGCTCAGGACTCCACTGCAGTTTAAGCTTAGTCACTACCCAGTCCCAGACGTTTAAAATGATGGTGAAGGCATTATTTGCTCGCCTCGCTTTAGCTGTGTTGTCTGCATGCTTTGCTCGGTACCCTCGTAGGCTTTTATTGCGTCTAAGCTCTCTTGATATGGTGCTTGGACTTCTGCCTAACGCCCCTGCTATAAATTTAATACTATGTTGTGCCCCTCTAAGGGCATAAATCTGATATCGTTCCCCTAGGCTTAGATGGGTATAGCTCATGGTTGCAATCTCACTTTGGCGGTGGATAGTAGCTTTGATGCTAGCGCATCTAGGCTTCTTTTTCACCTGCTCTTTGAAATTGCACTTCATTTGTTAATCTAAGCTTGAATAAAAGCGTCTTTCACTATGTCTAAAGGTTTAATTTCCGTTACTCGTGGCCTCTTATCTGTTATCGGCATCATACTTATCATCGATTGCGCTGCATTGATGGTCGTCGGTAAAGTCAACTTCGGCTCGGTTGTACCTTTTTTAGTCGGCATAGTTTTTGTCATACATGGAATTTTTTGGCATGCAATACGCAGGTTTTGCAGCCAACATTATGGCTTTAACCGCCTTTGGTATGGGTTATGGGCTGTATTTATACTTTGGTTGTTGAGCTTCGTTCTATTTATTTGGTCATTACAACAGCAGATTGCGCTTAGCCAGCAGCCTGCACCGACAGTGGCAGCGATTATTATATTAGGCTCCGGCACGGTTGCAGGTAAGCCGACACCGACGCTCGCCAAGCGCTTGGACACCGCTGTGCCCCTTATCGAGACACAACCAGATGCTTTGGTGATAACCAGTGGTGGCGTTGGTTTTCAGCGTACACGTAGCGAAGCCGATATCATGGCCACGTATTTGCATGAGGCACATGGCGTGCCATTCGAACGCATTTTACAAGAAGGCAAAAGTACCAGTACGGAAGAAAACCTCGCTAATAGCCGAGCGTTGTTAGAAGAAAAAGGGCTGTCTATCACTGATCCTATCGCCATCGTTACCAGTGACTTTCATAGCATTCGCGCGGCCAGCATTGCGCGACATCAGGGTTATACACAACCGATCACCGTCGCCAGTCCCACGCCTTTATCCATTCGTTACAACGCTTGGTTTCGCGAGTATTTTGCCTTTGTCAGTGGTTGGCTGTTAGGAGAATATTGATGGGGGTGTATATTTCACCAGCTTAAACAAGCTTACTACTAAGTATCATAGCTCCAACGTTGCCGCATTGCTATTTTTACCAATCAAAACGGTGGTAATTTTACAGTGCGTTATAATCAGTAAGAACCGCTGATAAATACTGCAAATAAAAATAATAATGATGGAGCGCATTATGCTATTGGATATCTTTTTAACTGTTCATTTTATGCTACTGATACTGATCTCTTTGCGAGTGCTTGCGCGCCATGATCTGACCTCGCCCGCTCGGCTTGCTTGGCTCGTCATATTGTTCATTTTGCCTTATCTGGGAGTTGTAATTTATTGGATGTTTGGTGAGGTGCATCTAGGACGCGATTTTACGCGCAAACGTAAAGAGATCATTGATAAATTAAGCGCACATAGTCCTGAAGTACTTGGTGATGACATCGCTTTGTCGGAGGCCATCAAACCTGAATACCAAGCGGCCTTTGCCTACTCTGCCAATGCAACTGGCTATCATACAACGGTGGGCAATCACGCAGAGCTAATGGCAGATGCGGCTGAGACGCGCAAACGTATGATTGCGGACTTTGATGCAGCGACCGATCATATTCATGTGCTGTATTATATTTGGCTAATAGATGGTATGGGAATCGATACTGCTCAAGCGCTCATACGAGCGGCAAGGCGCGGCGTCATATGCCGAGCAATGGTTGACGGTATGGGCTCACGAAAAATGGTCGGCTCAAAGATATGGCAGGAAATGATAGAAGCTGGCGTACAAGTCAGTGTTGCCCTACCAATTAGTAATCTTTTAAAGGTACTCATGTTTAGCCGGATTGACTTGCGAAATCACCGCAAGATTACGGTTATTGACGGCAAAATCGGTTACTGTGGCAGTCGCAACTGCGCTGATCCTGAGTTTCGTGTAAAGCCAAAATTTGCGCCGTGGGTAGACATTATGCTGCGGGTCGAAGGACCAGTGGTGGCACAGAATCAGATGTTGTTTGCCAGTGATTGGCTGACTGAAAATCCTGATACGCCGCTTGACAGCTTTCCTTATTTTATTGACCCTCAACTAAAGCAACAAAAATCCCCACAGCCAGAAACTGAGGAGCCTTTACCAATAACATCACCGCCACCTTTACCAGTCACATTGCCGCCAAATGGCTTTGCGGCACAAGTTTTTTCTGATGGTCCTACCCAACGACGCGGCACCACACCGCAATTTTTAGGTGTCTTAATTGGTCAGGCAAAACGAACCCTGATTATCTCAACGCCTTATTTTGTGCCTGATTATTCGCTCGTCAGCATTTTGTGTGCGACCGCTTATCGCGGTGTACAAGTAACCATGATTTTCCCAAAGAATAACGACTCAATAGTCGTAGCTGCTACCAGCCACAGTTATTACTGGCAGCTGCTTGAAGCGGGGGTCAATATTTACGAATATAAACCCGGTCTATTACACGCAAAAACCTTGACCATCGATGGCGAAATCAGTCTGATTGGCTCGACCAATTTAGACTTGCGTAGCTTTGATTTGAACTATGAAAACAACATTGTGTTTAGCGATAAAACGCTCACAGCGGATATCGTTGAGCGACAATACCAGTATATCGCTGATTCTGAAGAGGTCACTCGTGAGCAAGTTGAAAACTGGCCGTTATCTTATAAAATCTGGAATAACATTGTCGCCACAATGGGACCTGTCTTATAACCCATTATTAGGGCGTGTCCTCAATTCAATTGATCATATCTAAACGGGCTAATGACATTAAGCGATTCTATTCAGCAGCTGTCTTCTGCAAAATATAAACGACAAACTTAGCTTGCGTCGTAAAGGATTCTGTTTCGACCGCTGCTAGTAGCGCCTGTCTTTTTTCATTAAGCGCGCGATAAGCATAAGGCGTCATGGTCATCAAATCAGCCAAATCAGCGGCTGACAACGTCATCTCGGTACTGACATGCTCCGTACCCATTAGCGTAAAATATGGGGCCAATTCATGCAAAAACTTATCCGAATCATGCTCGCGGACGTTATCAAATAACGCTTCGCGCATCGTCGCTAGATGCCCGATATCTGGCTTGGCAATGATTAAATAACCGTCTGCAGTCAATACCTCATTGAACGCGTCTGGCAAGATAGGGCTAAAAATACTGCTAATACCCTTTATGCTATGCGCGCGTAACGGCAAATGGGCAGCGCTGGTAACAAGCGGATAGATGACTGCCGACTTGGCTGTCGCATTAGTAACACTGTCTTTAACTTGCTGATACCAAAGACGCCCCGCTACCTTACTGGCTTTCGCAAGCTCTACCACAGCAGGTTTACTGATATCTGCGGCGATGAGCGTATCCATGCCTGTCTGTGCCATTGCTTGCGTGTAATAACCTTCACCGCAGCCAATATCCAACCAATTGATTGCCTTGCTATCCTTTTTAGTTATCGGCTCAATTGCGGAATCAGCGACCGACTCATTTTTCGCCAACAATTCCCTCATTTTTTGGCAAATAAGCGTCTGCAATGGCTGATAATGTCCGGCGTTTAAAAACCGTTTGCGCGCCTCGATTGATTGCTGGCTATCGCCCGGTGCTTTGGATTTTTTTTGTTGCACGGGCAATAAATTAACATAACCCTGACGTGCCACATCAAATGGATGAGCCGTGTGTTTTGGG
Organism: Psychrobacter sp. TWP2-1-2; assembly: GCF_049896785.1. Taxonomy (NCBI): domain Bacteria; kingdom Pseudomonadati; phylum Pseudomonadota; class Gammaproteobacteria; order Moraxellales; family Moraxellaceae; genus Psychrobacter; species Psychrobacter sp. TWP2-1-2. Next base: position 61,086 of record NZ_JAFCVA010000009.1, on the reverse strand, counting down.
TGCAAGCTGCCATCGCAGCGCCACGTATCTGCGGCAGACTGTAATGGTGATTGGCAAAGGGGACAAATAAATAAGCTCACAAGTATCTCAACGTCATCGCAATATGGCTGCCATTTTAACAAAATTCAGGCTTACTGCGTGATAAAAGGCGCGATAAACAATACAGGAAAGAAAATGCGAAAAATAAACTATCAGCAACCAAACTATTAGCAACCAAACTATTAGCAACAAAACTATTAGCAACCAAACTATTAGCAACAAAAAAAGCCACCTCAACTAAAGTGAGATGGCTTTTGCGTACATGATATTCATATTAATGTTCGAGCGATATGGCTGTATTAACGCAGTTTTAAGGTCATGAGCCCAAGGATGACAAGAATAATGGCAATAATCCAAAACCTTGCCACCACTTGCGTCTCTTTCCAGCCAATTTCTTCAAAGTGATGATGCAATGGTGCCATGCGAAAGACGCGCTTTTTACGCAGCTTATACGAGCCAACCTGTAGCATGACCGATAATGCTTCGGCGACAAATAGACCGCCCATAATAGCAAAAGCGATTTCTTGACGGGTCATAACGGCGATCGTACCGAGCATCGCCCCGAGAGCAAGCGCCCCCACATCGCCCATAAATACTTGGGCTGGATGGGCATTGAACCATAAGAAACCAAGCCCTGCACCAATCATCGAACCACAGACAATGAGAACCTCGGAGTTATAGGCAATATAAGGCACATGCAAGTAATCAGCAAAGCGTACATCACCTGATACATAAGCCATCGCGCCCAAACCTGCCGCGACCAAGACCACGGGCAAAATAGCTAAACCATCCAAGCCGTCGGTTAAGTTGACGGCGTTAGAAGCACCATTAATCACAAAGTAGGTAAAGATAATAAAGCCAATACCAAATGGCACTGCCGAAAAAGGAATCATCCAATCTTTAAAAATCGGTAACAGCAAATCCTGCATCTCACGCGTGGTCGCAATATCTGGCTGTAAGGTGGCGATATAATACAAAGACACACCGACGAATAACGCACCCATCGACAGCCAAAAGTATTTCTTGCGGGCGATTAAGCCTTTGGGATCTTTATACTTAATTTTTAGCCAATCATCTGCCCAGCCGACCGCGCCAAAGATAATCATGACAATGAGCAAAATCCAAACATACGGGTTATTCAAACGTGCCCATAGTAAGGTGGACACGCCAATCGCACTTAAAATCAGCACCCCACCCATGGTCGGCGTACCAGTTTTCGCCAAATGCGATTGTGGACCATCATTGCGAATCGCTTGACCATATTTCAGTGCACGCAGACGTCGAATAACACGCCCACCAAAAAACATGCTAAATGCGAGGGCGGTAATGACCGCGAGTAACGCTCGTAGCGTCAACGAAGAAACCGCAGAAAACGGCGTGTAATACTGGCCAAGCCAGCCAAACAACCAAACTAACACCGCCTACTCCTCGATTAGCGCATTGATAAGGGTTTCCATTTGCATGGAACGAGAACCTTTAAACAGCACCGTACAAGGCTGCGCCTGCTGCGCTTGCAAATACGGCTTCAAATACGCCAATAAACTGTCTTTATCGGTAAACGCATGGGCATTGATGTCAGAAACCTCTTGTGCACCCGCCACGGTAAAAGGCGCGTATTCACCAACACACAGCAGCACATTGATGCCCGTTGTCGCGATCGTACGACCCAAGCTTTGATGCTCGCTAACCGCCGCCTCCCCCAGTTCTGCGATATCACCCAGCACCATGACTTGCGTGCCCGTTTGCGCCGCCAATACTTTCGCTGCCGCTCGCACCGAATGCGGATTGGCATTATAGGTATCATCAATCAGTCGATGCATGCCTAACAGCTGACTGTTCAAGCGCCCTTTAGCAGGACGCGCATTTTCGAGCCCGACAACGATATCACTAACATCGATATTTAGTGCATGGGCACAAGCAGCAGCGGCTAAAGCATTATTGACATTGTGCTCGCCCGCTAGTGGCAAGTTGATATCATGGACTTGATTGCCGATATGCAGCTTAAATTCACTGCGCTCAGGCTCGACATCTAAATGGCTGGCACTGACATCAGTATTACCAAAGCCAATCACGTGTGACGTATACTTTTCAGCGATACGGCGTAATTGATTGTTAAAATCATCTTTATCAGGAACGATCGCAAATTGACTGTCATTCAAGGTATGGTAAATCTCAGCCTTGGTTTGGCAAATCCCTTCACGGCTGCCAAACTCACCCAAATGCGCCGTACCAATATTTAAAATACACGCGACATCTGGCTTTACAATCTCGGTAGTATAAGCAATTTCGCCAATATGGTTTGCACCAAGCTCTAGGATGGCATAACGATGGTGGTCGGATAATTCGAGCAACATCATCGGCACACCCAAATCGTTATTTAGGTTACCACGGGTAATCAATGTCGGTGCCAGTCTACCAAAGATACTACCAAGCATTTCTTTACAGGTGGTCTTACCGCTAGAGCCAGTAATAGCAATGACGGTTAAATTTTGATGCTGTTGACGACGATACGCAGCCAATTGTCCTAGCGCCAAACGGGTATCGCTCACCACTAACTGCGGAATGCTATTTGCATCAGCGGTAGCAATAGGGCGAGTGACGATAGCCGCAACCGCACCTTGCGCGATGGCAATATCGAGATAATCGTGACCATCAAAATTATCACCCGATAACGCTAAAAATATATCACCAGGTTTTATCGTACGGGTATCGGTGGCGATACGAGTGCTCATGACATCATTTACTGAAGTGTTTTCTGAATCGGGTTGATCTTCACTCAGTTGCCAATGTCCACCCAGTGTTGCGGTTGCTGCGAGCAGGTTGTCTGCTCGCCAAACATACAGCCCTTGCGACTGAATGCTGTTATCGTTGTCGGCTGTCATAATGATTACCTTATATATGATGACTACTTATTTATTTTTTATCGTTAACGACTCATGCTTCTTAAGAAGCATATAAAATGGATGTTCAGCGCTACTATTTATTTATCAAGGCTATACGCGCCCTGCTTGTTTTAAGGCGTTTTGCAAAATAACACGGTCGTCAAAATCATAACGAACATGGTTAATTTCTTGATAGGTTTCATGACCCTTGCCAGCGATAACGACAATATCATCAGGCGCTGCTTTATTAACTGCATATTCAATGGCGGTTTGGCGCGCAGGCTCGATATGCGTACGCTGATATTGCTCAGCACTCATGCCAGCTTGCATGTCTTGCAATATCATATTGGGATCTTCGGTGCGTGGATTGTCTGCCGTTAATACGACTTTATCCGCGCCTGCCAATCCTGCTTGCGCCATCAAAGGACGTTTGCCCGCATCACGGTCGCCACCACAACCAAACACTGCCCACAGCTGACCTTTACAATGGGTCTTTAGGCTGGCAAGCACTTGGCTTAAGGCATCTGGCGTATGCGCATAATCAACGATAAAGCAGCCATCATTAGACGGCACACGCTGCATACGCCCAACCGCACCTTGTAGCTGCGGCACCAATGCGGCAATACGCTCAAGGCTAATGCCTAAAGCGACGGCAGCTGCCATTGCGGCAAGCAAATTGGCAACATTAAAGCGCCCGAGTAATGGGCTGACGATACCTAAATGATTAACTTCGCCATCGCCTAAATCAGTACGTAGCGTAATCTCGACACCTTGTAAGCTTGGTTTGATTTCAGCCGCAACAAAGGTCGCAGATTTTGATGGTTCTAAACTGTACGTCCAGACCGTTAAATCACTGGCATGTGCGGTGTCGAGCATAATCTGGGCATGTTTATCATCAATATTGATAATGGCATGGGTTAAATCTGGAAAATGCGCTTTATCAAACAGTCTAGCTTTTGCTGCTGCATACTCTGCCATATCAGCATGATAATCTAAGTGATCACGGCTCAAATTGGTATAAATCGCCACCGACACTGGCATACCTTGTAAACGCTGCTGATCCAACCCATGTGAGCTGGCTTCCAATGCCAATAACTCAGCATTCTCTGAACCCATTTGATATAAAAATTGCTGAACCGCTAAAGCATCGCCCGTGGTATGGCTCGCTTGCACCAAAGCACCAAGCCTACCATTACCTGCCGTGCCCATAACTGCGCTGCTCATACCTGTCAGCTGCGTCAACTGCGCCACCAATTGACTGATAGTCGTTTTGCCATTGGTGCCCGTCACCGCGACCACCGTTGGCAAGGTCGCGGGCTGCTGATATTGAAAACGTGCTTGAATGAGTGTCCCTAAAAAATCACGAATATTGGGCACATGTAAAACAGGGCAAGGCAGTGCTACTAATTGCTGCTGCGCCTTAGAAGCACTATCATTCGATAAAGTGATATCGGCGTGATTTGATACACTAGTCGTGCTAAGCAAAGCCGTGGGATCTATTTCTGATAGGATAAAAGCCGCATTTTCGGCGGCTTGATAGAGGTAGTCGCGACTTTTTTGACAGTTTGGTATGTGGCTTTTTAATAACACAAACACATCATTCGGCTCTAGCTGACGACTGTCTAAACGAAACTGCAGGAATGGAATATCAAGAAACGAATTGATTGGTTTTGAATCCACCCCAATCAATGTCGTCTGAGTCGATAGTTTTTGCAATGCCTGCTCTATACCTACACCATGCCTGCTATTGCTACTACTAGATTCAGTCAGCTGCTGCAAGGTGACTGGGCTGATGCTTGGCGACGAGGGTGACAGGGTCATGGGCAAATCCTATACGGTTAAAACACATCAAATAGTTAAAAACTGAACATCTAATAAACTTACTTTTAAGCCTATAGATCTTCCGTTTTTAACGGCTTATCTAAGGGTACATTGTATAAACGCAGCGCCTCTTTCATGACATTATGAAAGACTGGCGCGACTGTTAAACCAGCATAAATCTGACCACGCGGGTCTTCGATGAGCATCACGCCGACCAGCCTAGGGTTGGACGCTGGTGCCATACCCGCAAAAACGTTGCGGTATTGGTCAGTATAGTAGCCACCTTTTGGATTGATACGGCGCGACGTCCCTGTTTTACCAGCGACACGATAACCGTCAATCGCAGCACCTTTAGCAGTACCACCCGGTTCGGTAACACTTTCCATCATTTGTACGATAGACATCGCTTGCTCGTGTGCCATGATACGCTTGCTTGGCTGCGGCTTGTCATCTTTAATGAGGGTCAATGGGTGCATGACGCCACCTGCCGCAAGCGCCGAATAAGCCTGCGCGACCTGAGCCAATGTTACCTGTAGACCATAACCATAACTGACCGTTGCACGTCTTGATGTTTCTTTTTCTTTTGGCGTGACAACCAGCCCACTACCTTCCCCTGGGAACTGTAGCGGTGTCTTTGAACCAAAACCAAATTGCTTTTGCATATTGGTAATGCCATCAGCGGGTAACGACAAAGCAATCTTAGTCGAGGCAACGTTACTAGATTTCTGTAATAGCGTTGCCATCGTGATCCGCCCTAAATTATTATGGTCACGAATGGTATAACCACGGACACGAATAGAGCCAGGATTGGTATCGATCAAGGTAGTGGCGGTATATTTTCCTGAGTCTAAAGCCGCTGCAACGGTGAATGGCTTCATGACTGAACCGGGTTCAAAGACATCGAGCAGCGCACGGTTACGCTGATTCTCACCGGTCATCTCATTCAGGTTATTAGAATTAAAAGATGGCCATGTTGATAAGGCAAGCACTTCACCCGTTTGCACATCAACAATCATGCCTGTTGACCAGCGCGCTTTTTGCAAACGCCCTGCTTTCTCTAGTTCTTTATAAAGCAAATACTGCAAGCGCGAATCAATGGTCAACGCCACATCTTTACCTGGTATTTCTGGTTCAATCTGTTTAATTTCTTTTAAACTGTTTTGTTTGGCATCTTTTAGCACCAACACTTTGCCATCATCACCTGCCAGCTCAGTTTCATATTGGCGTTCGATACCAGCACGACCTTCGTAACCACCTTCAGGATCACTGACATTTTGCCCCATAAATCCCAATAGTTGCGAGTTTGGTTGTGGCTGCGGGTAATAACGTTGGAAAAAGTTTTTTTCATAGACGCCAGGAAAATCAAGGGTGCTGACACTTTGGGCAATCTCAGGCGTTACTTTATTCAGTAGCGGTAAATAGTGCGAGCCTGCACCCGATGGCAGCGCGGCTTTAACTGCTGCCTCATCGGTTACATCAATACTATCGTCGATAGCGGTAACTTTTTTCAGCTCAGTGACCGAAATATTCGCAGCAGCTGCAAGCGTGGTCAGATCCATATTATCCAAACGCTTTTGCATACGCGCAACCAGCTGTGGACTCTCAGGATTGGTGATAATAATACGCTTAAGCTCATAATATTCGCGCGCGTAATCATGCGGACTAAAGGAGACCGTCGCCAGTGGTGCACTGACTGCAAGTGGCAAATTATTGCGATCGGTAATCATACCGCGATAGGATTTTTGCGTGCGCACGCTAGTGATAAGCTCATCACCTTTGTCTTGATAAAACTGGGCATTGGCAACTTGTAAATAATAAGCACGGGCTATCAGCAAACCCAAGACAACCAATGCAATGACCCAAATAGTACGGAAACGGTTTTTGTCTTGCTCAAAACCGCCGCGAGAGGAAGCGCCAGACGCTTTACCCAAAAACCCTCTTTTATTTTTCAGGTTTTTGACACTGGTATAAGCGCCTTGCTCTTCACTCTTTTTCAATCGATCAAACAATTTAGCCTTACGGTTGCCAGAGGATTTTTTTTCAGCCGTACTGCCTGTTTGTCCCGATTTGGCTGCACTGGCAGGACGTAAGGGCTTAGTAACCTTACCGCTAGTTGGCTTTTTACTCGCATTTTTCGCGGTCGTTTTACCGCTATTGGCATTAGGTTTTTTATCACTCATTGTCCTGCCTCCGCTACCGTGGCATCGGTGATAGGAGCATCAGGCGATATATCCGTAGAAGCCCGTGGTTCGATAACGTCAGACTTATCCTCATCTGAGTCAGTATCGACGACTGGCACCTGTGCTGTGGCAACACCCGGCTGGATAATGAGCTTATCTTTTAGCGTCGGTGAAAACATACCCAGTTCAGCCACCGCACGGCTAGCAATTTGCGGCGTCGCACTAAAAGTCTGCTGTTCAATGAGCAAACGCTGATGTTCGACTTGCAGATTACGCTCTTGTTTTTTCATGTCTTGCAAGGTTTTATAATCCTGATGATATTGCTGAACGCCTTCGGCTGTTTTGATACCGCTCCACACAATCGCCACTGCTAACAGCAATAGCACCACTACATAGATACTAACCACATTAAATCGGCGCACAAATAGCTCGCCGATATCGGTGTTATGCGGCATTGCAGCACGAAGGTTTGCGGGTTTGTCAGATATTGCCATGACGCTCTCAAAAAGTGGACTTCAAGTATGAAAATTGGCAACTGTTTTAGAGCGGTAAGACGCTTTGTACAGAACCATCAATAAAGTAAAACCAAACGAAAAAGGAACAGCCGAGCCTAGCAGATAATGTTTACAGATTTTTAACAGCCGCGTAAGTATTCAGACTTTCTATCCTACTTAATTGACGGCAACCAATCACCAGCAACGTAGCCAAACACCCTCTCTATAACATCACGCTACCTCTGTCATTGCTCGACACTGGGTAAATAGTCGGTATCAGTACGAGTCGCCATGCGCAACCACGCACTACGCGCGCGTGGATTTTGACTGGTTTCAGCTTTGCTTGGACCCACGCGTTTAGGCTTGCTAAAGTAGCGTGGACGCTTGGGCGGCATCGGCAAATTCTCATCCTCTGGATATTGCCCTTTGCTATGACGCTGCAAAAACTGCTTGATACGGCGATCCTCTAACGAGTGAAAACTAATCACTGCCAGCTGCCCGCCTGCTTTCAAAATCGGAATGCTTTGTTCTAAAAAGTCGTCAACATCGCCAAGCTCATTGTTAATAAAAATGCGCATCGCCTGAAAACTTTGAGTCGCTGGGTGCTTACCGCGCTGCCAATTAGGATGCGCCACTTTAATCACTTCAGCCAATGCCAAAGTAGAGTCGTAACTGTCCATCTGCTTAATAGCACGGGCGATACGGCGACTATGACGCTCTTCGCCAAAATCATAAAGCACATTGGCCAAGGTTTCATCATCGACTTTTTCTAACCACTCAGCGACCGACTGCCCACGACTGGTATCCATACGCATATCAACTGCACCATCACGCATAAAACTAAAACCGCGACTGCCATCATCAATTTGCGGCGATGAGATACCCAAATCTGCCATTAAGCCATCAACTTGAGTGATTCCCATTGCCATTAGACTATCCGTCAACGTCGCAAAACTATCGTGCACCACTTTTACGCGACTATCGGTATTTGCCAATTCGCGAGCAACGCTAATAGCGGTTGGATCTTTATCAAAAACAATCAAGGTTGCGTCATCGGCCAACTGACTTAATAGTAGTCGGCTATGACCACCACGCCCGAAGGTTGCATCAACGTAGATGCCACTCATCTGCAAGCTATTTTGGTTGTCGCTGCTTTGTTCTGCATCGTCTGTTTGCTTTGGTAGCGCTTTGACACCCAGCACTGCCGCGACGGTTTCTTGCAATAGCACCGCGTCATGAACAAAGCTCAATTCACCAGAGCTGGCTTTATCCGTGACAGACTCTTGAGTCGGCTGATTAGTAGAGTCATTCTCTACCACAAAATCGTTTTCCACAGCAGACAGCTCAGCCGCTGATGCAGCATTAACAGTGGCTAGAGAAGAATCTATTTTAGAATCTTGCTTAGTATTCGGCGTATTTTTTGGCTTATTATTCAATATGGACACAAACGACTCAGTAGATGACGACCATTTTGGTCAGTAAGAGTGAAAAATCAGATGAAAATAAACAAGTTATGACTTGTCTAACATTATTATCGCAAGGATACACGGGTAGTCAAGCGCTAGACGGGCATTTCGTTAAAAATATTCCATCTCTCTGTTATACTAGCGCTATATTTTACGCTATTTTTCTACATTGACGGCTATTGTTTCATCCGTATTTTTTATTCAAACGTGTTATTCATATTTATTATTAGCATTTTTCACTGCTATTTTTTTCATTTTTCACAGCCATATTCATTAACTAGCCTATTCTGAGAATTTTATGATGCAATCATCGACTTCAACTAACCGCACGCGCCCTGTCCGCACCCGCATTGCGCCATCGCCTACTGGCTTTCCGCATGTCGGCACCGCTTATATTGCCCTATTCAATTTAGCTTTTGCTAAAGCCCACGGCGGCGAATTTATTTTACGTATCGAAGACACGGATCAAACGCGCTCAACCGAACAATCTGAAAAAATGATTTTGGGTGCGCTGCGTTGGGTCGGTCTCGACTGGGCGGAAGGTCCAGATATTGGTGGCCCGCACGCGCCTTATCGTCAGAGTGAGCGTAGTGATATTTACAAAAAGCACGCTGAGCAGCTCATAGAAAACGATCATGCATTCCGCTGCTTTTGTACCAGCGAAGAGCTCGATGCCATGCGAGCTGCGCAAATGGCCAATGGTGAAACGCCACGTTATGACGGTCGCTGTGCCCATTTAGCCCCTGAGAAAACTGCGCAATTGGTCAGTGAGGGCAAACCTCATGTCATTCGTATGCGTGTGCCTACCGAAGGTGTCTGTCAAGTACATGACATGTTACGCGGTACGGTTGAGATTCCTTGGACACAAGTCGACATGCAAGTGCTGCTAAAAACCGACGGCATGCCGACTTATCATTTAGCCAACGTTGTCGATGACCATTTGATGGACATCAGCCATGTGCTACGCGGTGAAGAGTGGCTGAACTCTGCACCCAAGCATCAGCTGCTCTATGAGTATTTTGGTTGGGAGATGCCCGTACTTTGCCATATGCCACTACTGCGTAACCCAGACAAATCAAAACTGTCTAAGCGTAAAAATCCAACCTCTATCACGTATTACCGTGATGCCGGCGTGCTACCTGAAGCCTTGCTAAATTACCTTGGTCGTATGGGCTACTCTATGCCTGACGAAGCTGAACAGTTTACCCTAGAAGAAATGATTGCCAGCTTTGATATTCAGCGTGTGTCACTTGGCGGCCCTATTTTCGATATCGAAAAACTGAACTGGCTCAACGCAGAATGGTTGCGTGCGCTTACTCCTGAACAGTTAAAAAACAAAATCCTCGATTGGGCAAATAACAGTGACAAGCTTACGGCTATCGCAGCGGCAATTCAGCCTCGTATTGAGCTGTTATCTGATGCAGTTAATTGGGGTGGCTTTTATTTCCAGAACTTACCTAATATCAATGCTGAGAGCTTTACCCATAAATCACTCACCCCTGAACAAATCATGGATATGCTACAACTGTCATTATGGCAGCTAGAAACCTTACCAACGTGGACGGAAGAAAATATTTACGCCACGCTAAAAGGTCTTGCTGCCCATCTTGATATTAAAATGCGTGACTTTATGGCACCGTTCTTTATCGCTATCGCTGGTAGCACCTCATCAACGCCAGTCATGAATTCTATGGCAATTATCGGCGCTGATATGACCTTGACTCGCTTGCGTCATGCGATTGACGTACTTGGCGGCTTAGGTAAAAAGAAACTGAAGAAACTTGAGAAACAAGCGGCAGAGTTGCCAGATTTTTTAGCAGCTGAATAGTTTGGCAGCTGAATAACTTATCTACTAAACAGTCGATTAGCTGAAATTTATGAATTTAGAAGGGTCAGGTCAATTCTGACCCTTTTTTTGTCATTAATAGGTACTACTACCCTTCAACTATTAAATATCCTTTATCAAACCTTTTAACTGGAAACAAACATGGCCGCCAAAACCGTCACGATAGAAAGCAAAGACTATGTCTTTAACACGCTCAAAGAAGCACAGAAATACTATGATGCTATCGTAAAAGAGCTTTGTGATGCAAAACTTACCCTGACAAAGGGTCAGGACTTTGAAGATTTAAAGTGGATATACACCACTTACTGCAGTTATACCAATCATAATGTCGATCGATTGAAAGAATCTGACATCGTTGGCTTTAAAGGAATCAGCACAGTACAACAAAAAGGGGGGCAATATATCCCCACAGAATGTTGTGCCATTATTTTTCCAGACGGCAGGGAAGAAGAATTCTTTACCGATAAAGCCATTAAAGAGATTGCTATCAAGCAAAATCCACGCTAATTTGGGCTTATTAAGTAGCTAAAATAGCTTTAAACGCTTTTTTTCGAATATTTATGCATTATTTTTAAAATAGTAGTTGACAAGACTGCCGCTCTTACATAAAATACGCACACTCTTAGCGAGGGGCTATAGCTCAGTTGGTAGAGCACTTGCATGGCATGCAAGGGGTCAACGGTTCGACTCCGTTTAGCTCCACCATACTATTTATTGCAACGCTCAGTACTACTGAAACGTAACCATAAATACTCGCTAGTAGGATGATATCAGCACCTAGGCAATGCTTATTTATTAAGCTATCTGATATTGTGAAGTACCGTTGTAGCCTTTTTGGTTATAACACTCTATGCGTCCCCATCGTCTAGAGGCCTAGGACACCGCCCTTTCACGGCGGTAACGGGGGTTCGAATCCCCCTGGGGACGCCACTATTCGGCGTCACTTGTTAGCACTTTTGCTTAACACCTTTAAGCATCAGGTTAGACTAATAAGCGAACAATAAAAAATCCCAGTCATCATACGGTGACTGGGATTTTTTATGTCTGTTGATTTTGTTATATCCAGTTCATTATGGTTTGGATAAGCTGAAATTAATATATCAACGATCATAACAAGAGACAAACTCTCTAATCGCCCAGCCCCAATGCCTGTATTCGCCCTTGTAATAGCCTTCTAAATATACCCACGGACGATTTTTACTATCATAAGTAGTATCTGTGACATACACCTCGCGATCATTACGCAGCTTATTAATAATCTTGCCATTAGGCTCGTCGCGAATGTTTAGTGGAGTACCCGTCGGATCTGTTACTTTGCAAACTCTCTCGGCATGCGCGGCATTTATCCCAACAGTCATGGCCAAAACAGATACAGCAATGGTATAAGCCAAACGTTTCATCTCAAATCCTTATTATCAACAAATGTCTTATTAATCTCTGATATCTTATCAGAGTTCACATTGCGGTATCTGCGATTTTATAAGATATTTACGTTTTATTGATTTTGAGAAAGACTGAAGCCATAACCTACTTTATGGTTTCTAATATCAGTATTTATTGAATGATTTATTGTATTGCCAACTCTTACGATCCTCGCTACCATCAATCCTATAAGAATTTTATAGAATGTATAAATACTTTATAACATACAAATTTTTAGGCTTAACACAAGGAAGTTTTAACCATGTTCGGGATTGAGAACTATCTAGGGTTTATCATGGCAGCTATCTTGTTAAACCTGACCCCAGGCACGGATAGCATGTACATCATTACCCGTAGTATTTCGCAGGGGCAAACGGCAGGGTTTTATTCTGTGTTGGGTATTACTTCAGGCATTCTGGTGCATACGCTACTGGCTTCGCTAGGATTGTCCGTGTTGCTGGCTAACTCCCCCACGGCATTTATGCTCGTAAAATATATTGGTGCCAGCTATTTGTGCTATCTAGGCGTCAAAATGCTCATAAGTAAACAACCGCCTTTGATAGCCGCGAGTTTGCAGGATGACGAGAAGCCAAAGCCCGTTCAGCCTTTAGATCACTGGCAAATATATAAGCAAGGTGTGCTCACCAATACCTTTAATCCAAAAGTTGCATTATTCTTTTTGGCGTTCTTCCCTCAGTTTATCGATGCCAGTTATGCTTATAGCATGGTGTCGTTCGTCATTTTAGGACTGACCTTTGCTGTCACTGGCTTTATATGGTGCTTATGCTTAGCATTATTGGCGTCAAAATTCAGTGAAAACCTGAGAAAAAAGCCCTCTATCGAAGCCATTTTAAACAAGATAAGCGGTGTGGTATTTATTAGCTTGGGAATTAGGCTGTTGACTGAGAAAGGTTGAAACCATTGGAATCAATAGCAGAGGAAATAATAATGAACGATGATACTAAGCAAAAAATCACTTTATTACTTGAAGAGTTAATTAATACTCCATGCTCAGAGTCAAGGCAAGTAGCAATAAAGCGTGAACTAGACAAACTGTCTCCTGACCCATTTTGGAGTGACTATATATTCTGGAGTGATGAATATGTAAACGAAGACTTAAGTATCCATTATGAGAAATTTTTTGATAAAATTTCTGAGTATCCAAATTCTCATGAGTATAAAACAAAAAGTCGCATTTTAGAGTTGGCACAAAAACTTGTTATTAGAGATTTCTCTGAAATTAGTGAAGTTGATATCGTAAATGAAATCAATGAACTGTCTCCTGATATCAGTTGGACGAATTATCTTTTTGTCGATAAGACCTGCTTAAACAATGACGGCAGTATCAATAAAGAAGCATTCTTAAATAAAATATTTAAGGAGAGCTGGAATGAAAACTTTAGATAGTTCATTGAAATAGATTTGCAGATACGTGTTTCCCTTTTCCCAGATAATAAAAAAGCCCAATCCCTACTTTGACTGGGATTGGGCTTTTTATCATTCTAAGCTCAATTGACTATTACGCTGCGTTTTTGCTCTCAGCAGCTAACTGACGTAGCACATAGTGCAATACGCCGCCGTGACGCACGTACTCGCGCTCTTTTGGCGTCTGGAGCATCACATTGACATCAAAGCTCTCAGACGAACCATCGGCACGTGTGGCCGTGACTTTGGCGGTCTTACTTTCGCCATTATCTAGACCTGTAATACTAAGCACTTCTGAGCCGTCCAGTTTATAGGTATCAGCATTTTCACCGTCTTTAAAGGTCAATGGCAACACACCCATACCGACGAGGTTTGAGCGGTGAATACGTTCGAACGAGCTAGTCAATACTGCTTTTACGCCAAGCAAAATCGTACCCTTCGCTGCCCAGTCACGGCTAGAGCCAGAACCATATTCTGCGCCGCCAAGTACCACGAGCGGACGCTTGTCTTCTTTATACTTCATTGCCGCATCATAGATGGCCATTTCTTCGCCGTCTTGAAGCGTGGCGCTATCGCCTTTGAAGTAATAAGTATAGCCACCCTCTTTGCCAGCCATCATGGTATTTTTGATACGGATATTGGCGAAAGTACCACGTGTCATGACTGCATCATTACCACGGCGTGAGCCATAGCTATTGAAGTCGGCTTGCATCACACCGCGCGCTTGCAAGTACTTACCTGCTGGCGAATCTGGATCGATATTACCGGCTGGTGAGATATGGTCAGTGGTGATTGAATCGCCGAACAGACCCAAGATACGTGCGCCTTCGATATCAGGAATACCTTCTGGCTCCATGGTCATACCATCAAAGAACGGCGGGTTTTTGATATAAGTAGACGCTTCGCTCCACGGATACAGCTGGCTATCGGCTGAGCTAATAGCGTTCCATGCAGCACTACCGTCAAACACTTCACCGTAGTTTTTGCGGAACATATCCGCATCGATATTATTGGCAATCAGCTCATTGATCTCATCTGACGTTGGCCAAATATCTTTTAAGAAGACATCTTTGCCATCTTGATCTTGTCCTAACGGCTGCGTCGTTAAGTCAATATCAACCGTACCTGCCAGCGCATAAGCAACTACGAGTGGTGGTGACGCCAAATAACTGGCTTTTACGTGCGAGTGGATACGACCTTCAAAGTTACGGTTACCTGACAACACGGCAGCAGCGACTAAGTCTTTTTCTTCGATACCTTTTTCAATCGACTCTAAGAGCGGTCCTGAGTTACCAATACAAGTGGTACAACCATAACCCACTAAATAGAAGCCTGTTTTTTCAAGCTCGTCCATTAACTTAGATTTTTCAAGATAATCGGTGACGACTTTCGAACCGGGAGCTAATGAAGTTTTGACCCAAGGCTTGGCTTTTAGACCTTTTGCAGCGGCTTTTTTCGCCACTAATCCCGCGCCAATCATCACTGCAGGGTTTGAGGTATTGGTACATGAGGTAATCGCTGCGATGACGACTGAACCATCACGCAATTTATGGCTCTTATCATCGATATTGACGTCAGAGCAAACATTAGGCTTAGCATAGAGTCTATCCGCTTGCTCTTGCTCGCCGCCTTCTTCATCAAAGCGTACCTTGCCTTCGACTTCTGATTTGCGGTCTTTGGTCATTTTTTCTAAAGTTTCGCCAAATTTTTCGTGCATATCAGATAGATTGATACGCTGCTGTGGCAAATTCGGACCGGCAAGTGCCGGTTGTACCGATGATAAATCGAGCTCTAACTTACTTGAATAAGTTGCCGCTGGGGTATCGGCATCGTGCCATAATCCTTGCGCCTTAGCATACTTTTCGACCAACTCAATCTGGCTTTCTTCACGACCTGATAGACGCAAATAATCAATCGCCATTTGGTCAATCGGGAAAATACCACAGGTTGCACCATATTCTGGCGACATATTGGCAATTGTTGCCCTATCAGCAAGCGGCATACTATGTAAACCTTCGCCATAGAATTCGACAAACTTACCAACCACGCCATGCGCTCTTAGCATTTCAACCACACGCAATACCAAATCCGTCGCCGTAACGCCTTCAGTGAGTTTACCTTTTAGCTCAAAGCCGACCACTTGTGGAATCAGCATCGATGACGGTTGGCCAAGCATTGCCGCTTCCGCTTCAATACCGCCCACGCCCCAACCAAGCACGCCAATACCATTAATCATCGTCGTGTGGCTGTCAGTACCAAATACCGTATCAGGATAAGCCGTCAGCTCACTTTTACCATCAACATTGACATCAGCAGCCATTACAACACGAGCTAAGTATTCAAGGTTAACCTGATGCACAATACCCGTCGCTGGTGGTACGACCACAAAGTTTTTAAACGCATTACGACCCCAATGCAGGAATTCATAACGTTCATTGTTACGTTTAAATTCAATTCTTTCGTTCAAGTCTAGTGCATCTTCGCGGCCATAAGCGTCGACCTGTACCGAATGGTCAACGACCAATTCACTGGGGATAAAGGGGTTAATTTGCTCAGCTTTACCGCCAAGCTCAACCACGGCATCACGCATGGCTGCCAAGTCGACAACTGACGGCACACCAGTGAAATCTTGCAAGACTACACGGGCTGGCATAAAGGCGATCTCTTTCGACGCTTCTGCACCTGCATCCCAGTTGGCAACGGCTTCGATATGGTTTTTGCCGACAGATTGACCATCATCTTCATTACGTAATAGGTTTTCTAAGACGATTTTCATACAAAATGGCAATTTGCTGATGTGCTCAAAAGTTTCGGTCAGCTTTGGCAAACTGTAATAGGCATGTTCCTTGCCCGCGACCGAAATGGTGTCTTTTACATTAAAAATATCACTCATGGTAGCTTCCTTATCGTTGTTATAAATCCTAAGCCCAAACGGTTATAGGTTTATGCTGAGGATTGGTGGCTAGATAGATGATTGTACGAGTTGTATTCAAAATCATTATTATTTGACACAATACAATATAAATTTGAGTTAACAAAATAGCTAAGTGACTCTTTAGGACTTAACAATAACGTTCTTTTACCATAACAAAACGGCGGCGCTTTGTTAACGTCTAGACGTTGTCAAATCGTGGCATAATCGTAAACGTAACAAGGGTTTAACGTTCTATTATTAAGTATCAATATATTTTCCAAAGAAATATTAGAATCAAAGGTAATGGGTAAACCAGTCGCGGCATACGAGCCTTATCTATTAGACGTTTGGCTGCGCTATGCTATTATGGTGCGCTTTTTTACCGCTAGGCAAACGCCTCGAAACAATCGTTTCGCGCGCTACTTATTGATGAGTTTTTATGGCAAATTTTAACACCCACCTGAATGTTGCATTTATGGTCAGTGGTACACTCAGTTTGACAGTTTATAAAGCGGGATTGATTGATGACTCGGGGTTTTTAGTTTGCGTGGCGCTCGGCACCATCGGTGGGCTACTTCCCGATTTGGATTCTGACAACTCCACACCGATTAAACTTGGGTTTAATATTACTTCGTTTATTTTTGCCTTTGGTTTGGTCATGCATTGGCGCAGTGAGCTGAGTTTGCTCGCCCTGATTGCATTATGGCTGGCAGGCTACGGCTTTATGCGTTATGTGGTTTTCTCTATTTTTACCAACATGACCGTGCATCGCGGCGTGATTCACTCCGTGCCTTATATGGCAATTTTGGGTTTGGGGCTGACTTATTTAAGCTACTACGTTTTGCACCTCCCATTAACGGCAAGCTGGTTTTACGGTTTATTTTTATTCGGTGGAGCGCTAGTGCATTTGACATTGGACGAGCTATATAGTGTTAACTTATCGAATATGAAAATGAAGCGCTCATCAGGTACAGCGATGAAGTTTTATCAGCCTAAAGATAAGTGGTGGTATTTATTGCTATATACACTGCTCGCCATGTTGGTCTATTTTGCCCCGCCGTTTGATGCGTTTTGGCAGCAGCTGCGCGACCCAGCACCATGGGCACAGCTAAAAGTTGGCATATTGCCAGAACTAATAAAAAGCATGCTGCGATAAAGATACGGTAAAGCAGTAAAACCCAAGCGAAAATGAGAATAAAACATGCAACCTAATCTACACGTTTGCCCTTGCCAAATTCATCCATCATCAAGCGCTATCAGCTCACCACTACTGTATAAAGATTGCTGTCAGCCTTATCATGAGGCTGTTTATAATGATGCTATTTATAATGGTGAGGTTGGCAAAGCAGAGGGTATAAAAGCGGAGACAGCCGAACGTCTCATGCGGTCGCGTTATAGTGCCTTTGTCTTGGTTATTCCGGAATATATCGTCAAGACTACTCTACCCGCGCAGCAAGACTTGCTAGATATAGAGGCGATTGAATCGTGGGCAAAAGAGACGAATTGGGCAGGATTAGAAATCGTAGCTTACACGCCAAAGCTAGGCAAACGCCATGCGCAAGTTGAGTTTAAGGCTTATTTCAAACCAACTAATAATGCAAGTACTTTAGAAGAGAAAGTGCAGGCGCATCATGAATTGTCTGCCTTTGTGAAGGTGACAGACAAAATCAATAATGATGTACGCTGGTATTTTTTGGATCCGACTGTTTCAATGTCTGTGACGCAAAAGCAGCCGTGTATTTGCGGGTCGGGTGAGAAGTTTAAGCGGTGTTGTGGCAGTTATTTGGGGTAGTTTCTCTCTCATTTTTTGATGTTTCTCTCTCAAATCATTAGCTTACTTATAATCACTGGTTTCTTGAAAGCTATATATATCAATGCTTTAAAAAAAATAGCATTTCTCTCTCTCTCTCAAATAGGCTTTTTCTCTCTCAAAGCTCTCTCAATTAAAATGCTTCTCTCACTTCATAACCCACTTAGAATTCCTGCCTGCTCCAACGTTTTCTATTTTTTCTATTTTTCTAAGTTTAGTTAATAAATGACCTATTTTAGTGATTTTCTGTTTTTCATCAAGAACTTCACTAAGTGTTGGTATTAGCAAACTGTCGATATCAGGCCTTGTAGCACATTCATATTTGTCTATATAGTCTAAAATAAGTTGCATATAAAAAGTATCATCTTGAATTCTATTACGTATATATTTAGCTTTTTTGTTAGTGGCTTCTGCTACTGATGATGATACATAGTAGTTCGGTCTTCGTCCCTCGATAAGGTTCTTACGTTGTAACTCTCTAGCCATACCCTTAGAAATATTCTGACCTTTTTGAACTCTATCTAAAGCTATAATTTCCATTATTGATAAATCTGTGTTTTTAATTAATAACTTGCTATATGCAGGGTCTACAACATCACCATATATAATTAACTTAACAGCCTGTGGCATAGTCAAATCGTAATCAGGTAACGGCAGATAGCGCTTCGCTTGTTTTTCGTACATTTCATGGATTCCATAACCCATCGTGTCAATCATATTGAGCTGAACCATAGCTTGCGCAAGCTTATAATTACGATACTTTTTTGGTCTTCTCTCTTCTGTTACATAATCCACAGGTTTGCCTTCGAAAAAGCTTCCTTCACTTTCAAAGATTAAACGATCTATTTTTTCAGACACGATAATTCTAGAGTTTTTAGTATAGTCCTGATGGGCTATACAGTTATGCAAAGCTTCTAAAACGACACGTTGATTATATTTATCGATTTCAACAGGAATGAGCTCATCATCAGGTAAAATTCTTATTTGGAAGTTACGTATCTTCTGGTATAGCTGTGTTGATGTTAATAAAAAAGGTGGATAGAAGTGTTCGTAAGCTCTTTCTTCCACTTCTAAGCTCCATACCATAGCCGCAGGGTGCGGTGAAAGAAATCTAGCTGACTCTGGTTTTCCAAGAAGTAAAAGTGTAGATCTAGTAATTTTGCCATTTTCAGTTAATCTAGCTTTGTTTAGAAAATCTAAATCGTCTAGCTCAAGCACTGTTTCATTTTCAAGCCTTTGACCCATTTTTCTAGCAAAACCTTGCTTTGCTTTATTTAATGCATCGGGATCTAGGTCATTTATAGTCGCTTCTGATACTATTTGTGCTGACCAATCTATCCATTTTTCTTGTTGATTAATCTCATTTAACTTATCCAATCCTAGTGCTACTAAGCTTTCACCAGCTCTAGCGTAGTAATGCCCGTTGTAAGATATTGGCGAACCTTTAGGTGCTGCTGGAATTTGAAACAAAACAACACCCCCTTTAGGATGTTGCAATTCAAA
Organism: Psychrobacter sp. TWP2-1-2; assembly: GCF_049896785.1. Taxonomy (NCBI): domain Bacteria; kingdom Pseudomonadati; phylum Pseudomonadota; class Gammaproteobacteria; order Moraxellales; family Moraxellaceae; genus Psychrobacter; species Psychrobacter sp. TWP2-1-2. The sequence goes on along the minus strand of NZ_JAFCVA010000009.1, from coordinate 41,284 downwards.
AATATTTCTAAATGTAATTGTTGGTTGCGTATCTTGAGAAATCTGCTGACTCACTGATTGTATACGTTCAGAACTCTTAGCTTTGTAGTCTGTGCCAATAACTTGTCGGGTTTTATCATCAATACCAAATACTAGCCAGCCAAAACTTTGCCCTCGCAAATTGGCTTCGTTAGATATAGCTGAGAAATACTTCCCGATATCAGATAAAGAGAACTCTCTTTTACCGCGCTTAAATTCGACAACTTCATTTTCCCAACATTCAATAAGAGTATCGAGTAACTCTAAAAGCTCATCATGGTTCATATCACCCCCTAAACACTCGCCCCAACCGCTCGTGCCACCGCAATGCCTTCATCAATCGTCAAAAATTTTCGCTGGCTTGGGCTGTCTTTATAAATAACATCACCATCTTGGAATATTAAGCACTCATTGACGGCCAACTGCTGCCATTTCTCATTTTCAGTGAGCGGAACAGTGACTAAGATAGTAACTTTATCCGTATCTGTCGTCACATCGCCAAAGTTAATGGCCAAATCATCATCTGCCAATTTTGCTTCGCCAAACGGCGCTTGACGCGTGAGATAAAACAATAAACTCCCCGCATAAGCCAATTGCCAGCTACCATTTGATATCAAGCAATTAAACAACCCATTGGCGGATAAATAACGACATTGAGTGGTCAAAAAGTTAAACAGCGTTTGGTCATCAGGGCGAGTTTTAAAGCTACTTTTTAAACGATTAACAAGGTAGCAAAAAGCAATCTCAGAATCGGTTGAACCGACTGGCTGACAATGTGAGGCATTACCATTTTCTTGCAGGCGCTGGCAGCGTTTAATAAATTCGCTATTCATCTGTCCATTATGCGCAAATACCCACTGCTCGCCCCAGACTTCACGGACAAAAGGATGGGTATTCGCCAAACAATTCTGACCTTGGGTTGCTTTACGAATATGTGCGATAACATTCATCGCTTTAATTGGATAGTTATTGACCAAATCAGCAACGGGCGATAAATGGCTCGGATGATTGTCATGAAACAAGCGCAGTCCGGTCGAGGCATTACCCGAATCGCATTCACTACGCTCGAAAAACGCAATTCCAAAGCCATCTTCATGACTGTCTGTCATGCCGCCGCGACGGCGAAACCCTGCAAAGCTAAAACCAATATCGGTTGGGGTATTACAGTTCATTCCTAAGAGTTGACACATTTATACTTCACCGCCGTTGTTGTCGTCTTTTGCAGAATTTAAAGTAGAATTTGGATCAGTTTCTGACACTTCATCAAACATCTCATAAGGCGTTGCCCCATCGGTGTCAATATTCGCCAAGATACGTTGCGCATGCGCCAAATCAGTATCCTGTATCCACAGCACAATCCCAGAATTCATACCGGGCATTGCGCTCAGCGGTTGCAGAGACACCGTAATACCGTTATTACGCAGCAGATTGGCATGCAGCTCGCCTTGCATATTGGTATCGTAGCGTGCCAGTTTGTGCCAGTTATCAACTTGATCGGTCATGGGATCCGCCTTTATGGTTTTGATACAGGAATGGTCGAACAATAACAATCTATGCTAATTGGTCGATCGTATATTCTTTGATTACGAACTCACTGCTATTACTTAATTTATCACGTGCTTGCTCAGCTTGGGTGATACTGCTAAAAACACCGATTAGCTGAGTGTTTTTTTGCGCCGCGGATTGATTAGCTAACAATATAAAAACTGTATTTTGCGCCTTTTCAACATGTGACCAATGATAAGCGGCAAGGCGTTTCATCAGGTCAGGATTTTTGACCATGATATTATCGCCCGTACGTCCTTCGGTACGGTTATAGTGAATAACATTGAGACGTAATAGCCAAAAAATCACAGCCGCTTTTGCGAGCATCACTGGTAAGGCGCGTTTTTCATCTTCACCGAGCATGCGTTTCGACTCATAGCCTTGTAAGAAAGCCGCCATTTTACTGCGGTCAAAATTCACCGACTCGCCTTGTTCAGCCATACCCCACGTGGTACAAAAGTCATTAATCGTAATGGCAATATCCATCACATAGTGCTCGACGCTAACTTCAGTAAAGTCTAACAACCCAGTCAGACGCGCTTCACTTTTTTGGCTATTATTTAACGATAAGTTCCATAGCGTGTTATCGGCAAACATGTCTAAATGACATAAGCCTTTTGGCAAAGTGGCAAGCGGCAAATCCGTATAAGACTGCCAAATATCACTCATCAATTTGGCTTCGTCAGCTGGCATAAACTGCCTTTCACGATCGCGCACCTCGCTCCATGGGTATAAAGGCACGCCATATTCTTCCGCAGGTTGTAGTGCTTGCAATGTCTCATGCAGCATCGCTAAAGCGGCCCCAATTTCATGACACATCGCTTGCGTCGTCTGCTGTGGATGCGAGCCTGCTAGACATGGCACTAAGGTAATCGCTTTATTGTCATAGCGTATGACATAGCATTTTTCTGCGCTATCAGCGCCTAAATCAAGCAATGATAACGGCGCAGCGACCGGTAAGTTACCATCCAATTGATTAAGGATAACCGCCATTTTTTCGATGTCTTCTGGTGGACGCTCTTCAAATAGCGTAAATACATAAGAGTGTGCGCCATCCACATCGTCAGTCGTCTGAATAAACCAGTTAGAGTTTTTGATACCTTGGGTAATCGGAATGGCACGTGCAAATGACACGCCAAAACGTTGGCAAAAAGCGGCAAACTGGTCATCGGTTAACTGGGTATAGACGGACATGACATCTCACTTATGGCAATTAAAAAAAGGTAGATAGGATAAATATCGACGGTGATGGCAACGATTGCACCGCTTATAGATAAACTTTGCTTAAAAGCACATTAATCTTGCGAAAACCTGCCTGAGATGGCGGTGATTTTGCTAGACTAGCGCTTATAGAATGAATTGATTATAAGGCGAAAGTCCCTATGTTAGCAAAGCGTATCATTCCTTGTTTGGACGTTGATAATGGCCGTGTGGTCAAAGGCGTACAATTTGTCGATATTAAAGACGCAGGCGATCCTGTCGAAGTAGCAAAACGCTACAATGAACAAGGCGCTGATGAGATTACTTTTTTGGACATTACGGCAACCAATGACGAGCGTGATACGACGTATCATACGGTTGAGCGCATGGCAGAAACGGTATTTGTGCCGTTAACCGTCGGCGGCGGTGTGCGTAAGATTGCCGATATTCGTAATTTGCTCAATGCGGGCGCCGATAAAGTGGCGATTAACTCAGCAGCGGTATTTACTCCTGAGTTCGTTGGTGAAGCGGCGCAAAAATTTGGTAATCAATGTATTGTGGTTGCTATCGATGCCAAGCGCGTCGCTAATATTGAGGTTGATGGCATCATCATGCCGCGTTGGGAAATATTTACTCACGGTGGTCGTAAGCCAACGGGTATTGATGCGCTCGCTTGGGCAAGCAAAATGGCTGAGCTTGGTGCTGGTGAGTTATTGGTGACCTCGATGGATGGTGATGGTACCAAAAAAGGCTATGATTTGGCACTCATGAAGCAAATTACCAGTCGTGTGAATGTACCTGTGATCGCTTCAGGTGGCGTCGGTAATTTACAACATTTAGCCGAAGGGGTATTAGAAGGCGGCGTCGATGCCGTTCTTGCTGCCAGTATTTTTCACTTTGGTGAGTATACTGTTCAAGAAGCCAAAGAATATATGGCAGCGCAAGGGATACAAATGCGTTTGTAAGACATTGGTAAAATACAAATCTAACAGCAAAAAATGTTATCATAGCGCTAACTGCTTATTATCATTTGATTTTCGTTCATTTAACTGTTTATTTAATGGATAATTAACCTATTGAATAAACTACTTGAACCTAGCAATATATTTAGATTCCTAATACTTATATTCTTATACTTCTATTAATAGCCTATTCGGCAAAGGATTTTTTATGTCAAATTTACAACAGCAACGCAATGACGTGACCCATATCGATGGTAACTTACATCAAAACGAAGACGTGCGTATCGGTATCGTCGTAGGTCGTTTTAACGGTTTTGTCGTTGAGTCGTTGGTTGATGGCGCGATTGATGCATTGCTTCGTCATGGCGTATTGGGCAGTAACATCACTGTGATTCGTGTCCCGGGTGCATTTGAGTTGCCATTGATTGCACAGCGCGCTGCTGAGTCTGATCGCTTTGACGCTATCGTTGCTTTGGGTGCGATTATCCGTGGTAGCACGCCGCATTTTGACTTTGTCGCAAGCGAATCTGCTAAAGGTTTAAGCAGTGTTGCCATTGACTATAATATTCCAGTAGCAAACGGCGTATTGACTACTGACAGCATCGAGCAAGCGATTGAGCGTGCTGGTACTAAAGCGGGTAATAAAGGTTCAGAAGCAGCGATGGTTGTACTAGAAATGCTTGCTGTGTTATCACAGTTAGACATTGATGATGGCAGCGAAGACGCTTAATTGCATTCACTGTTAGCCGCATTTGTGAGTATAAAATTATTATTTATTGTTTGAAATGGGGCTATGGTTACAACGATAGCCCTCAGCACTTTACAATAGCATTAGCATTAATATTTTAAATGATTATCGAACATCCATCTCCAAGACTGACTAGCAACATTTGCGAGTCGACCACTATTTAACATTTTATTTTTAAACTTATTATCTCAAAAACTAGGTATAGACCCCTTATGACTGACCAACTCAAGCGCGCTATTAGCGCTGCACAAACCGCACAAGTTAATGACCAACAAGCTGAAGCCACGCGCATCGCGAGCAGCAGTGCGGGCGATCAAACCTTTGATATGAGTGAGTCTTCTTATAAGACCAGTCACACTGCTATTCGTAAGGCACGCCGCTTTGCTATGCAAGGTCTATATGAATGGCTGGTTACTGACCGCCGTTTTGATATCGATGGCAAGCTTGGTTGGAAAGCCAATGCCCCGCACGATATTGCTGCTCGTACACGCGCGACCAATGCCATGCATACTGTACATATTGGCTACTATCATGAAATGATGCGCGATATCCCAGAGCAGATCGAGGCGCTAGATGTCCTTATCTCTCAGCATCTTGACCGTGAAATCGATAAATTGGACACCGTTGAACACGCTATTCTTTTGATTGGTGCTTACGAGCTACAAAACCGCTTAGAGATTCCTTATAAAGTGGTACTTGATGAAGCGATGAAGCTGAATAATCACTTTGGCGCTACTGATGCGCATAAATTGATTAATGCCGTCCTTGATAAAATGGCGGTAGAGCTACGTGCTATTGAAGTAGAAGCAGATAGCAAAGCCAATTTACGCACCTCACAAAAAGCGGCTGCTAAACCTGTAATAAAAGCGGATAGCAATGCTGACGATAACGCTGATATAGAAGGTAGTGCTGATACAGCTGCCATTGAAGAAAAATCAACTGCCTCAAACAAGCCTCGTATTAGCGCCAATAATGCTACCGTCAAACGCAATAGTGCTAGTAAAGCTACTGCCAATATTAGTGACTTTAAAGCGAGCAAAAAAGCGATTGAAACAGACCGCACTGATGCAGACAGCAAAGACTAATCATGAATGAGTTTGAGCTGATTGAGCGTATATTCTCCCAAATGCAAGCTGCGCAGTCATTGTCTAGCAGTGTTGACAAAGGCATTATCGAAAAAGGCATTGGTGATGATGCCGCGGTGATGAGCTTGCCTGCAGGCGCGCGCTTGGTCAGCTGTATTGATACGCTGGTTCAAGGTCGACATTTTAGCGCTGACTGGGAGCAAGTAAATAATCTGGCATTTACCATCGGTTATAAAGCCGTGGCAGTGAACGTCTCAGATATTGCGGCTATGGGTGCAACTCCGCATAGTATTCTACTGGCGTTAGCCTTACCTCAGCGCTTGGCAAATGAGCGCTGGTTAAGTGAATTTGCTAAAGGCTTATTTCATGCTTGCCAGCTATTTGGGGTGACGCTGATTGGTGGTGATACCACGCGCAGCGACAATTTAGTGCTTAGTGTCAGCGCGCAAGGGTTACTCACCAAAGAGACGCCAGCCGTCTACCGTTCAGGCGCGCAAGTTGGCGACAAACTTTATGTCTCAGGCACGCTTGGCGATGCCGCTTATGCGCTACAAAATCCTGACAATGCTATCGGTATTGAGCTTGCGCATCGTCTACATATGCCAACGCCACGTATTGCACTGGGTTCAGCATTGGCAAAAATTGGTGCGACGGCAATGATAGATATCTCTGATGGTCTGTATCAAGATATTGGACATATCTGCCAACAAAGCAGCGTTAGTATGCGCATTCATCTTGATCAGCTACCTACTAGTAAAGCATTGGTAAACGCTGAGTTAACTGAGCGCTTGTTGTGCCAGCTGGCTGGCGGTGATGATTATGAATTGGCTTTTACTTTGCCTGCTCATATTGAACCACCTGTCAATGACAGTAGCAACACGCCTGTTACCTATATCGGCGAAGTCATAGCCGTAAATGAGCCAGATGCTATCAAAAATTTACGACCAGAGCTTTTTTATCAAGGACAGCCAATCACACCTGCCCATCCCGCCCCCTTTACTACTTGGCCCAATCTGACGGGTTACCAACATTTTGCAGGTTAACCCATGATTGATCACAACCTATCTAAGCCTGATATCCGTAAAGCCAATGACTGCCCGCCTCTACCCGCCGATGCCAATATGCTTGACCGCATAGTTTATTGGCTTGGGTTGGGTTTGGGTAGTGGTCTGCCTCGCCGTGCACCCGGTACTTGGGGCACGGTTGGTGGCTTAATCATCGCGATACCATTGCTAAGCTTAGGATTCGTGCCATTTTTGATTATTACCATTCTCTCTTGTGTGATTGGTAGTTGGATATGCGGTCGTACCTCAGAGCTAATGGGTGGTCATGATAACCCGCATATCGTCTGGGATGAATGGGCAGGCATGTGGCTTACCCTACTGCCGCTATCTTATATGGGTATCGCTGACGGTAATTTTTGGCAAAATATCGCTCAAATCTCTTCTATTGTTGTCATTATTATCGCCTTTATATTGTTCCGCTTTTTTGACATTATTAAGCCACCACCGATTGGCTGGGCAGATAAAAAAGTCGCGGGCGGCCTAGGTATCATGCTTGATGACATCATCGCAGGGGTCATGGCAGCAGCCGTCTGGATCATTATTTATACCACCATCCTTTAGCTGTTAAATTAGCCTCGCTTTATATAAGCGACGGTCTTTCATAACCGATTGTCGTTTATAGTCCATCATTTTTTGACTCTCCCACTTTTTTAGTAATGCGTTTGTGACGATAGCCAATTTATCAGCAAGCCACCAGTAAATGGTAAGCCCATGACAAGCAACGTAAGTTACAAAGATGTCACGACATAGCGTTTTGGTTAAATAGCTATTTACGCTATAATCCAACCCTATATTTTGTTACATTTGTAGGCTATTATGACATCTCCTCTTTCGGTAATTATCCTCGCTGCAGGCAAAGGCACGCGTATGCAGTCGGCTAAGCCAAAAGTGCTACAGACATTGGCTGGTAAGTCGTTATTGGGTCATGTCCTTGATACTTGTCATCAATTAACGGTTGACGACACTATTATTGTTCATGGTTTTGGTGGCGAGCAAGTCCAAGCAGATATCAATGCTCAATATGCGCATCTGCCTATTACTTGGGTTGCTCAGACTGAGCAATTAGGTACTGGACATGCGGTAAAAGTGACCCTGTCGGAATTACCCAAAGAAGGGCAAAGCCTGATTCTCTATGGTGATGTGCCATTAGTCAGCTGCCAGACATTAGCAACGCTACAAGTGGCTAACACCGAGGGCATGTCGATGTTGACATTGACCGTAGATAATCCTTTTGGTCTCGGTCGTATCAAACGTGACAAAGACGGCAACATCGAAGCCATCGTCGAGCAAAAAGATGCGAGCGCCGATGAGCAGAAAATCCAAGAGATTAATAGCGGTATTTACTGCGTCGATAATGCGTTATTACATAAATACCTGCCAAAGCTGTCTAATGACAATGCGCAGCAAGAATACTATCTGACGGATATTGTCAAAATGGCAGTCGCTGAAGGCATTAATATTGTCGCGATTGAGCCTGAGCATACCTTTGAGATTGAAGGCGTCAATAACCGCCAACAGCTCGCTAGCTTAGAGCGCACTTGGCAAGGCAAACTGGTTGCCGACTTGCAAGAAGCGGGCGTGCAGTTTGCTGATCCAAGTCGCGTTGATATTCGCGGCACCTTAACTGCGGGTCAAGATGTGTTTGTCGATGTGGGTGTGGTATTCGAGGGTGATTGTGTCTTAGGTGACAATGTTTATATTGAAGCGGGCTGTGTCATCAAAAACGCCCACATTGGTAATGCCTGCCACATAAAACCTTATTGCGTGATTGATCGCGCTGAGATTGGGGCAGGTGTTGATGTCGGTCCTTTCGCCCATTTGCGTCCTGAAACCGTACTGTCTGATAATAGTAAAATTGGTAATTTCGTCGAGATTAAAAAATCAACGGTCGGTCATGGCAGCAAGGTTAATCACTTGAGTTATATCGGTGATACGACCATTGGTACAGATGTTAATGTCGGCGCAGGCGTCATTACTTGTAATTATGATGGTGTCAATAAATCACAAACCATTATCGAAGACAATGCCTTCATTGGCTCGAATTCAAGTTTAGTGGCACCTGTGACTATTGGTGATACCGCTACGGTTGCCGCAGGTTCAGTGATTACTAAAGACGTCGACAGTAAAGCATTAGCCTTTGGACGGGCACGACAAACTCAGAAAAACGACTTTCAGCGTCCGACCAAAAAGTCAGAATAGCAATGGTCAATCACAAGCATTTTGACTAATGTCTATTGAAGTAATACTAAGCAGCATGACAATTTTTGTGATGCTGCTTCCTTATATTTATAACGTCAAAATTGTTAGTATAAAAGCTCTGCCAGTATGAACTTCTATTATTTATTGACTGAACATTATCGCCTCTCAAAGTATTTGAGCGGTTAAGCATTGAAACATTGAAGCCTTTAAAAATCAAAACATGAAACATCGAATTTAAGGAATAGTTATGTGTGGAATCGTTGGAGCAGTCGCTGAGCGTAATATCGCTAATATCTTACTTGAGGGTCTTAAGCGTCTAGAATACCGTGGTTATGATTCTGCCGGTCTGACCGTCATTCGTGATGGCGAACTCCATCGCGAGCGCCAAGTGGGTAAAGTGCAAGCATTGGTCGATGCTGTGGCAGTTAATCCTGAATTTTTCGATGGTCATATTGGTATTGCGCATACACGTTGGGCAACCCATGGCGAGCCGGCACAGCGTAATGCCCATCCGCATGTATCGGGCAAGATTGCTGTAGTACATAATGGTATCGTTGAAAACTATGCCGAGTTAAAAGAAGAATTGATTGCTAAAGGTTACGTATTTACGTCGCAGACCGATACCGAAGTCGTTGCTCATCTAATCAATGATATCTACAAAACAACGCCTGATTTACTAGAAGCGGTTCGTGCGGTTATTCCGTTATTACATGGCGCATTTGCCCTTGGTATTCTACATATCGACTGCCCAGAAGAGCTGATTACTGTTCGTTTAGGCTCTCCACTAGTGATTGGTGTGGGTATCGGTGAGAATTTTATTGCTTCTGATCAATTAGCCCTACTACCGGTCACCAATCGCTTTATGTACCTAGAAGAAGGTGATATCGCCAAATTGACGCGCAGTAGCATTCAGGTTTATGCCGATGGTGTCGAAGTAAAACGTCAGATACATGAAATTGATGCGGCACAGCACAATGCGGATAAAGGTGAGTTTAAGCATTATATGCTCAAAGAAATCTATGAGCAGCCAGACGCGGTCGCCCGTACTGTTGAGATGGCTGTAGATAGCGATGAGCCGTCTAAGCTGCGCGATGATTTTTTACAGCGTCATGAAGCGCAATTAAAAGGCATTAAGCATGTCCAAGTCATCGCTTGTGGTACCAGTTATCACTCAGGCTTGGTCGCAAAATATTGGTTTGAGAGCCTTATTCGTGTGCCTTGTTCCGTGGAAGTCGCTAGCGAATTTCGCTATCGCAATCCTGTTGTCATCGACAACACGCTTGTCATTTGTATTTCTCAATCTGGCGAAACGGCAGACACGTTATCGGCGCTACGTGATATTCAAAAGCACACGCCAGTAGGTCTAGTTAGCTTAGCCTTATGTAATGTACCAACATCATCTTTGGTACGTGAGACGGATATCTTTTTACCAACGCTTGCTGGTCCCGAGATTGGTGTTGCTTCTACCAAAGCATTCACCACTCAGCTCGCCGCTTTAATGCTATTGGTCTTAAAAGTGGGTGTCGTTCAGGAGCGCATGACTGGCGAAAACCTGAGTACCTTGCTTGGTCAATTACAAGAGCTACGTGGTCAACTACATGCCAGCTTAAACCTCGATGCGCCTATCAAAGCCATGAGTGAGCATTTTGAGTATAAAAAGAGCTGCTTGTTCTTAGGTCGAGGTCTACAGTTTCCAATAGCGCTAGAAGGCGCGTTAAAGCTGAAAGAAATCTCTTATATCCACGCTGAAGGCTATGCAGCAGGCGAGCTGAAACACGGTCCATTGGCATTGGTCGATAAAGACATGCCCATCGTCGTACTAGCGCCAAAAGACAGCATGTTTGATAAGCTAAAAGCCAACATGCAAGAAGTACACGCGCGTCATGGTGAGCTGTTCGTTTTTGCCAGTGAATCTAGTCAAATGGTCGCAGAAGACAGATTACATGTGGTCTATGTGCCCGATGTTTGTGAAACGCTTGCCCCTATCGTCTATAGCGTACCCGTACAGCTATTGTCATATCATGTCGCCGTAATGCGCGGCACAGACGTCGATCAGCCACGTAACCTCGCAAAATCAGTGACTGTTGAGTAATATAAGTATTTGATTTTAACAATATTATTATTAATCAGCTGCTTTTTACACCGAGTCCTTCGCTATCTGGTACGAATAAGATAGCGAAGGATTTTTTTGTGAATAACGAAATAGAAAAATATCAGTAATCTATATAATTCAATCACTTATATAATTACTGTATCTACAGTATGGACAATGAGAACATGGATATCGAAAGCGGCACCGCCAATCAAATCACTAATCAAATAGAAATAATCTATGAAGATGAATTTCTGGTGGCAATTAATAAAGAGGCTGGTCTATTGGTGCATCGCAGTTGGCTGGATAAAGGCGAGACGCGCTTTGCCATGCAGCTCACCCGTGATGCGGTAGGTTGTCATGTATTTCCGGTGCATAGGTTAGACAAGCCCACATCGGGCGTATTATTGTTTGCCAAGAGCTCAGCCGTGGCGCGCAGCCTTGGCGAGGCTTTTACTGAACACAAAGTTACCAAGCAGTATTTAGCCGTGGTGCGCGGCTATATGTCAGAACAAGGCACCGTTGATTATGCGTTGAGCTTTCAACCCGATGCCATCGCCGATAAGTTTACTGATTTGGACAAACCCGCTCAAGAGGCGGTGACCCATTGGCAAAGTTTGGCACAAATCGAGCTACCATTTGCCGTATCAAAAAAGCATGACACGAGCCGCTATAGTCTTGTGCGCTTGACACCCGAGACTGGGCGTAAGCATCAGCTGCGTCGGCACATGCGACATGTATTCCATCATATCGTGGGTGATACCAGCCACGGTGATATACGGCATACACGATTTTTTCGTACTCGCTATGATTGTACGCGCATGCTGCTGCATGCTCAGACTTTAGCGCTCAGCCATCCTGTCACTGGTGAGCCGTTATTGCTAAAAGCTAAATTAGACGACCAATGGATGCGTATCTTAGAAGAGTTTTCTTGGGTAGACAGCGCTAAAGATTAAACAGTGTAGGTTTTATCTTAGATAGTCATATCAAAGAAGTCGACATACTGATGCTAGATACGAAGGTTCGGTATCCTAGTGAGGACTTGAACTTTCGGCTATGAGCTTTTGGATTTTTATTTTTATTTACCGTAAGCGCTGTTATAGGAATAAGAACAGCTAACATCATATTGGCTGGCGCTTTCTTCCCAGTTTCATTTTTATATTCGCTAGCACCAACCCCGACAATATCAATATCATTGCCAGCATCTTCCACCATGTCACGACCTCTCCTGTAAGCAGCACTGAGGTTGTCATACCGAATACTGGCACCAATAGAGCAAACGGCATAACCTTAGAAGCCGTATTTTGACTAAGCAGATGCGCCCACAGTCCAAAGCCTATCAGCGTTGAGACATACACGATAAACCCAAGTGATAACCAAGACTTAAGCGATGCCTCGTTAAACGTCGCCAGCTGCCATGCCTCGGTCTCAAATATGAGAGAAGATAGAGTTAAAATCACGCAAGCGATCAGACCACCCCAAACCACGAGAGCGAGAGCAGACAACGCGGATGCCTTATTCCTTTCAGTATTAGACGGAATAATAGCCCCGTCTGATCCTTGCTGCGTCGCTTGTGTTGACGCCTGTTTTGAAGCAATGTTACCAAAACTCCAGCCTATGGCCGCAATCAAGATACAGACAAACCCAGCCAGAGGCATATCACCACCAAGGTTCAACGCGATGACGCTAAGCCCTAGCACACCGACCAGCATACCGATGATTTGCATGCGACTCACTGCCTCACCCAGTATAAAATACGCCAACAATACGGTAATAAAAATTTGAATTTGTAGCAATAGTGCCGTCAATCCTGCTGATGCCCCTAAGTGCATGGCAGTGAATACAAAAGCATACTGCATGACAAACGTACCGATAGCATAGATAAGTAATGTACGGTTAAATTTGGGCGGCTTCAGAAAGAAAACCAGTGGCACAGCGGTAAAGAAAAAACGCAGGGCGGTGAGCATTAGCGGTGGAAAGCTTTCAAGCCCCCATGCAATAAAAGTAAAGTTCACACCCCAAATAAAAGTAACCAGTACAGCCAATGCAGTGTATATAGGAGTCATGTAGTTGGCCTAGGAAGTTATGGCTGATTATTATATTTAAAAAAATTTTATGACAATCTCGTATTAACCATAGGATGCTTTTAGAGAGTGAGTACTACACTTACAAACAATAGAACGGCAATGAGCATTAATGCTGCACCGCCTATTTTTGTAATTAACTATAGGTTATCTTGAGCTTTCCATAGATACCGACTGGCTAAAGCAAATGCTTCTGCGTAGCAAAAATGGATTAGTAAGACCAAGAGGCAAAAAGCTGAAGCTAAAATCAGAAATTGAGAAAGATAGGTTTGCTCAGTATCGATAAATTGCGGAAATACAGCCATAAAAAATAAGATAGGTTTTGGGTTAGAAAGGGAGGTTAGCAAACCTTCTTTGAACAACCTACCAGCACTTGTGCTACTCACATCTAACGTGTTGTCAGACTCTAGGACAAATGATTTTCTTTTTCCAAAGGCCATTTTGAAAAACAAAAGAGTATACCCCAACAGAACCAGTTACTTCACCATTTAGACCCATTAATAGACCACTTAAAGCAGACTGATATAAGAGAACCACTCAAAATAAACTTTTGAACGATCTAAATGTTGCAGTTTAAACGCGCCAATATAAAGACTTAAACCAATCCCTTATACAGAAAGTAACACCCTACAACCGTTAATAACAACGCAAAGCATTTTTTCAATAATTGCGGTGATAGTATATGAGCAACTTTCGCGCCTAGCTTGGCGGTGAAAAAGCTCATGATGCTGATCCCTAAAAAGGCATAAATGTGTACAAAGCCAATGGTATTAGGCACATCAATTCGTTGCTGCATCCCAAAAAACATAAAACCTAATGCTCCAGCAATAGCAATCGGTAGACCACAAGCTGCTGAGGTGCCAACGGCTTTTTGCATGACTAGACCATAACGCGTGAGATAAGGCACGGTTAAGCTACCGCCGCCAATACCGAAAATGGCAGAAGCGATACCGATAACCCCACCTGCTGCTAATTGCTTAGGTTTCGAAGGCAGTTGTGTATTAGCATCGTCGGTACTACTAGAATTGGTAGCAGGATTAGTAACCTGTTTTTTGCCACCGAAAAACATCTTGTAGGCGACCCAAAGCAAAAATACGCCAACAATGAGCTGAAGATACAGCCCAGATATCTGCCCTGCAATCCCTGCCCCTAAAAAGCAACCAATCGCTAAGCCTGGTGCCAGATTTTTAAAGACAGGCCACATGACTGCGCCTTTTTTATTGTGTGCCATGAGCGAGCTGATAGAGGTGACAATGATGGTCGCCAGTGACGTCCCCAATGCCAAATGCATGATATTGTCAGGGCTGTAACCCATTTGCGTAAAGACGATGAATAATAATGGCACGATAATTGTGCCACCGCCCACACCAAATAGCCCCGCAGCAAATCCTGCTAGCGCGCCTATGATTAAAAAAACGATTAATTCCACGAGATATTTACTTCTTATGTAGAGTTAGTACGATGGTTATTTTAGTTCAGTGACAATCAATCAGTTAAAAAGCCAACTTAGGCGATTTCTGCTTGATCCACTTGACCAACCCGAGAATAAGCACGATTAAAATACACCAAACTCTCCTCTTGCTCACTTTGTCTAATGGCGACCACTCGGCACATGAAAACACTGTGCGTGCCCACTTGCTGAATGTCCTCAATCTCACAATCAAAACTGACCAATGCATCTTCTAAAACGGGAGCGCCTGTTTTGAGTTGTGACCAAGAGCCATATTCAAATCGCTCTTGTGAACTCAATTTGGAGGCAAAAGCGTTAGATATTGATTCGTGCTGTGCGCCTAAAACATTGACACTTAACGTTTTATTTTCAATAAAATGGGCATGTGAGCGAGATGTCTGATTCATGCAAACCAGCAATGTTGGCGGTGTATCGGTGACGCTACACACCGCAGATGCGGTAAATCCATGAGTACCAGCGCTACCTTCTGTGGTAATGACATTGACCGCTGTTGTTAACAAAGACATACCATCTCTAAAATCGGTGGCTTCAATCATGACTTAACTCCTAAATTTTAAATCTTTAAGTTCATTGATAACTGAGGTCACTCATGAGTTTAAACAAGCTAGTATAGACGGGGTTAAAAACCCAACCTATAAAAGCTAAATCTTGCATCAGTTTAGTCAATGAACCCTAAGCGGTCAGTTCTTGACGCACGATTGCTGCGCCTGCACTTAACGCTTGCAGCTTACCTCGTGCCACTTGGCGCGATAGCGGTGCCATGCCGCAGTTAGTAGAAGGATACAGTTTATCCGCATCAACGAATTGCAAGGCTTTACGTAGTGTATTGGCCACTTCTTCAGGGGTTTCAATGGTATTGGTTGCCACATCAATGGCACCAATCATCACTTTTTTACCGCGAATGAGTTCTATCAAATCCATCGGTACATGTGAGTTTTGACACTCTAAAGAGACAATATCAATATTCGACTGTTGCAACTTAGGGAATGCTTGCTCATATTGACGCCACTCTGAACCCAGTGTCTTTTTCCAATCGGTATTGGCTTTGATGCCATAGCCGTAGCAGATATGCACCGCCGTTTCACACTTTAAACCTTCAATAGCACGCTCTAACGTAGCGATACCCCAGTCGTTGACGTCATCAAAGAACACATTAAATGCAGGCTCATCGAATTGGATAATATCCACCCCAGCCGCTTCTAATTCTCTGGCTTCTTGATTTAAGATTTTAGCAAATTCCCACGCCAATTTTTCACGGCTTTTATAATGACCATCATACAAGGTATCAATCATGGTCATCGGACCAGGCAGTGCCCATTTGATCGGCTGATCGGTTTGCGCACGTAAAAACTTAGCATCTTCAACGAATACTGGCTTTTGACGGCTTACCGCGCCCACGACTGACGGCACACTGGCATCATAACGATTACGAATGCGCACGGTCTCGCGCTTCTCAAAATCGACGCCATCCAGATGTTCAATAAAGGTGGTCACAAAATGCTGACGAGTTTGCTCGCCATCACTGACAATATAAATGCCTGCATGCACTTGTTCTTGCAATGTCAAACGTAGCGCGTCTTGTTTGGCTTCAAGCAGTTGCTCACCTTCTAATGCCCATGGTGACCAGATTTTTTCAGGTTCTGCAAGCCAAGAAGGTTTCGGTAAACTGCCTGCGGTAGACGTCGGTAGTAATTTTGGTGTCGGTAATAATATTGTCATACGATTCATCTTCTTATTAATTTGTATTCTACTTTTCGGCTACATTTATATTGGCTATGCCGCGGCTTTTTTAACGGCTTCTTTTTGAGCAATGCTGCTTGTCACATCATAGCTTGCTGCCCACTCATTGAGAATGGTTTGGTATGGCTTGATGAACTGCTCTTCGGTGAACTTACCTTGTGTCACTGCCATCTGACTACGCTCTGCGCGATCATAGACGATTTGCGTTAGGGAGTAATCTTGGTACTTCAAACTCGGTTGATACACTTGACCCGCTGCCGAATTGGCATTATAAATCTCAGGTCGGTAGATTTTTTGAAAAGTCTCCATGGTACTAATCGCACTGATCAGCTCAAGATCGGTATAATCGCTCAGCAAGTCACCCGCAAAATAAAACGCTAATGGCGCGGCGCTACCCGTAGGCATAAAGTAGCGAACAGTTAGGCCCATTTTGGAAAAGTACTCATCGGTTAGTGATCCTTTGTTCAAAGAACAGCCATCTTGTTTGTATTCAACGCCCAATACAGGGTGCTGATTGGTCGTACGTTGATAGGTTTTACTGGTGGAAACACTCAAGCAAATCACAGGCTTCTTGGTGAAATTAGCTTGGTAAGCTTCTGAATTCAATAAATACTGAAACAGTTTGCCATGTAAGTCACCGAAATCTACTGGTGGCGCAGATGATGGATGTTTATCGAAATGGTCTAATAAGACGACGCTAAAGTCATAATCGCGCACATAAGATGAAAAACTATTACCAATCATACCGTCAATACGGGTGTTTTCTTTATGATCCACAATCGTTGTTTGCAGCATCTCGATGATAGGAAAAGTATCGCCATTTCCTGCAACATCCATGTCGACAGAAATAATATCAACCTCAACAGAATAACGATCTGCGGTGGGATTATCCCAATGTGCCAAGGCATTAAAACGATTATTGATCATTCTTAATGTTTTGCTTAAGTTCTCTTGACGATGCTCGCCACGCGCCAAATTCGCAAAGTTCGTCGTCAGACGCGTGCTATTTGCAGGATGATAGTTTTCATCAAAACGAATGCGCTTAATTGCACAACTAAATTCTTTACTCATGATAATCCGCTACCCTAATCTACTCTCATTATTTGAGATAAAACCAAATTTTTGTATGAGGTGAATCATACCTAAACTATTACATGAATAAAAACGATACTATTTAAATATAAGATGAATATAATTCATGTTAATGGGTTATGGTATGACATGAGATTGGATAGCAGAGACTTTATGACTTACTCGATAGGATAATTGAGCAAAAAATAAGCATGTAGAAAAATGAGCTACGCTAAGGAAAGCATAAAGAAAATTTCGATAAACTAACGAATCTAAGGGTTCTCTCATTAAAAAAGCCGAAACTTCTTTTCTAAGTCTCAGCCTTTTTGTTAAACGTATAAATAGAAAATTGCTTTCTATTGATTGTGTTAGCGCTTTGCAGCTTCTATCTGAATGTTCAGCTGAACTTTTTCGGTGATACCCAATAGCGTATATTTGCTGATGCCCCATTTCGTTCGATCAATGGTCGTTGTGAAATCCCCACCGCAAACTGGTTTTTTTAATATTGGATTTAGGTAGCAATTGAACTTGGTAGCCGTCAGCGTAATGGGATTAGTCTTGCCATGTAGTGTCAACATACCATCAACCTTGCTGACATTTGAGCCACTACCATCAGTCGTAAAATACCATTTGGTAGACTCAAATTGCGCCAGTGGAAACTGCTCAATATCAAAAAAATCTGCGCTTTTTAGTGTGATATCAAATGCTGTATTGCCTGTATTTAGGCTATTCAGAGGAATTACTAACGAGATATTACCGGTCTTAGCCGCTGGATCATAATCTAGCTGCCCAGTGATATTATAAAAGCCACCTGTGTTGGTAGAGGTATTAAAATGGTCAATAGCAAAGCGTACATTGGTATGGGTGGGGTCGATATCGTAAGTCCTCGCCTGACTGCTGGCGATACCCAACATGCTTATGCTTAAGGCTAGTAGCGGCTTTCGAGAGGACAGTATGACTGTCGAGAGGGATATTTGATTCATAGTAACACTCCTTTGCTGGATAAATGATAGAGCAATCACATCCTTTGTGACTGTGCTCTTGTAATTGTGCTCTTATAATTACTCTCTTATATAATGACAACAAGCCCATACTTAATCAATAAGTATGGGCTTGTCTATTTTAGACATAGCATTCTCACTGCTAACGCTATGTCATAGGTATGATCAAATAAATCCGTTAAATCATACTTTACCATTTGTCGTTGTTTGCTCTTTGCCACTAGGTACGAGCCATTTAGCAAACCATCCTGACAAATCATCCATCAAAGTATAAACCACTGGAATCACCACAAGGCTTAATAACGTCGAAGTCACCAGACCACCCAATACCGCAGCGGCCATCGGACGACGGAAGGTTGGATCGGCATCACCCCAACCGAAGACTAAGGGCAACATCCCCGCGCCCATCGCAATGGTGGTCATAATAATAGGACGCGCCCGCTTGCGGCAAGCATCGATAATAGCCTCAAAACGCGCCAAACCTCGACGCTGTGCAATCAGTGCATAATCGACCAATAAGATAGAATTTTTGGTAGCAATACCCATTAGCATAATAAAGCCGATCATCGATGGCATAGAAAGACTGCTATTGGTAATAACCAAGCCCACAAAAGCGCCGCCTATCGATAAAGGCAATGCCATCAAAATGGTAAAAGGCTGCAATATACGCCCAAACAATAAAATAAGCACGCCTAAAATACAGACCACACCGACCGACATCGCAATCACAAAACCGCTGAATAGCTCAGCCATGTTTTCTGCTTGACCTTGGTCAATAATGGTAATAGAAGGCGGTAGTTGTTGCATGGCGGGTACTGATTTAACCGCTTGTACCAAGTCTCCAAGCTCGCCACTCGCAGGTTGCACCGTGATACTGATGGCGCGTTCCCGATCGAGCCTGCTAATCTGCGCCGGCCCAGTGCCAAAGTCTAATGACGCGACTTCACCCACACGTACACCCTGTCCTGCTGGTAACGAGCTCGGTAAATATAGACCTTCTAATTGACTGACATTTTGTTTGGCAACATCTGGTAGACGAATGACGATAGGAATCTGCCGCGTATCCAAATTGAGCTTGGATAAACGCTGCTCATAGTCACCCACCGTCGCCACTCGTAACGTCGTAGCGATGTCTTGCGTGGTCACCCCTTTATCCGCCATCGCCAGTCTGTCTGGCGTCACCGTTAACTCTTGACGCGGTAAACTGCGGTCACTGGTCACGGAGCCAGCACTGGGCAGCCCTCGAATCTCTGACATGATTTGCTGAGCGGTTTGTTCAAGCAATTGCGGATTGGTACTGGTCATAGAGAAGTTGTAACCACTCTCTCCACCACTCGACAAACCGACGGTAAAGCGCGCACCTGGCACTTCTGCCAACAAACTACTTATTTGACGTTCAATCTCTTGCTTAGAGCCGCGCTCTGCACGTGGTGCTAGCACGATGTCTAGACCTGCTATATTTTCGGCTTTGCCACCACTAGAGTTTGAGTCCATGCTAGCCTGAGCCTCACCGACTGAGGTAAAAATATTGGTGACTTCAGGCATTGCTAAAATACGCTCACTTGCCAGCGCAGCAACGCGCTCTGTGTCTTCCAGCGCAACGTCAGGTGTCAACTCAATCGCCACACGAGTTTGGTCAATGTCATTATCAGGAATAAACGATGTTGGTAGTAATTTGACAAGCATCAGTGACGCCACGAATAACACTAAAGTTGCACCCATCGTCAGCCAGCGATGATGCAGTGTCCATGCCACTATTTTGAGATACCAACCCATCAGCGCACTTTGTTTCTCAACGTGTTTTTTCTCTGGTCGCAATATATACGCTGCCATCATCGGTGTGATAAGACGTGCGACCATCAAAGACGCAAAAATCGATAATGCAGCTGTCCAGCCAAACTGACGGAAAAACTGTCCAACGATACCGCCCATAAAGGCGGTGGGTAAAAACACAGCAATCAAAGTAAAGGTGGTCGCGACTACCGCCAAGCCAATCTCGTCAGCCGCTTCCATCGCTGCTTCATACGGTGTCTTGCCCATGCGTAAATGCCGTATGATATTTTCGACCTCGACGATCGCATCATCAACCAATACACCGATCACTAACGACAATGCCAACAAAGATATAATATTGAGGCTAAAGCCAAATAAGTACATACCTAAAAAGGTGGGAATCACTGATAATGGCAAGGCGACAGCAGCAACTATAGTCGCCCGAATATTGCGCAAAAATAAGAATACGACGACAACTGCTAACAGACCACCTTCGATCAGCATCCGTAAAGAAGCTTGATAATCTTCAGCAATGGGCGTTGCCCGATCATAGACCTTTTCAATAGTGATATTACCTACATCGGCTGACAGCTTGGCAAGCTCTGCATCAACCAGCTCCATGACCTCGACTTCACTGGCACCACGCGAGCGGGTGATGTTAAATGCCACCACCGTTTGCCCGTCAAGCTTAGCAATAGAGCTTGGGTCAGCCGCGCCATCTGTGATTTGTGCCATACGTCCAAGCGCTTGTGTGCCGCCTGCTGGGATTGCCACTTGTAAATCATTGAGCTCACTTGCCCGCTCCACCGCACCAAGGACACGAATCGTCTGGGTGGTTTTGCCCACTTCTGCTTCACCACCAGAGCTGTCCTGCTGAATACCCGTGATTTGATTGGATAGTTGTGTGATAGAGAGCTTAAGACCACTCAAGGTAATCGGGTCAGCTGCGACGGTAATCTCACGCTGCAAACCACCAATACGGCTAACCGTACTGACACCCGGTATGTCAGAAAGACGCTTGGTGACTGTATCATCGACGAACCAAGACAAGTCTTCCACATTCATGTTTTCAGAAGCCACAGAATAAGTGACAACGGGGAATCCTGCGGTTGAAACTTTAGTAATAATAGGGTCATTAGCAGCGGCAGGCAAATCGCCGCGTACCTCGCCTACTGCCGAGCGCACATCATCGACCGCTTCTTGAATATCCTTTTCTAACACAAACTCTGTGACCATGGTGGCAGCACCCGTTTGTAACGTGGTGCGAATATGCTTGATACCTTCAATACTCGTAAGCTTGTTTTCTATCTTTTTTGCGATGTCGTTTTCGAGCTGTGATGGCGCGGCACCCGGTAAAGTCACCGTGACCACGACTGCAGGTAAGTCAATATCAGGAAACTGCTGCACCTTCATTTTCATAAAGCCATAAATACCGCCTAACGTCAGTAGTATAAATAGCAAAATGGCAACTAAAGGATTTTTTATCGAGTAAGCAGAAACATTTAAACTCATGGTTGTGCCTGCGCTGCTGTACTCGTTTGGCTAACACCATCAACGATACGCACCAAATCTCCATCATTTAAAAAGCTGCCGCCTTGTTTGACAATTTGACTGTCACTAGGCAATGGCTCTAGCACTGCCACATTTTCGCCAAGTCGCTCGCCCAATGTCACTCGTTGTTGCTTGATACGACCCATAGTCTGACCATCTTGAGTGGTCACACTGGTTACTAGCATCACATAATCATAGCCATCGTTGCTGACGATAGCGCTATTGGGCACCGTTTGCGTACTGGCACTGCCTAACAGGAACTCACCCGTTTGATACATACCTGCCCGTACTTTTGCATTGGCTGCCAAGCTCGCATAGATGGTAATCTGCCGGTTGTTGTCCGCCGTTGGTGCTATGCGGCTCACTTTCCCCATTACCGTATCACCATCTGGTAAGCTCACCCGTACTGGCGTCCCGACACTGACTTCACCGACAAGCTTGGGATCAATATCTGCACGCCATTCCAAAATACCACCTTTAATGATAGTAAATAATGGCTCGCCACCAGCAACCATACCGACCTCCGCCATTTTCTCGCTGATGACACCGCTGACTGGTGCGACCACTGTTGCATTATCTACACTCAAGCGCTGAGTGCTCAGACGCGCTTTGGAGGCTTGTAGCGCAGCCTGTGCTTGAAGCTTTGCAGTGCGATAGCGATCGGCTTCTTGTTTGCTAATCGCATCAATATCAAGCAGTGGCAATACACGGGCAGCATCAGCGCTGGCATTGGCAAGCGTCGCTTCTGCTTCGGCAACATCTGCCTCTGCTTGCAAGACTTGCTGCTCCATAGCATCGGTGTCAAATATCGCCAATACTTGACCCGCTTTGACGCGATCACCTTCTTCAACCACTATACTCTCGATAGCCACGCCATTGACTTTAGCACTGACATTCGCCGTATCTTTGGCATCAATGGTGCCATCAGCACTGAGTGTGTTACCAATATCATCTTGGCTTGGGCTGACCGTTTCTACTGATAATACCGCCTGCTCAGTGCTCGTAGCGCTTGCAGTGGCACCATCACTTGAAGTACGACTAGAAGCTGGTGATTCATCGGTCGCGGCTTTATCACTACCGTCCCAATACTTTCCAAGTAGCACACCAATGATAAGCACGGCTGCCAATACGGGTAACAACCATAATGGTAGTTTTGAAGCGGTTTTTTTAGACAAATTATCAGACTGGCGATACGGTGGTAGCTCAGATGGTTGAGGTGGCTCAATGTTGGTTTCTTGCTCGCTAGTCGGTGCTTGCTTATTATTAGGGTGTTCAAAATCACTCATAGTCGGTCTCTATAAATAAGCACGGTACTAACGCCGTAAAAAGTATAAGGGAAACAAAATGATACAGGCAGAGCTTATCAAAATAGTCTTTTATCATTGTAGACTATCTCGTCATTGGGTCAATTATGTTAAGTATCTACATAGTCAATTGTTGATAGTAATCAAGATATAATAATCAAGACGTAGTAAGACATTGAACTTAATAAAGATTATTAGTAGCAAAGATTATAAAGTGAACGATAAGTAAAGACAAAAAACAGCGTATTTCCAGTTCATTGCATAAGTCTTCTTCACACAAAACCCCTTTCTTAAAACTTATTCCGCCAATGAAAAAATATATTGTCATATTGAATGAATTAAGATGCGCCCATTATAGTTGGAACCATCACTCGTAAAAATTAATGATACATACGCCCTACAGTTTAGACTTGTATTTATGGGGTAATTTGTCATTATTAAGATAACTCTACTAATAAAGGAATCCATCATGGCTAATAAATCAGACGTAAAGAAGCTTAAACAAGAAATTAAAGATACCAAAGCAAAAATTAAGCAGAAAAAGAAAGACCTCAAAGATCTTAAGAAGTCATTGAAAAAGTCGAAAAGAGCCAAATAGCTTTTTTTCCAGATGATGGCTTTACGTCAAAAAACAGAAGAGGATAGCGTTGGCTGTCCTCTTTTTTGCTATTAATTTAGCCATTTTCAGCCCATTTAGAGGATAATCGATTGAATTGAGAACACCCCTTAGGCATTGGTATAACGACTCGCTTCAGGCATCCAGCGGTGAATCAGTTGGCTGACATCTGCCTTGCGCGTAGGATCTGCAATTAAATGTTTTGCTAAACGCTGAGCAATGGCAAACAGCTGCTCGTCACGTATCAGATCAGCCAAATAATAACCGACGTTACCCGTTTGACGTTTGCCCAATAACTCACCGGGACCACGCAGTTCCAAATCTTTTTGGGCAATGACAAAACCATCAGTGCTATCACGCAGGACATTTAAGCGCTCTGTACCTGTTTCTGATAATGGCTTTTGGTATAACAGTACGCAATAGCTTTTGGTTGAGCCACGCCCGACTCGCCCGCGCAGCTGATGTAATTGCGATAGACCTAATCGTTCGGCATTTTCAATGACCATTAACGACGCATTAGGGACATCGACGCCGACTTCAATGACTGTTGTGGCAATCAGTAAGTCGAGCTGACCTGCTTTGAATGCCTGCATAATGGCTTGTTTGTCAACGGATTTCATCTTGCCATGGACAAGACCAATGCGAATATTCAAGCGCTCATTTAAATCCTCATAAGTGGCTTCAGCGGCTTGCGCATCCAGCACACTAGACGCTTCGACCAACGAGCAAACCCAGTATGCTTGCCTACCCGCTTCACAATTAATCGCAATCCGCTCAATGACTTCATCGCGTCGATTACGGTCAATGGTCACCGTAGTAATTGGCGTACGCCCCGGTGGCAATTCATCGATAATCGAGGTATCCATATCACCATAAACGCTCATCGCGAGCGTGCGCGGAATCGGGGTGGCAGTCATAATAAGCTGATGCGGTGTGCTATTCGCCACACCTTTATTGGTCAGTGCCATACGCTGCTCAACACCAAAGCGATGTTGTTCATCGATAATAACTAAGCCCAATTTGGCAAACTGCACCTGCTCTTGAAACAGTGCATGAGTACCGACGACCACTTGCACCGTGTTTTCTGCGACTGCTTCCAATGCTTCGCGGCGCTGCTTCGCCGTTTGTTTCCCAGCAAGCCAGCCAACACCGATACCTAACGGTTCAAACCATTGTTTGAAATTGACCAAATGCTGCTCTGCTAAAATTTCTGTGGGTGCCATAACCGCCACTTGCCAGCCACTATCAAGCGCATAACCCGCCGCACCCGCTGCGACCAGAGTCTTGCCCGCGCCAACATCGCCCTGCACCAACCGCAACATCGGGATGGACGTTGCCATATCAGCCGTAATATCTTTCATGACTCGTTGCTGGGCACCCGTTAAATCAAACGGCAATGCGGCAAATAGCTTATCGGCAAGCGGGCTGTTGATAGTACATTTGGGCGCTTTATTCTGATGCAGTTGCTGACGACGATATAACAAGCTGAGTTGATGGGCGGTTAATTCTTCAATAATTAAACGCTGGCATGCTGCATGAGTACGGGCACTTAACTGGGTGAGTAGCTGGTATTGTCGTCCTGCGTCGGTATAAGTCGGCGGCGTATGCAGTAATACTAAGGCCTCAAATATCGTCAGATTATAAACGTTGTTATTAACTGTGCTATTAGCGACTGTATGGATATCACTGTTTGTATTATTATTGGCATCATAGACATTGGCTTTATTGACACTACTAACGCTATGACCAGTCGTATTATCTGGCACACTACGCGCCAGTGTCGAGAATATATCTTCTGGATACTCTGCCTCTGTTACTACTGTCTTCGTCGGTTCAAAAGGCGCTAATGGCAAGTCAGCCACGACTGCAAAGTCTATAGGAGTAAACAGCGTCATCGGCAAGCCTTCACTACGAACCGTCTGTAATGCCAGCTTAATTAAGGTACGCAGCTTATTCTGGTGCAAACCTTTAACACTTGGATAAATAGGCTGCAAACCGGTATTTACTACCGTCTCATTACTACTGATAACTTGATATTCAGGATGGTGGATTTGCTTACCATAACGACTCACTTTCACTTCGCCAAATAATTGCAGCTGCGCCCCTAAGCTCATGGTTTGTGCAAGACCACGATAAACCTTAAAAAACCGTAGCGATATGGTGCCCGTATCATCATCTACCACGACCGTCATACCGCTGCGCTTGGTATCGACGTGCACCACACACCCAGTAATTAACGCAGACTGCCCGTGCCCCACCTCTGCTATAGAAAGCCGTCGGCTACGATCTTCATAATCACGTGGCAGATGCAGCAATAAATCAAATATTCGTTTAATATTCAATTGTGCCAACTGTTCTGCGACTTTTAATCCCACACCCGCCAGTGCCGTCACTGGCATATCTAGCGCTGAGAGTGGCAGCTCAGACCTTATATGGTCTGTTGGGCTGGATAAAAAAGCGTTCACCGATACTGACATCAAAGATCCTAACGATATTATTTTTAGTTTTCATATACTCATTCAAGTATTTTCAATATACCGTAGATGATGACAGTTTTTATAAAACAGCTGTCATTAACAGGACACATCAAAACACCGACTCATTTCATTATAGCTGACAATACAATTGCTTATGCTCAGCTATTTAGTAATACTGCGTCAAAAAGCCTGAAAGTCAAACGGCTCATTTGTATCATATCAATAACTGATGTTTTATTTTCCGTATTATCGTCATTTTATAAGGTGTTTTTATGTTCGCTCCTGCCCAGTACCGACAACCTCTTCATAGTCTAAGAGTGCGACATAGTATGAGAGTGCTATGCACCAGCTTAATTGCCGTACTCGGATTATCTATCAGCGCTTGTAGCGCTCTAACGCCAGCGCAGCCGTTACCTGAAGCAGCTGAAATAGTGCAACCTAACATTGCGTTAGTATTGGGCGGCGGTGGTGCCAAAGGCTTCGCCCATGTTGGAGTGATTAAAGCACTAGAAGCAAATGGTATCAAACCCACGCTCATCGTTGGCACTAGCGTCGGCAGCTTGGTTGGTGGCTTATATGCCAGCGGTTACACACCAGTACATCTTGAGCAACTGGCACTGACCACTACAGATAGCGAATTGACAGATTTTGTCTTATCCAATCAAGGTGTCATCGAGGGTATCAAACTCAAGAACTTTATCAACGATAAAGTCGATGGACGAGTAATAGAGGATTTCCCTATCCGCTTTGCAGCAGTCGCGGCGGAGAAGCATACTTTGAAAAAAGCCATTTTTACCACTGGTGATGCGGGGCTTGCCGTTCAAGCGTCCTGTAGCGTACCGAATATTTTTATTGCGCCGCGTATTCCCGAAAAGGTCGGTAAAAAATATATCGACGGTGGCGTGGTCAGCCTAGTACCTGTCGATAGCGCTCATGACTTGGGTGCTGATATTGTTATTGCCGTTGATGTGACAGATACTGGTATTAACAATATTAGCGGTGTCTCTACACTTGATAAAAAATTAAACCTCAACGGATTAAGTAGTTTTTGGGGATTTTTGGAGAGTAATGTTGTAGCCCCGCCAAGCGCCAATCGTGCCTCATCGATGCAGCGTGAACGAGATCGTGCTGATGTGCTGATTACGCCTGCGGTCAGTCATATCAGCTCAATAGATACCAGCCAGCGCCGTGCTCTCATAGCTGCAGGCTCGCAAGCCACTACCGCACAGATGGCTGCCATCAAGCAATTAATCAAAGAAAAATCTAGCCGAAAATACGCGACGCTTTAAGCGCCTTGCAACGGCGTACCAAAATTTCTTGTTAACAACCCATAAAAAAGCACCACAGCAACGAGCCGTGATACTTTTTGTGATTAAACGAATATTAAGTCAGTATTAAATAAATCACACTGATAAAATACTTAATATTAAATGACTGGCTTATTTCACACGTGCACGGTATTTAACCACTACGGTGTCATTAAGACCAACACCCTCTAAATCCCAGCGTACCGCTTTATAATACTTTAATGGAATTTCTTGCAGTTGGTTATCCACTTTTCCACGTAATGGCATACGGGCAAAAGTATTGCCGTCCGCACTGCCGTATGGAAACTCAGGTGATACTGTACGCAGTAACTCTACCTGCTCAGGGATACTCATAGTCACGGTCATTTTACGGACGCGATCTGCATTGGTATTGGTGAAATAACCTTGGTACTCCAAGACATTACCTGATTGCAGGCGCGTACTAGCATTCACCGGAGCCAAAACCTCTTGACCGTTTGCATCAACGCTAATTAATGACGCGGTAATTTTACTATTGACGGCCTGTGCACTCGAGTTACTGCTTTTAGTAGCATTGGTCTGTACAGCTGCCGAACTATCAACGGCTTGTTCTGGCGTCGGTAGCATTGCCGAGGCTTGCGTCACTACCATCGCACCGATGAGCGTACCAGCCACAACGTGGAATAAGCGATGTCCGCTCCAAGCACTAAATGGGCTAGCAAATTGGTTACTTTTTTTCATGGTTTTCATTATCCCTGGTTAATATGTCGGTAAAACGCAGCTGGTAAAAATTGAATGACTTTTGGTGTATATTGAATCGTTTACAGGCAGCACAATTTAGACGGAACATACCCACTTATAAGAAACATGCTATAAGAAACATAACTCACTATAAATGGTCGACTGTTATAGTACTGGCAGACCTAGTATCGCTGCTGATTGTAGTGACAGCTAATGGCAAGCGCTGCATACGTCTATGCTGCTGGTGTCTATCTTGTCATAGCTGGTAATCTTAGCGTATAAAGTTCTTATTTTTATTGATTATCTTCGTTCATCGCCTGTAAAGCAATAGCGTTTAGCATAGCAAAAAGTGTTTGTACGTACACTAACCCCGTGTTGAGGTTGTGTATATCGTCGATCAGTAATAAAAATTGATTGATACTACTGAAATAAAAGATAGCTCATAACGGCGTTTTTTGCTATGGTAATTCTTTAGCGATAGGCATTTTTTGCTACGCCCCTTTTCTTATTCTCACTACTATTGCCCTTATTATGACTACTAGCGCCATGCCCCAAATCAACCCTGAATACGTCCATTGGTTCCGTAACTCTGCCCCCTACATCAATACCCATCGCGGCAAAACGTTCGTGATTATGTTTGGTGGTGAGGCGGTCAATCATCCAAATTTCAGCACCCTTATTCATGATTTTGCTTTATTACATAGCTTAGGTATCAAGCTGGTATTGGTACATGGAGCGCGACCGCAAATCGAAAAGAACTTAAAAGATGCTGCAATTACCTCCCCACTGCATCAAGACATTCGAATTACACCGCGCGTGGCGATGCCTGCTATTTTACAAGCGGTAGGCGCTATTCGCCTACAACTCGAAGCGCAGCTGTCGATGGGACTGGCCAATTCACCTATGTATGGTTCACGCATCGATGCCATTTCAGGCAATTTTGTGACCGCACGTCCTTACGGTATTCGTGATGGTATCGACTATCAAATGACTGGCGAAGTGCGCTCTATCGATGTTGAAGCCATCAAAAATAACCTGCTACATGACCATATTGTGATTTTAGGCTCAATGGGTTATTCAGCAACTGGTGAAGTCTTTAATTTGCTAGCTGAAGACGTGGCGCTCAGTGCAGCCGTGGCACTGGGTGCTGATAAGCTTATCTTCTTGGGTGAAGAAGCAGGCATCAATGACGATGATCGCTTACTAAGAGAGATGATTCCTAATGAAGTCGATCGCTTCTTACGTGATCGTGATTTAAATTGCGAGATCAATTATTTCTTAAATTGCGCCAGTTTGGCTTGCCGCCAAGGCGTCCATCGCACCCATATTATCTCGTACGCCAAAGATGGTGCCTTATTAGAAGAGTTATTCACTCGTGATGGCTCTGGCACTCTTATCAGCCACGACCCTTACGAAGAGATTCGTCGTGCCAATATTGACGATGTGGTCGGACTGATTGAGCTATTATCACCGCTAGAAGAGCAAGGCATATTAGTCAGCCGCTCACGCGAACGCTTAGAGCAAGAGATTGATAATTACAGTGTCATCGAGCGCGATGGTATGATTTTGGGCTGCGCAGCGCTATATCCATTGGATACAGAATCAGCAGAAGTTGCCTGTGTCGCCGTACATCCCGATTATCGTAGCGGTAGTCGCGGTGCAGACTTACTGGCATTTTTAGAGCAACAAGCGCGCAGTCATGGTCTGCACAAGTTGTTTGTGTTGACAACACGGACGGCACATTGGTTCGTCGAGCAAGGCTTTGCCGAAGTCGAGGCCAGCGCGTTACCTGCATCGCGTCAAGAAAAATACCATAATGGTCGTAATTCTAAAGTCTTTCAAAAAACTCTTTAGATGCTCAATCTCTAGTCATAAAAAAGCCCTCATAATATTATGAGGGCTTTTTTATGATTTTATTTTTTAACACTGGTTCACTAGGGTGTGTACTAAGTATTATTTTACTTTTAATAGCTCAACCGTAAAGATAAGCGTGCTGTTAGGCTCGATACCTGCGTTACCCGCTTCACCATAAGCAATATCTGATGGGATATAAAATTCGTATTTACCGCCCTCTTTCATCAGCTGTAGACCTTCTGTCCAGCCAGCGATGACTTGGTTCAACGGGAACTCAATTGGCTCACCGCGCTCATAAGAGCTATCAAATACTGTGCCATCGATTAACTTACCTTCGTAGTTCACTTCAACCACGTCAGTCGCTTTTGGTGATTTACCCGTACCTGCGGTGATGACTTTGTACTGTAAGCCAGAAGCCGTTTCTTTGACGCCTTCTTTTTTAGCGTTTTCTGCTAAGAATGCAGCGCCTTTAGTTTTGTTTTCTCCAGCTTTTGTTTCCATGTCTTTAACGAACTTTTCTTCTTGCTCTTTTTGATAAGTCGTCAACACTTCCTGCATTTGTTCTTGAGTCAATGCTGATTCGTTGCCTTCATAACCATCACGGAAGCCTTTTTCAAAGGTATCAAGATTCAGGTCACCGACCGCTTCTTTGTTACCTTCAGCCATCATGAAGCCTAAGCTATAACCTACTTTTTCATTTGCTGAGCTTTGCTCGGTGATTGAAATGCTTTTAGCAGCTGTCTCTTGGTTACCGTTATTTGTGCTACAGCCTGTTACCAACAACATAGCACTAGCAAGTGCACCAACGCTTAAAGTAGTGATTTTTTTCATAAAGTACTCTCAAATTGTAAGGATAGTGGCGAGATGTCACATGTTCCTATAATAACAAATCTTAGTTTTAGGAACCATGTTTGCCGTCAAATTATCGGGCGAATGTACAGTCTATGTTAATATTTCTCATCATAATAACAAGTTATCACACAAATACAGTAACACGTTAAGCTTTCTATCTTTAAATCCACTAATACATCAGCTAAGCTAAATGAGTTAAGGTGATAAGTAACCGAGTGTACGTCTTTATCATGGATGATTAACATTGGCAGTAAGGTAATCAACACGAGGGAAACCAACGTTTTTTGATAAGGTTACCTACTCAAAAATTATAATATCACCGCATAACTTACTTTAAAAATACTATTAATTATAACCATCTATGTATTGGTTTCGCTCAACAATAGCTGTACTGATGATATTGTTGAGTGGCTTTCGTATGATGATTAAAGGAGGATAAGATGAATCCAATGTACACATCTTTTAACGGTTATCTTGGTGGGCCGATCGGCTCTATTATTGGTGCTATTTTAATATTTATTATTGGTTGGCTGGTGGCACTGGGTATCGCAGCACTGGTTCGTAATGTATTATCTAGAGTCAATCTGAACCAACGCATGAACTCTTCAACGGGTAAGACCTACGATTTAGAAGGTATTATCTCAAAGATTGTATTTTGGTTCATCTTTATCATCGCGATTTCTGGGGCGCTGAATCAATTGAATTTGAACTCAATCTCGACACCGTTTGCAAATATGGTCAATCAAGTCTTAGCCTTTATCCCTAATCTTATCGGCGCTATCGCGGTGGGTATTATTGGTTGGGTCTTGGCTACCGTTGCACGCACAGCTATCAACGCGGCATTGGCGAAAACGTCAATGGATGAGCGTTTGAGTGCTCAGGCAGGTGTAAAACCGATGAGTAGCACGATTGCCGATATGGTTTATTGGTTCATCTTGTTGGTTGTTTTGACGATGGTATTGGGTAAATTAGAACTCGATGGTTTATTTGCTCCATTGACGAATATGGTTGATAAAATCTTTAGCTTTATCCCTAACATCCTCATTGCAGGTGTTGTCTTTGTCGTCGGTTATATCATTGCCAAAGTGGTACGCGGCATTGTGACCAATCTTGTGTCTACTTTTAATGTTCAAGAATTGGCTACAAAAGCAGGTTTAAGCGAAAAAAACAGCTTGCCTAATATCGCTGGTTCATTGGCATTTTTAGTAGTGATCATTCCAACTATTATTGCTGCATTAAACGCATTAAAAATTGAAGTGATTGCTCGTCCTGCGACAAATATGCTGAACAAAATCATGGAAGCACTGCCAAATATCTTTATGGCGGTTGCGATTTTAGTCGTGACTTTCTATGTGGTACGTATGGTTGCCAATATCATCAAAGGTTTGATCGAAAACACTGAGATTAATCAATTGCCTGCGAAAGTTGGCTTACAAGAAACGATGGGCGATAAGAGAGTCTCTGATCTTGTTGGTTATGCGATTATCTTCTTTGCGATGTTATTTGCCTCAATTGCCGCCGCTGACTTACTAGGTTTTGAGCCTATCTCAGCCATTATCGCCATGTTTATTGCGTTTGGTGCCAATATTATCTTGGGCGCAATTATCCTATTTATTGGCTTCTGGCTTGCCAATATCATTGCAGGTGTCGTTGAGCGTTCTGAGCAAGGCTCACAATTCCTAGCAAACATCGTCCGTGTACTAATCATGGGTTTAGTACTTGCCATGGGTCTAAAAGCGATGGGTATTGCTGACTCTATCGTTAACCTAGCCTTTGGTCTAACACTAGGTGCCGTAGCGGTAGCCTTTGCCCTTTCATTTGGTCTTGGTGGTCAAGAAGCCGCTGCACGTTTCCTACGTAAAATGCAGGATAAAATGGACAAAGAACGTGAAGAAGCTAAAGCGAAATCTGCTCTTCATACTAGCTCAAGTACACAAGAAAAAGTTGCTGACTCAGTTCGAGAGAACACTCCTGCTGCTTCAGGTACAATGACTAGTGACTTCCCTACTAGCACTGGCGATACCAACAATCTTAGTACGGGTCATGTAGATATCACTCATGTTGAAACAAGTGATGACGATATCGACACTGGTTCAAATCTAGCGCCCAGTAATAAAGGCTTTACTGATATTGATGATAACGACTTAAAATAAGTCATCGTTAACGATATATTTTGAATAAAAAAGACAGCCTAGGCTGTCTTTTTTTATGGCGTCAACTTAGTTTCTATGAAAGACTCGCTACAAAACATCGCTGCAAAATCATACTCAGGACTTTGTCTTCCGTGCAGGTATATTCAAATTTAATTGCATTCGCATTGACTCATTTTTACTTGCTGATAAGTTACTTGCTGATAAATTATTTGCCGTTTGCTTTTTATGCTGTTGGTTTAAGCGCTGTAGTTGCTTGGTCAGCTGCCGCTCACGCTGGGTCATCGGATCAACGGGTTGAATCCATAAATCGATATCAATAAAGGTATCATTAGACTCTTCAATAAAATCAATGCCCAATACAATCACATGATGCAGCTCGGCTATTGGCAGGCGGCTCGCAACATCCTGTGCAATCCTTGCTAAGTTTGGCTGAATAGCCTGTTTACTGTGCTGGCTCTCAACATCTTGCCCATAAAATATTAATACATAATGCCGTCCCAAGCTCTCATAAGAGTGCTGATGGACGACATAACCTTCTTTTTGCAGACCATGTGCTTGTTTAGGATGTCTATATATTGTTCGAACCAGCTCATGGCGCGAAAATAAAGACTCGTCCAATAGCTGCTGTTGCCAATAACAGCGTTTTATTCCTAGTGTCTCTTTATCAGCATTGCCTAGTACTTCTTCATCGAGCATCTCTATCATTTGGATGCTTAGCTGCGACCACAGAACTGCCGCTTGCGCCATATGCTGATGATACATGTGCGCAGTCGTGCTTTTGTTTTTGTAGGCAAGTGTCATAGCGACTAATGCAGGATTGGGCTCATCTTGCACTTCATATTTGATGAGTGCATTATCTAATGCGATAGCGTCCGTAAATAAAGTTGGGCTATGTAAAAACTGAGTGACTAGACCTGCTTCTGATTCAAAGCTAGCGACATGATTACTGGCTGAATACTGTAATTGCCCTAAACGATAATGCAAAAACCGCCATAACTCGCATGGTGCTTGTAGGCTTGCTAATATCGCCTGCCAGTCATGCCAGCTAAAAACTTGTAGCTGCTGCATACTGTCGCTCATATCCACCACCAAATCTTCCATAAAATAGCGGACTCCAAAACCATGAGTGAGCCTTTTTAGGGGTTGTCGTTGCTGGTTATTTATCTTAATTTTATTGATTTCTTGAGCTTTATCGGTGCGCTGAATATCAAAAACTAAAACATTATGGCTCATGTTGTCGTTATTTTTATGCTGAGTAAGATATGTCTTGTGCCATATGAGCGTGGCCTTTACTACCGCCATACGCGCAGCTTTAATATCGACCAGACTACTTTTAGCAGGCAAATACAATATGAGCTCAAGTAATGATAGGTTACCCAGTGGCAATTGATAGTGATATTGCTGAGCACGGTAACACGCGTCATATTTATGCTCAAGATGCTGCATATTGGTCAAAGCAATATCTACAGCATCTTTCTGCAAATAGCAGGTCAACTCATTAACAAGACAGTCATTATCAGATAGGGTAATAGATGAGTCAGACACAGTGTTAACCTTTTATTATCGAATGGACGCGTTGTATGGTAAGTTGCTATTGATGAGCATAACACTAGAGCATGTTGAATATTCGCAAATGTTTTTGCTATAACGACAGGCTACCAACGAAAAACTTAACAAAATAAGCCTTATTAAATGCAGTCGCTTTCAGGGCAATGAGTTGTTATGATAATAGCAAAGTAGCATGATTTGCAGTCAAACTTATCGCTTATGGGCTGCCTTTGATTACATTTTTTAGAGACATTTATTAAAATTATTTAATGACCATCATATAATAAAAAGGATTGAACATTATGAAGCGCTTTAAAGAAAAAACTGTCATTATAACAGGTGCAGATTCTGATATTGGTCGTGCAACGGCGCTTAGATTTGCACAAGAAGGGGCGAATTGTATAATCGTTGGTATTAATAACGATATTTTAGAATACATCTACGAGGATCTGCCACAGGATCATACATGGATCAATACAGGTAATCACCTTACCGTAACCAGTGATATTAATGATCTGACCCAAACGGCAAGATTAATAGAGCATGTACGCGATAAATATAAACATATTGATGTGATGGTCAATATAGATACTGCGGTCGGCATTCATCAGTCAGTTATTCCAGAACTGATAAAAACACAAGGCAATATCGTTAATGTATCAACGCTAACGGAGATATCAGCAGACTGGAATATAGAGACCTATAAAGCTAGGCAAAGGGATTTGACTGATGTTACAAAGAAGCTGGCATTAGAGAATATACCAAATAATGTACGTATTAATGCCGTATCTGCTGGATTGGTGGCAACAGACATCAGCCCAAATCCATTTATTACCCATTCTCCACTAGGGAAGACAGCGACACCGTTTGATGTAACCGCCGCTGTGATGTTTTTAGCCAGTGATGACGCTGCCATCATTACTGGTATGAATTTACCTGTCGATGGCGGGGTGAGTACGTTCAACAGCTAACTCAATGCTTAGTTTTTTAGCCATTCTTAAAATTCATCCTCACAAACAAAAGACCCCCTGACATTAATCAGTCAGGGGGTCTTAATATAATATAGATACTCATAACTCATTTAAAAACTTTATTCAGCTGAATTATTGATATCTTGTAATGGTTGAGATAAGCGCTCGGGATGTCTTGGTATAACCCCTTTATACTGAGCATAAATTTTTGGTAAATCTGCTTCGATATCACCACTAGGATAAACCAACGACATAAAGCGTATTTCTTTGGTTTTGTAATCCATCGCTACTGGCAAAATAGGTACACCAGCGCCCACTGCTAAATAATAGAAGCCTGATTTCCAAGTTTCAGTATATTGACGAGTACCTTCTGGTGCTAAACCCAAAAATAGTGGCTTACCTGTTTTGAACTTATCAATACTGGCCTGTAATACTGAGCCTTTATCACTACGATCAATGGGAATCACCCCTATCCAGTTTAATAACTGAGCAAATACGGGCACTTTAAATAACGTATGCTTACCCATAATACTGATTTTCAAATCTAGGGCAAATAAACTAGGTATTGCATAAACCCCATCAATATTCGAAGTATGCGGCAGCGCTAAAACCACGGCTTGTGAAATATTTGGAATCTCTCCAACCGTACTCCAACCCGCAGCTTTTAGCATAGCTGAGGCAATCACTGGCGCAATTTTATTACCGCGTTTCGGGACTAAACTACCCAGCTGCTTTCTACTAAGCTTGGGCAATATTTTAGAGTTTATAGACTGAGAAGCAGCAGCTTTTGAGCGATTAAACAACTTTGATGTCATGACGGCACCACATAATAAAAGATACCTACATAATAACATTAAGCTTATACAACTAAATTGAATTTTATAGGCTTTTATTGCTTGCTAGCTTACCGGTTTATAAACTTATATAAATATATAGCTATTGACGGACATATCCATCAAGCCCATTAGGATATGTCAGCCAAATTGCCTTTATTCTCAAGCCAAACCTTACGATCAGCAGCCCGTTTTTTAGCCAACAGCATATCCATCACGCTATTAGTCAACACCATGTCATCCATATCTAGCTGAACTAAACGCCGAGTATCACGGTTCATGGTCGTCTCACGTAACTGCTCTGCACTCATTTCACCCAAGCCTTTAAAACGTGTAATCTGCGCTTTTTTATTGCCCGGCACATTGGACAAAATGTGCTGAAGCTCAGGCTCATCTAACGCATAATGCACCTCTTTACCCACGTCTACTCGATATAACGGTGGCATGGCGACAAATAAATGACCCGCATCCACCAAGGCAGGAAAATGCTTAACAAATAGGGCGCAGATGAGCGTGGCGATATGCAGACCATCAGAATCCGCATCCGCTAAGATACATACCTTATCATAACGCAGCTCAGACAAATCATCAGATGCCGGATCGACACCGATAGCAATGGCGATATCATGAATCTCTTGGCTCGATAACACCGTATCTGATGACACCTCCCACGTATTTAAAATCTTACCACGCAGCGGTAATATCGCCTGATAATGACGGTCACGTGCTTGCTTGGCGCTACCACCCGCAGAATCACCTTCCACCAAAAACAGCTCAGCACCATCACGCAAATCACCGCGACAATCTGCCAACTTACCCGGCAACGCAGGACCTTGCGTGATTTTCTTACGGGCGACTTTTTTGGCAGACTTGAGACGACGTCCAGCTTTATTAATCGCCAGCTCTGCGATTTGAGTACCCATATCGGCATGCTGGTTTAACCACAGACTAAAAGCATCTTTTGCCAATGTCTGTACTGCCCCAGCAGCTTCGCGGCTAGATAAGCGCTCTTTGGTCTGTCCAGAAAATTGCGGCTCAGAAAACTTGAGTGATAGGATGTAGTTCACTCCATCCCAGACATCTTCTGCCGTTAGCTTGACACTCCGTGGCAGCAAATTATGAATATCGCAAAACTCACGCAATGCCTCTAAGATACCCGTTCGCAGACCATTAACATGCGTACCACCTTGAGCAGTAGGGATCAGGTTTACATAGCTTTCTTGAATTGGCGTGCCACCATCAGGCAACCAAGACAAGGCAAAGGTAATAGCAGCACGTTCGCCCGCTTTTGCATCGTAATTGTAATAGAACGGTGCTTCAGGTAAGGTTTCTAAACCATCCAACTGTTCGCTTAGATATTCGACCACTCCGTCAGTAAACTGCCAAACCACCTTTTCATTATTAATATCATCGACAAATTCAATCGTCAGCCCAGCAGCCAATACCGCTTTGGCTTTTAGATTGTGCTTGAGCTGCTTGACATTAAATTTAGGCGTATCAAAAAAGCGACCATCTGCCCAAAAATGCACTCTGGTACCACGTTTGCGTTTGTTTGAGCTGATTGCTTCAGTGAGCGGCGTAACTGGTGCGCCATTTTCAAACGCCATATCAAACTGTGTACTATCACGCCATACGGTGACTTCAACACGCGTTGATAGCGCATTGACGACAGAGATACCTACACCATGCAGACCGCCTGACACTTCATAATTAGAAGTCGAAAACTTCCCACCGGCATGCAAACGAGTTAAAATCAGCTCAATACCCGATTGATTAAATTCAGGATGAATATCAGTCGGCATACCGCGTCCATCATCTTCGACAGACAACGAGCCATCACTATGCAGTTGCACCTTTATGGTTTTCGCATAACCCGCCAACGCTTCATCAACTGAGTTATCAATGACCTCTTGCGCCAGATGGTTTGGGCGGGTGGTGTCAGTATACATACCTGGACGACGACGTACTGGCTCAAGCCCTTCTAAAACTTCTAACGATTGCGCATTATATTGACTCACAAATGCATCCTTAACGATTCATGTCTGATTAATTCTATTCAACCATTATAACCAAAAATAGCGACGTTAAGGTTAATAGTCCATCGCTCACGTCATATAATGTCGCCTGTTTAGACCCTTACTAAATCTTTTAGCATATTTATCACCATCGGCAACTGCTCACCAAAGTCACTAAACCGATGATCGCCACCCGCTTGTAAAATAACCGTACTTCCTTGCTCTTGATAAAAGGCTTTAGACAATTCAGGATTTAATAACTCATCGCCTTCTTTGATAAATACAGCAATTTTTTTAGGATAATGAATTTCTGATAACTGATGATCTGCAAACCATTGCAAATCCGCAGAAGTAATATCCCAACCGCCAGTGGTCGTATAGAGAATTTGATTCTTTGGCAATTCATCTTCGCCTTGACCTTCATTACTATCGTTATTTAACAGTAAGTCATGAGCAAAGCGCTGTAATGTCACATGTGGCTGAGTACTGGGATTTAATAGTAAAGCCGCACAGCCTGTATGATTGCTCACCAAAGTAGAAAAATAGCCACCCAATGAGCTGCCAACGAATACAACTTTTGAGTCGCTGTCCCATTCCTCAACTAGACTTATCAGTTTATCGAACACGTCTTGTGGCGATTTATTCAAATCGGGACGCAATACATTGATATCAGGATGATGATGCTGGCAGTATTTTTCTAATAGCATTCCCTTGGTAGAGTTCGCATCACTGTCCAATCCATGGATATAAATCAAGTTCACGTATCATCTCACTTATTAATTTTGTTATGATTATCTTATATAGGCTAGTGACGCTAAGCATAGCACCCGCTAAACAAAAATAATAACAATGAAACGGCACACCATTAGTCAGTATTTGCGACATAATAATATTGTCATAATAGTTTTATGCAAGTCAAAGGAATGACGATAATAGCAATGGAGTCGCCATGAACCAACAGTTTGAGCTGTTTGAGATTGCCAATCCGTGTATTGGTCTTTGCCAAAGCAATAAAAAAGGCTATTGCTTTGGTTGCCTGCGCAGTCGAACGGAGCGCCAGCGATGGCATGATATGACAACAGAGCAACGCCGTGAAGTTTTAAGGCTGGTTTCTGGACGTAAACTGCGTATAGAGCAGATGAGACAGCGTAAGGGCGAGCAGTTAGGATTTGATTTTGAAGAAGATGTTGAGGTTGGGGAGTTGTTTTGAGAGATATAGATTAAGTGTAAAGATAATAACTATCTTATGCTTTTAGGCTGAAGCATTTAACCTTAAAGTGTTCAAAGAAATTTTTTTTAATGGATTTTCAGAAGATTAGATCTCTTGTTCAAAATTTAAGTTGAGAAAGACCCTATAGGCTATTACAATTTCTTCTAACTGCTCCGTTATATTCAAACATCCAAAGATTCCGCAAGCTCTTTAAGTATTTTTTCTGATGATTCAACCATGGTTTCACTCACTATTGGTTCTGCCCCATGTATTATTGTATTTCGTAAGGTAATAAGACTCTTTATTTCCTCAAACAAACCTCTATCTATTTTTTCAGCTCGTAGAATAAATTCAGCAAGACGCACATTAGATATTCTTCTTCGTGATGTATTTAAATTACCTTCCAATTCAGATTGGTATGCTTGTCCGTATTTTTGAATTATATTTTCAAGCTCATTATAGTTTTTCAAAAAAGTCTCTAAACTACCTTGCTGTTCTTTATCATCAATAGGGTCAACTTGACGCTGAATGAGTTTACTTTCTTTTTGTATTCTCTGAGGGGAAATAACGTCAAATATAAAATACGCGATTACACATAGATTGATGACAAAGAATGACTGCCCAACATTTATTATTATTGTAATAAATATTAAATTTGAGCTACTTTGAGCCGAAATTGCAATATTTGATAAAAATAAAGTAGCGATTGAAATAAATGTTAGAAAAGTTAGAATTTTGAAATATCTATTTTTTAGACTTTCAACAGCATCTGTAAGAGTGTTATCTTCGAACTCCTCTCTACTTAGTTCATTCCTAAAAAATATGAAGCCAGTAAGAGTTAAGCCATAAATACTAGCTAAAACTTGAGCGGAATTAGAAAAAAGATAAAGAATTTCATTTTCATTTAAACTTAGTAAAGGGGCTTTAATTCCAATGATAGTTAATACTAGCGAAAATAATAAAAGCAATACTATAGATAAAAGTATTATATTCATTGTGGATAAAAATGAACTTTTGTAATTAAAAATATAACACTGCTGCCAAACGGAGGTTGGAGATGAAGCATCAATCGAGCAGACACCACTCTGATCAACGTTATTAGAGTTCATAAATCATTCCACGGTAGCCTTCTTCACTAGTTTCGACATGCGCAAACCCATTCTTAAGTAATAACTGATACATTTTTTCTGATTCAGGTGAACATCTAGCAAATAGCATCAAATTCAGTCCTTTAAATTTATCAAGAACTCCTTGAACCATTTTCTTTCCATATCCCTTCTTCTGAAAATCTTTATGAATTGCGACCATCCACAGTTCATTCCCTTTATTTTTTTCACCAGCAGACATCAACACAAAACCAATAGGTTGACCCTTATGCTCATATATAATCCTACTCGCTTTTAAACCATTGGGACGAATTCTACTTTCTAAAATCAGTGAAATCTCTAATCGAAGCCCATGTGCTGCAGCAGGAAGTTGTTGAAATTTTCGATTAAAGAACCCCTGTTTTGCTCCATTCATAATTAGATCGTAAATGAAATCCAAATCACCAATATTTGCATCACGATGCATTATTAATCCTCATAATTTACCATTCTGATTAATTTAGCATCAATATCACGTATCAACAATATAAATTAAAATATTCTTAAAAACACCAGCTAAAAGAAAACCCCCTCCGCGAAAGCGGAGGGGGTTTTACTTTAGAATAGAGAGCTGACGATGACCTACTCTCACATGGACGAATCCACACTACCATTGGCGCAATGATGTTTCACTTCTGAGTTCGGGAAGGGATCAGGTGGTGCCATCATGCTATT
>NZ_JAFCVA010000008.1:0-192230 GCF_049896785.1 Psychrobacter sp. TWP2-1-2 | reverse complement strand
GCTAAAGCACTTCCGTAGTATTGCGACTAGATACGAGAAATTGGCTCGTAATTATAAGTCTATGCTGTATCTAGCTTGTACTATGATTCATTGCAAACTGAATTAGGGACACGCCCTAGAACGGTAAATTTCAGACAAAAAAAGACCAGAATAGATATCTGGTCTTTTTGGTTTTCACAGCGTTATAAAAATAAATAAAATTATTTATTTTTATTGCGGCGACCGGCAGTTTTCTTTTCACGCGGTACAGCGACCAGCTCAGCCAATTGCTCAGGTGATGACCATAGACCTTCTAAGTCATAGAACTCACGGGCTTGTGGCGTCATCACATGCACGACGACAGCACCCAGATCAATCAATGTCCAGTCAGAGTCGATACCGCCTTCGCGACCAAGTGGCATAAAGCCCGCTTGTTTCGCTTCAGCACCGACATTGTCAGCCATCGCGCGTACATGGCGCTTAGAAGTACCGTCAGCGATAACGATGCGTTCGGTTACGTCAGTCAAATCTTCTACATTCATTACGGTGATGTTCTTCGCTTTCATATCGTCTAGAGCGGTCTCAACAACGGCTAAGCATTCTTTTAAGCGTTCTTCAGTCATGGTGTTGGTCATAAATTTTGATCTCTTGAATCGTCAATATTAAAAATAAAAAGGTAAATCGTCAATTTGCATGCGTTGGCATTGTCGAATGGACTAGATGTCGCCAGTCAGCTGTAGAGACTGGATGGGCAAAATGACAAAGATAAGGCGATTTTAACGGAATTGAGCAGCAGAATATAGCTGATGGGCGATAATATATTGATAAACAGCAGGATTTAGCCATTTAGCTAATGGATTGGGTGCAGTATTGTCTATGATATCATTTATTGGTGCGATAGATGTCATTTGCCTTGCCGCTGCGGATATTATATTCGATCGATTGTCTGTCGGCTGTAACTGTTGGCGTATCTGTGTACTGGATATCGTGGCGATAGGACGCGAGTCTATATAAATGTGGCCTTGATGGGCGTTTTTCAAGAGACGGCTATCGGTCAGTGCTTGAGAGGTGGGCTGTAATAAGTCAATCGGCGCATCGATGCGTAAAGATTGCAGCTGCGCAGGTAATTGGGCGTGCAAGTTCATCGTATCCTGCGCGACTAACGTTTTGTTCGCGCAATGAGACGTGGTTGCCAACAGGCGATTATTTTTATGATTAATATCAGACAAGTCATCACGATTAAACACCCAAAGACTGACATAATCCGTAAGCTCTAAACCGTTTTTCCATTTGCTCAAACTCAGCGCGCTATCCATACCGATGATGAATATTAGACTGTCATGCGGATAACGCTGGCGCAACGTGCGTACACTATCGATGGTATAAACAGGCGGTGTTTGCCACAGCTCAAGCTCATTAATTTGTAGCGGTGTATGGAGTGTCGCAAGCTTTAACATCGCCAGACGGTGTTTAGGATCAGTACTTTTTTCTTTAAAGGGTGAGCGCGCATTGGGCAATAGTGACACGTGCAGCGCGCGCTGTTGCTGCTTGGCTAGCGGTAGCAAACGCTGATAAACAGTCACCGCCATTTGCAGATGACCCTCATGTACGGGATCAAATGAGCCGCCAAGATAAGCACGAATGGCTGGCGCAGGTGTATTTTTTTGAGAATTTTTGCTGGTATTTGGCATAAATAAATGCGTAAAAATAGATAAGAGGCACGTTGTCGTTGATGCATTTTATCCTTTTATCAGCGGACCTTTTTAGGTTAAATGCTTCGATGGTAGCGCTATTGTAGAGGGCAAGCGGGCATCTGTCATTAAAAGCGCTGAAATACTAGGTAAAATGAGCGCTTAGCTATCCATTATGAAAGATTTTTAAA
The DNA here is from genome assembly GCF_049896785.1 of Psychrobacter sp. TWP2-1-2. Taxonomy (NCBI): domain Bacteria; kingdom Pseudomonadati; phylum Pseudomonadota; class Gammaproteobacteria; order Moraxellales; family Moraxellaceae; genus Psychrobacter; species Psychrobacter sp. TWP2-1-2. Next base: position 190,369 of record NZ_JAFCVA010000008.1, on the reverse strand, counting down.
AAGTCAGTTGTAAACGTAGCCAATAAAAAACCGACCATCATGTTGATAGTCGGTTACCTATAGCGCAATTAGTCCTACATTTTAATGCAATTAAATCGCGTCGCTATGAGCTTGAATAGCAGTAAGGGCGATGGTGTAGATAATATCATCGACCAAGGCTCCGCGAGACAAGTCATTTACTGGCTTATTCAAACCTTGCAGCATTGGGCCAACACTCACCACATTGGCGCTACGTTGTACGGCTTTATAAGTGGTATTGCCCGTATTGAGATCTGGGAAAATAAAGACATTGGCTTGCCCAGCAACCGGTGAATCAGGCGCTTTTTGCTTGCCGACGCTCATGACAGAAGCGGCGTCATACTGTAGTGGTCCATCGACTTTTAGATGTGGCGCACGCTCGCGGACGATTTGGGTCGCACGAGTGACTTTTTCGACGTCCGCGCCAGTTCCTGATGAGCCTGTAGAATAGCTAATCATCGCAACTTTTGGATCAATACCGAAGGCGGCAGCAGACTGTGCTGATTGAATGGCAATCTCAGCCAGTTCTTCGGCATTTGGATCAGGATTAATGGCACAGTCACCGTAGACCACCACTTGCTCAGGTAGCAGCATAAAAAATACTGATGATACGAGCGAGTATTGCGGTGCGGTTTTAATCAACTGAAACGCTGGACGGACGGTATTGGCGGTGGTATGAATCGCGCCAGAAACGAGGCCGTCGACTTCGTCCATCTGTAGCATGGTCGTGCCTAGATATACGGTGTCTTTTAAGTATTCAGCCGCGACTTCTGCGCTGGTTTTACCTTTACGGCGTTCGACCACTGCAGCGATATACTTATTCATATCAAGCGTATCGGGGTCAATTATTTCAAGACCTTCAGGTAAAACTAAGTCAAGATTTTTAGCCACTTGCTCGACATCGCTACGCTTAGCGAGTAGTACACAGTTGGCGATGCCGCGGCTTTGACAGATACAAGCGGCTTCAACCGTACGCGGCTCAGAACCCTCTGGTAGCACGATGCGTTTTTTGGCGTCTTGTGCTTTTTTAACCACTTGATGACGGAATGCAGATGGTGAGAGGCGCGGCTCATGATTTTGACTAAAATAGTCTTTAATCCAGCTAAGATCTAAATGGGCGGCGACATAACGGGCCACTTCTTCAGCACGTTCAGTATCATCACTTGGAATCTCTGCGCTCATGTGCATGAGGCTCTGTACGGTCTCATAGCTGTCGCTTTCGACACTCATGACAGGGATGCCTGTTTTGAGGGCAGATTGCCATAGCTCAGCGACGGTTGCACTCGGCTCGACGCCGCCAGTTAATACCAATCCTGCCAGCGGGATACCATTGATACAAGCCAAACCAGCTGCCAATAATAAATCATCACGGTCACCGGGTACGACGATAAGGGTGCCACGTTTAAACACCTCATCGACGCGTGCGACCGAGCGTGCGGTTAGGCTAATGCGGTTAATACGGCGTGACTTAGCTTCACCGACATTGAGCCATTTGGCATCAAGCTCAGTGGCGATATCCCACGTACGAGGCACGGACAGTGAATCACTGAATGGCACTACCCCGATTAAACGGAACGCGTCAGTATTAAAATGCGGTGATAGGCGCTGGACTTCTTGCATAAAGCCGTCATCTAAACTCACAACCGCTTCACCAGGGGCAACGATTTGATTTTCTACAGTGCTTTGCGCATTTGGCAAGTCATGTACACGCATCAAAATCGCGCCGAGCGTGCGCTCATGGGCGATGCCGCCAAACTCACGAGCGTGAACGTCAAGTTTATCAGCCAGGTAGGCCGGTTTACTGGTATCAGCAGTGCTAACAAAGATGATTCTAGCATCTAACGCATGAGCAATCGCCCGGTTGATTTGCGAGGCATAAGAGGTCTCTGTGGTCGGTACTAAGCCTTCACAGATCACCACATCATAATCATCGCCAAGAGTATGATAATTGACGACCACTTCTTCCATTAAGTCATCAAGATTACCATCACCAATCATACGCTCGACACGCTGCCGACTGATAGATTTAGGTGGCGTCAGACCAAAAGCATGCATTGCTAACGCGCTTGAGCTGTCTAAACTGTTTTGCTTATCAAGTGTATCATCTTGCAAAAATGGCTTCATAAAGCCCGCTTTGATACCGTTATAATCAAGAGCGCGAATCAATCCAAGCGCTGCTGACGTTACGCCGATACCACGGCTGATGGGAACTAGTAAAATGGTTTGCATAAAGTATCCTACGGTTTATTATATTTTTAAAGCTCACTTCATCCTTGCTAGAATGAGTAAAACGTCGCGCTTCTCATCATAGGCTGTTTATAAGAAGCGCTGGGCAAAAAAATAACTTAACACGTCTAATGAATAAAAGCTTATAAGACGACTAGAAGCTTATGAGAAAATTATAAGCAACTTATAATATAAGCAACTTATAAAAAGTGTCGAGCTTAGAGTAAGCCCAATGCTTCACGTGTTTCTTGAGCAATACGGCACTCTTCATCAGTTGGCACAACCCATAGCTCGATGCTGCTATCGTCTGCGTGGAAGCTGCCTTCGCTACCACCAAACAAGCTCGCATTTTTGTCAGCGTCTACTTTTATGCCGAAATGACGCATCACTTCTAGGATACTGGTTCGGGTGGTGACTGAGTTTTCGCCGATACCACCCGTAAAGACAATACCTGTGAATTCTGGCAGCGCGCAGCTTAAGCTGGCAAGATATTTACCGACGCGGTAACAAAACATCTCGATAGCGAGCTTAGCATCTGCGTGACCTTCGTTCGCCGCTTGTTCGACGGTACGTAAATCATTAGACAATCCTGAGACACCCAATAGACCACTTTCATTATTGAGCATGGCATCAATCTCTTCCAAGCTCATACCGAGCTGGCGCTTTAGGTGTATGTGTAGACTTGGGTCAACATCACCACTACGCGTACCCATCATGAGCCCTTCAAGCGGAGTCAGACCCATACTGGTATCGAAACTTTTGCCATCATAAACGGCAGTCGCCGAGCAGCCATTACCCAGATGCGCTGTAAGCCAGCCATGTGGGCCTTTAGACTCAGTAATTTCACTGGCACGCTCTGAGACATAGGCATGAGACGTACCATGAAAGCCATAGCGGCGGATTTTGTGTTCTTCGTACAGGGCTTTTGGTAGTGGGTAGCGAAAAGCAACAGGAGGCATGGTTTGGTGAAAGGCCGTATCAAAGACGACGACTTGAGGAATATCAGGATAAATCGCCTGTACCGCTTCGATACCTAAAGCATGGGCAGGGTTATGCAGTGGCGCGAGTATTTTTAAGCGTTTTACTTCGTCCAGTACATGCTCATCGACACGGACTGCTGCAGAGTACTCACGGCCACCATGAACCACGCGATGACCAACGGCGATGAAATGATACTGTTCTAATAGCTCAAGAATTTTTTGTAATGCTAACTGATGACGACCACCTGAGATAGAGATTTCCAGCTTATCACCATTCAACGTCGTGTGTTTGATACGAGCAGTATCGAGTCCTAAGTTTTCGGCCAAACCAGTGATACGAATAGAATTGTCTTCGCTAATCAGCGCGTATTTGATAGAAGAGGAACCGCAGTTGAGGACTAAGGTGGGATTGATTAGGTTCGATGTTTCGGTATTTTTGTCATCAAAAGTGGTGGTTAGGCTGGCGCTCATACTCTGTCCTTAGATTGTATTTTGTAAAGGGTGACTCATCACAGACGAGTACCGGTTGAATAAACAAAAACCAGCCGCATCCATGCCGACATAGGTCAAGCAAGTACATTGCTGATTCTGGTCACTCTTGGGCTGGCACTGTTGATCAGTGCTTGTTAAGTCGCATGCTAGCGCCTCAACACAGTCGCAAGGTCTAAACATAATGTACCATAGTTTTATGGCTATACCACGATAACTATAAGGGTTAAATCAATAGAATGTGGTATAGACAATACAACTGTACACCGATTGTCGCTAGGGTTTGTCGGCTGCTACAGCCAAATATAGTAGCTAATAATAAATTGTAAGAAAATTTGTCTAAGTAAATATAATAGGCTGTTTTACCCTTATAGCGATACATTAAGACCACTAGTATCAACGCTCGCTTAGTAAATGGCAGTCGCACGGTCTAGTAAAGCTTAGCAAAACCAAACTCGTCCAAATTTATTGATTAGGGATATTCAGTATGCACACAGCATTATGTAATAATGCTATTATCCAAAGCAGTTATATTGTCATTTTTTAGCGATGGCGATAGCTTTTATTTAGCTGTCTATAAGGTTTGATCTATCGCCTTTATGACTCGTGCTTTTTATCATCATCATGCCATTGCAAAGTCACAGGTTCTCTATTCTATGTTTACTATTAACCGCTTTTCGAAAACTGAGCACACTAATGTCGCTGATCTTGGTCGCCGTGTTATCTCCACTTTTATTATTAGTGGGGTGGTTATAATGGGTTTGACGGGTTGCGGTCAAAAAGGCAATCTATACCTCGCCGACGCTAGTAGCCAGACGGTTCAAGGAGCTACGGATAGCGCTGGCATACAGGGTAGTACCTATTCGACACAAGATGATAGTCATCAAGAAATGGATGATTTTAAGCTACCGGAACCTAGTGAAGACCCGAATGATTATTGATTCTGATTAAAGAATCAATGCCGTCAACGAGATTTCGGTGTGCACCCTAAGATTTTTTAACTTTGTAACCTGATGAAATTAGAGATGTTTATATGAGTCATTCTGAGCAACAAACTGGCGAATCTGTCACGATCCAAACTGAGCAAGGCTTGTATATTAATCCTCAAGCTTTAACCGCCCATTTACCCGCGCTAGATTATCGCGATGGCGCACTGTATATGGAGCAGGTGAGCATTGATGATGTGGTTAAACACTACGATACGCCATGCTATGTCTACTCAAAACAAGCCATTTTGGATGTTTATCAAGCTTATAGCGATAGCTTTGCCAGTTTAACGCACCAGATTTGTTATGCGGTAAAAGCAAACTCTAACCTTGCGGTACTTGGTATATTGGCGCAAGCAGGCGCAGGGTTTGATATCGTCTCTCGTGGCGAGCTCATGCGCGTATTGGCGGCAGGTGGTGCTGCTTCACGTGTGGTGTTCTCAGGTGTGGGCAAAACCTATAGCGATATCGAATATGCCCTGACCCAAGGTATTGGTTGTTTTAACGTAGAGTCAATCAGCGAGCTGGCTTTAATTAATGATGTGGCACAGAAATTGGATAAACCTGCGCCAATTTCACTACGGGTTAATCCCAATGTCGACGCCAAAACCCATCCGTATATCTCAACAGGGTTAAAAGACAATAAATTCGGTATTACCCACGAAGACGCGGTTGCCGTCTATGAGCAAGCGGCACAGTTATCCCATATTGATATCGTCGGTATTGACTGTCATATTGGCTCGCAGTTGACTGAAGTTGCGCCATTTGTAGCAGCTTTAGATAAAGTGATTGAGCTAATACACAATTTACGTGATAAAGGTATTGAGCTGCGTCATATCGATTTGGGCGGTGGTTTGGGTGTGCGTTATATCGATGAGACACCAGTATCTATCGACGAGTTTGCCCAAGCGTTATTACCGAAACTTAGCGAGCTTGGCTTAACGGTATTCTTTGAGCCGGGTCGCAGTATTGTGGCAAATGCTGGGGTATTATTGACTAAGGTTGATGTGCTCAAACCAACGGAACATAAGAACTTTGCCATTGTTGACGCAGCAATGAATGACTTGATTCGTCCGGCGTTATATCAAGCTGAAATGGCAGTCATTCCAAGTGTTTTGCCTGAGAATGGCATCGACACTGATGGCACACAGCCATGGGATATCGTTGGCGCTATTTGCGAAACGGGTGATTTTTTAGCGAAAGACCGTTTATTGTCGCTCGCGGCAGGCGATGTTTTAGCAATCACAGGCGCTGGTGCGTACGGCTTTACCATGAGTAGTAATTATAATTCACGCCCGCGTGCTAGTGAAGTAATGGTCGCCGATGATAGCCATCAACTGATTCGCAAACGCGAAACCATTGAAGCACTATATGCGGACGAAGTATTGTGGCAAGGTAAATAAATCGTTGACCAACAGATTTAGCCATTTTTAGCCCATTTAGGCGTTTTCGTTTAGACTGAGGACATGCTCTAGATAAAAAGCCCCTTGTCTTTATGATGATGGGCTTTTTTATGGCCTGCTCTAATGAGAGATATCAGTTTGGCTGTACAAGGTGGATTTAGCATCGTGTTAACTTAGTATTTGATAGCGGTGATAGTTATGATTGTATCTGACAGCGTGCTAATATAAGACATACATAAAAATAGGATAGGATAACAAGGATATGCTAATAGAATTTACGAAGATGCATGGTCTGGGCAATGATTTTATGGTCATCGATTTGGTGACTCAGCGCTTAGATTTGACCAAGGATTTGGTACAGTTACTGGGTGACCGTCATTTGGGTATTGGCTTTGATCAGCTGCTCGTCGTTGAGCCACCGATGCGTCCTGACGTTGATTTTAGTTATCGCATTTTTAATGCTGATGGGTCAGAAGTTGAGCAGTGCGGTAATGGTGCGCGCTGTTTTGCCCGTTTTGTGCAAGCGCGTAAACTGTCATTTAAACAGCGTTTGCGTGTTGAGACGGCGAGCGGCATCATTTCATTGACCACTGATCGTTATGGCTGGGTCGAAGTCGATATGGGTAAGCCGAAATTTGAACCAAGCGAGATTCCTTTTACCCCCAGAGCCACGACCAAAATTCAAAACGCCTATCATCTCGATGTAAATGGCACTCCTGTACAGCTTTATGTTGCCAATATGGGCAACCCGCATGCCGTTATCAAAGTTGATAACGTGCTCGATGCCGACGTTGAAACCTTAGGCAAAGCCATCGAATCGCATCCCGCCTTTCCCGACCGCGTCAATGTCGGCTTTATGCAAGTGATGAATCAGCGTCACATTCGTCTGCGTGTCTATGAGCGCGGTGTCGGTGAGACACAAGCCTGTGGTACTGGCGCTTGTGCCGCAGTAGCGGTTGGTATCCGCGAAGGCTGGCTCGATGAAGGCGAAGACGTGCGTGCGCAGCTTTATGGTGGCAGTATGATCATCAAATGGCAGCCGGGTTATTCAGTGATGATGACCGGTCCGACCGCCTTTGTTTACGAAGGCGTATTTAGCCCAGATGGTCTGATGGCACAAGCGGGCATCAAGCCCAATCCAGAAAGCTAATGGATAATAGGGCTATGTCCAATAAAAACAATCATACGATGGAGCCTACCTCAGATTCTGAGGCAAAAGCATGGCTATCAGTCGAGCACGCCGCGGCTATAGAGTCGGATGCTGCATTACGTGATTTGTTAGCGCCCGTGCATCGTTGGCTTAATGTCTTGTCGGTGCGCAATCATTCGCCGCATACGTTGACCGCTTATTTTGCAGGACTGAATCAATTGGCGCTGTTTTTACGTGGGAAACGTCTGACGTGGACGCGCTGCGATAAGCGCCAATTAGCCCAGCATATCAGCCAACGCTTGGATGAAGATAAGCTGGCACTTGCCAGCGTCCAGCAAGAGCTGTCAGCAATTCGCCATTTTTATGGCTGTTTGATAGAAGAGGATTTAGCACGTATCAATCCAACGACTGGCTATCAGCTCAAGCGTAGTCCTCGACCGCTGCCGTCTATCGCTGATGTTGATTTGCTCACTCAACTGCTTGACCAAGAGATGCCTGATACACCCGAACAAGCGCGCCTATGGCTGCGTGATAAGGCGATGTTTGAATTGCTATACAGCAGCGGTCTGCGCGTAGGTGAGTTGGTCGCGTTGGATATGGTAGATGTAGATTTGTCAGACCTGCGCGTGCGCGTGACAGGTAAGGGCAATAAAACGCGTTTGGTGCCGTTAGGTATCAAGGCAGCAGAAGCGATTAGCCGTTATCTACCGCATCGTAATCTTTGGGTGGAGCAAATGGACAGCGCATTATTCATTAGTGAAAAATTGGGTACGCGTTTATCAACACGGGCAGTACAGCAGCGTCTCAAAGTTGCGGCTACCCGTGCTGGCATCGCACAAAATATGTATCCGCATCTATTGCGCCATTGTTTTGCCTCGCACATGCTGTCGGGCAGTGGTGATTTGCGTGCGGTGCAAGAAATGCTTGGGCATAGCGATATCAGTACCACGCAAATTTATACCCATGTCGATTTTGCTAAACTCACGCAAGTCTATGATCGCGCTCATCCGCGCGCGACTCATACACGGACCGAAGAAAACAACACCTAATATTCAATACTTACTATTCAGTATTGAAACTGACTTACGCCAAACGATGACAGTCAAAAATGGGCATTTTTTGGCGGCCTTGCTGTTGAGTCTGTTTATCTAAGGTTGCCAAAATCAAAGCATAATTTTTATTATCTTTATTAATAGCGTTGTTTAATTCACTATCCTCATAGCTGTTAATAATCGTGCCATCAAAAGCTGTGATAGTGGTATGCCCCCACGTTTGACGGATATCACCGTTTTTATAAACATGGTCGCCGCCTTGTGCTGCGCCAATGACCATGCACTGACTGTCTAACGCTCGTGCGCGAAGTAACAGCGACCAGTGTGCTTGCCCCGTTAAATAAGTAAATGCCGATGGCGCACTTAATAGGTCAGCGCCTGCTTGACGTAAGCGCTGTGCCAATGCGGGAAAACGCAAATCAAAACAAACCATCATACCCAGTTGATAAGCAGCATGATCACTCTCTACTGTTGCAACTACAGTCTGTGTGCCGGGCTCAAACGTCGCCGCTTCATTATAGCTGCCATGTTTATCTGCTACCGTCGCCGTGAATAGGTGAATTTTGTCATAGCGTGCCACTCGCGTACCATCAGGGGCAAATAGCTGACTGACTTGGCGCAGTCTGCCATCAGGCACGATAACGCCATCAGGGCGATAAGGGCAGGGCAGTGAGCCTGCCAGCACATAGACACCGTAAGTACTGGCATAGTCTGCTATCGTCGCTGATAGCGCATCAAAGCGCTCTGCGGTGGCAAATTGCTCGCCCATGCTACAGCAGTTTTCAGGTAAGACAACAAGATGAGCACCTTGATGACTGGCATCGCAGATGGCAGCTTTTATAGCCGTTACGTTTTTTTCGATGTTTTGCTGGCTATTCATTTGAATCGCAGCAGTGATAAGGTGCGGTTTGTTTGCTTGGTCATTCATCGTATTATTCTCGGTTAATGTTAAGAGTGATTCAATTGGCTCGAAGGTTTTGTGTCATGTACCTTGTATTTTCTATACAGCCTTATTATTATCAACAAGATTTGGTTGTTTATTGTTTAGCAGTTCATGCTAAAACGGTCAAATTTATAGAGTTTTATAAGTAGAGAGCAATAAGCGTATTGGGCCGTCTATAAATTATCATAGCAAAATTGCCACGAAAAATGCTATCGTCATGTCCTGATAACGTTAACTCGCTACTTTAAGTGACAACATATATAGACTATCACCAGTATCGGAGTGTAATGAGCCACCCATGAGTATGTCTTTCGGATTGGCGACCACGCTGAGCACCTCACAAAAACTGACCCCGCAAATGCAGCAAGCCATTAAATTGCTGCAACTCTCTAGTCTTGAGCTTGCGCAAGAAGTTCAGGCCAAGCTGGATAGTAATCCATTGCTTGAACGTATTGAGGATGATGAAGATGAATACGATTATGGCAGCGGCGATAGAGTAGATGAGTCATTGACACTTGATAGCTGGAACCAGAGTACTGATACTGATTCATTTAGCGTAACCTCTGAGGGTAATACCCATACCTCTGAACCAGATGAAGAATTTAGTGACAGCTTGGACAAATTACAGCAAGCCAGTATAGATGATGGTGCCATAGACAATCATACGATGGATAGTGACGACTATAGTAGCTTTGAAAGTAGTGTTGATAGCAGTAATTATGCATCTACGGCAAGCAGTTCGGGGAGCAAAAGTGACGAGGATTTGGATATTTATCAAGGCGGCACTTCTGCCACCATACAAGACCATGTGCGCTGGCAGCTGAACTTTAAGCATCTCTCAGAAGCGGACATGTTGATTGCAACCTATCTGATGGATTCTATGGATGACATGGGTTTTGTGCGGCTTGATATCGATGAGCTGTTGCAAAGCTTCGATACGATGGCAAGTTTTTATCAATGGGATGAATCTGTTGAGCACGATGAAGTCATGGCTGTTTTACGTGTTATTCAGTCTTGTGATCCGCTGGGTGTTGGGGCGCGAAATCTCATTGAGTGCCTAGCGATTCAATTGTCCAAGCTCGATGCAAATACTGACCATCTAAAAGAAGCGCAAGCATTATTGTCAGCCAGTGAGCATTTGGTGAGCAATAACATCAAAGCATTGACTGAGCGGACTGGTCTCGCACCTGCACAGATTACCCCCGCACTTAACTTGCTGCGTACTTTGAATCCGTCACCTGGCCTGCTATTTCAAAGCAGCCAACCAGACTATACTCAGTCGCCAGCCAGCTATGATATTCCTGATGTTTTGGTCACGCCTATACGTCACCATCAGAGTCAGACGAGTTCAGATACATCGACGCAGGAGGACGGCTGGTATGTGCGCCTCAATCCTGACACCATGCCAAAGCTAAGAGTCAATCAAGAATATGCCAATTTGGTGAAGCGCGGTGATGACAGCCCCGACAATCAATATCTGCGTGAGAACCTCACCGATGCCCGCTTGTTTATTCGTAGTATTGAAGAGCGTAATCAAAACTTATTAAAAGTGGCAACCAGTATCGTGCGTTATCAGCAAGAGTTCTTGCAGCATGGCGCGACTGCCATGCAACCCCTTATTCTAAAAGCCATTGCGGAAGAAGTGGATTTGCACGAATCGACCGTCTCGCGTCTAACCACCAGTAAAACAATTTTGACGCCGCAGGGATTATTTTCACTCAAGCATTTCTTTTCATCTCATGTCAGCAGTACCGACGGCGATATTTCATCGACTGCCATTAGCGCCATGATTAAGCAACTGATAGCCGACGAAGATGCCAAAAAGCCATTATCTGACAGTCGCATAAAAGATTGTCTATTATCCGAAGGTATTGATATCGCCAGAAGAACCGTGGCCAAATATCGTGAAGCAATGAATATTGGCTCGTCTACTCAGCGTAAACAGAAATATTAAATGTCATAATTCAATGAGTTAAGAGAAAAATCGTGCTATCGCTAATATATTTCTTGATAAATATAAAAAATAAAATTTTCTGATTATATAGAAACATTGAGGAAACAACCGTTTTTATTACATTTAATTACACTTTACTGTCTTGCTACTATTCGATATTCATGACAAATTAGAGTCATACCAACAACGAAATCTAAGTGTCGATTCAGCGTATTTACTTATCTCATTAATCAAAATGACAACGAAAGGACACATTCGATTTTTGCTAAAAGCATCGATTATTAAAGGCGCTAATTAATAAAGACATCCCATTCATTGTTGGTAAGGCAGGGTGAAAAAGCAGGAATGCTGGCTCATCTGTTGATTGTAAGTAACAACGCAAGCAACAACGTAGGCAACAATGTAAGTCATAATAAAAGGACAACAATATGAATGTTTCTATCAGTGGTCACCATATCAGTGTTACCGACGCTATGAACGCAGCTGTTCAAGAAAAACTTGATAAAATTGGCCGTCATTTTGATCAAATTCAAAGTATTCAAGTCATTTTATCATTAGATAACAGCGGTGCTATAAAGAGCCATAAGGCTGAAGCGATTATGCGAGTCTCGGGTAAAGAGATGTTTGTCCAAGCGCTTGACGATGATATGTATAAAGCCATTAACGAGATGGCAGACAAACTTGATAGACAAGTACGCAAGTACAAAACTAAGTTGGAGAGTAAAAAGACTCAGGGTGCTGGGCGTGATGGACGCTATGAAGAGCTGATGACAGATGATGCCGCTCCAGCAGTCTAATGTTATAGAGTTTAGGATATTTAAAGGTTACTGATTACTGGCTGATGAAATAATAAATAGTATAAATAGCCGCATTTTTAGATATCTCTAAATGACATTGCCTAAAACGGAAAAAGACCTCGAACGTTTGCTACGTTGAGGTCTTTTTTATGAGCAATTGTTTTTTAAAAACTCACCTTTAAATACATTTCTTTAAGCACATTTATTTTCAGATCAATAGATCATCATTTTAGCTAATTAGCCACCACCGACTGCTTGTACCACTTCGATATTCATACCTTCAGCGATACTTAATTGAGCAAGCTCACTCTTTGGAATCAGTTCGCCATCGACTTCTACTGCATAACGACCTTGGCTAAGACCAAGCTCATTGATGACCAATTGCACGGTCTGATGGGTAGTCTGTAGTTTCTTACCATTAACGATAATGGTACTCATAAAATATACTCCTTAATGATTTTTTATCCTTTTGTGCGTACTAAGGCGTGTCCTCATTTTTATCTCTATTTTCAAGATGAGGATACGCTATAGAGTGCAACTTACTTATTGTTTGATCGATTGGTTATTTTGCGACCAATTTGTTCATCTTAAATGATGACACTGCTAACCATAGCCAACCTGCAATCATTAGTACACCACCGATAGGCGTAATCGCGCCAAACCAAAGTGGTGCGCCAAGTGTCATTGCATATAAGCTACCAGCAAATATTATAATGCCAATTTGTAGTAGCCATGCAGTAGTTTGCGTGGCATATCTCAGGCGAATCAACAGACCAACCAGTAATAAACCCAGCGCGTGTATAAATAAATACAGTGTTGCAGTGTGCCACCATTCGAGTTGTTGAGCACTGACGATGTTTTTTAAGCCATGCGCTCCAAACGCTCCTAAAGCGACAGCAATGGCCATATTGATCGCCGCAATACCTATCCAATTTAACATGACAAACTCGTATTATCTAAAAACTACCGCTGGTGAAAGACAGGCACTACTGATAGGTAATTGCTACTGAATATCGTCTGGCAAAATAACGCTATCAATGGTCATTGCCTCGCGGATTTTGTCCATGGCATTTTTTTCGATTTGGCGCACGCGTTCTGCTGAGATAGAGTAGACGGCTGCCAATTCGTGTAAGGTTGATTTTTGCTCAGAGAGCCAGCGCTGCTCCACGATATCGCGTGAGCGCTCATCAAGGGTATCCATTGCCGCGATCAATGCAGATGAGTTGCTTTCTTCCCAATCTGCTTCTTCTAACTGCTCTGCAGGATCGATACCATCTTCTAAAAATAGCTGCGGTGCATAACGTCCATCGTCGTCATCGCTAGATTGCGCTTCAAACGAGGCGTCATAAGAGGTAAGCCGCGACTCCATTTCTAACACTTGCTTGCGTGTGACATTCAAGTCTTTGGCAATGGCATCAGCCTCTTCTAGCGTGAGCTGGTTGTTGGTTTTTTTGAGACTACGTAAGTTAAAGAACAATTTACGGTGCGCTTTGGTGGTCGCGACTTTGACAATGCGCCAGTTACGAATCACAAATTCATGGATTTCTGCTTTAATCCAATGCACTGCAAATGACACCAAACGCACGCCCTTATTAGGGTCAAAGCGTTTTACAGCTTTCATTAGTCCCAGATTACCCTCTTGGATTAAGTCTGCTTGCGGCAAACCATAACCCGAGTAGCTGCGGGCAATATGAATCACAAAACGCAGGTGCGACATCACGAGCAAACGCGCCGCTTCTACATCGCCTTCGTCATAATAGCGATGCGCCAGCTCTTGCTCTTGGATTGGTGTCAAAATTGGAATTTGGTGCACCGTGTTGATATAAGCGCCCAAATTGACCCCAGGCGCTGACAAATGAGTCGGCATCGCTGGCACTAAGTCACGGGTGCTAGTATCGCCTAAGGCGCTAGCATCATAAGGTGGACGTTGGGCGGCAGCTTTTAATGCGGCATCACGTGCTTCGTTTTTTATAGGAGCTGCCTCATCTTTTTTATTCGTTTTTGCAGTATCAGTAGAATTATTAGCCATATTCTTGACCTTGATTAAATAGTGACGCAAATAGTCAGATAAAAATCTTTATAGTTGTAATTGTAAAGGATAGCGACACTTAGTTGCTATCAGTTTTAGTAATGATGAAGTGATATATTGTATCGAAACGCTGTGCTGATAAGCTATCCGCTGATGGCTGATCCGTCATGCTATCAACGATTAATCGCAGTTGACTTGCGGCATTTGCTTGCTGGCTTTGTTGACAAAAAGCGGTGATATCAGCCTGTGAGTTGGCATCAGTTGCGACCACATATAATGAACCACCAGCTGTGACGTCACGTAGTGCTACTTTGGTTTTTAACAGCGGCATTGGACAAGCAAGTCCGCGACCATCGACGAAACGTTGAACATGAATAGGCTGCGTTTCAGTCGCCTCATTATCTGTAGTGACAGTATGCGCTGGTAACAAGTCTAACAGGTTGTTGATGTCTTGCTGCTCAGTATCAGACAAATCTGCTGATAAGTTTATAGAATAAGGCGAATATACGGTGGTTGACTGACGATCAGCAGACATAAAATAAACCTTATAAATATTTTGATTTGTACTAGGGCGTGTCCTCAATTCAATCGATTACTTTCTAAATGGGCTAAAAATAGCTAAATTTTGCCAAACATCGTCAAATAGCTTCTTAATATCTCGATATTATGTGCGCTATTTTCCTTGTTTGACGGCAATTTATCTCATTTTTATCACCATTTTTAAAATGAGGACACGCCCTAGATTGTATTGAACATTCGCAAACACGCAAAGACAGTGCCTGTAATTCATAAAAGACACTCGGCAGTGGCCAGACCCTATAGTCATGAAATGCCATTATACCAAATAGCCGATATGTAGTTGAAGTTGAATATAATCAACGTCACATTCAGTTCATTAGAATCACCTATGGTCTATTCAAGATAATTTAGATACAAGGAAGACGAGCAAAAGTACTAAAAATAGTAGACTGAGCGCGCCTGATACCACATCCATTTTATATGGGATTGACTAAAGCCATGTTGCGCAATAGTGACGGGCAGCTGAGTTATTGGTAGTCGAATGCAGACTAGAATTGACCTTATATCAGCAAGCTCGTATAGTCGAAAAACGTTTAGTTAAAAGACCAGTCGAAAAAACCTTATTTCAAAAACAGTATCATTACTCACTTGCATAGGATACGCACTTGAACCATTTTAATAGACAATCGATACTTGGTAATGCGCCCATGACCCAGGAAAAAAAATGTAAAAGTGCCAAGCGTTCGATGGCATTATCGAGCGCTATTAAATTGGCGTTGTCGGCGGTACTAATGACGATGACCACTGCTGCCATGAGTGAGGATAGTCTTAATAATGCTAATACGAGCAGCAAAGCGATGGCATCCAATTATAATTCATGGCAAACCACCGGCTCAGAAGAGCTAAATCTGCCTAATTTGCGCGGACAAGGCTTGAGCTTCGCTGAGCAATATCAAAACAAATTGCTCGGCGAATGGTCGTTACGGAATGTCAATGGTCGTATCAAAATGGAGCATGATCCTTGGATTCAAGAAACGGTCAAAGACATGACTTGGCGTCTCAATGCGCAAGCAAGGCATCAAGCGCCGATGGGTTTGGTTATCATTGATAACCCAAGTATCAATGCCTTTGCAGCACCAGGCGGTGTCATTGGACTCAATACAGGGACGATTCTGGCCGCTAGCAGTATGGATGAGCTTGCCAGTGTGGTGGCGCATGAAGTTGCTCACATCAGTCAGCGCCATTATGAAAGTGGTGCTGATGAGCGCAAAAAGGCTTTGCTGATGCAGATAGGCGGTATGCTGGCAGCGATTGCAGCATCGGCGGTCGATGGTGATGCAGCGGCGGCAGTGATGATGGGCAGCCAAACGGCGACGATGAACAGCACGATGGCATTTAGTCGAAATAATGAACGCGAGGCCGATCGGGTGGGGATGCAAATCATGACCCAAGCAGGCTACGACCCAAGGGCGATGCCGCGATTCTTTGCCACGATGAACCAACGCAGCCAGCTCAACCAAATTGAAAATCGATTTTTACCAAGCTTCGTACGCTCGCATCCACTGAGTAACGAGCGCTTAAGTGAAGCGCAAAGTCGTGCCCAGCATTATCCTTCACTGTCACTAAATCAGCAGCAGCGCCATCAGGCTTTATTTGATCTGCTCTACTGGCGTGTCCAAAGTACGGGTAAACACGCCTCAGAGACAGTGCTAATGACGGCTGCTAAAAATAGCGTAGGTGCCAAATTGGCTTTGATGAACTGGTATGGCGAACAGCAACGCTTTACAGAGGCAAGCGATTTACTGGCTGAAATCAATCGACTGCCGCCTACGCAGCGCCAAAATTTAGAGCCTTTACTATCAATTACTCATAGCCAAATTCTAACGGAGCAGAATAAATGGTCACAAGCGGCGGACGTATTAGCCAGCCAGCAGCGTGTTTATCCTGAGCGTCGTGATCTGCGTCTTTATTTGGCAGAAGCGCTCACCAATAGCAATCAGTCAATCAAAGCCCAAGCGTTGCTTAAACCACTGACCGAGCAGCAGCCAAGCGACCGTTATGCTTGGCAAAGCCTACAACTGGCCAATGAAAAACTGGCAAAAACGACCGACTCTGCGTCCCTGAAAAATATTGCCACCATTAACGCGCTACGCTATCGCAGTCATGACCAACTATGGAGTAGTCGTTACGAGAGTGCATTGACGTCACTCACCCAAGCCAAACAACTGGCGGAAAAACTACAAACCACGGCTCAAGCCAGTAGCGCTCGTCCATTACTTGCCAATATCAATGCAGAAATCAAAGCAGTAAAAACCGCCAAAGACTTTGAGCCTTAGGCGGTTATTTTTACGATGTCGTCATTAGCTTTTGATGACACTAATTACTAGCCTTGCAGCGCATCTTTCACCAGCTTAGAGATGAGCGCAGGATCTGCGCGTCCTGCGGTTTTGTTCTTTAATACACCCATCACACTGCCCATGTCACGCATAGATGTCGCGCCTTGTGCAGCGATTTCCGCATTGACCAAAGCCGCAAGTTCAGCATCATCCATTTGTTTTGGCATAAACTCATTGATGATATCAATCTCAAACTGCTCTTTGGTTGCCAGATCATCACGGTTGTTTTCGGTAAAAATAGTCAATGACTCATGGCGTTGTTTTAGCTGCTTTTGCAATATATCTAAGACTTGCGCATCATCAAGCTCTATTTGACGGTCAATCTCAATTTGCTTGATAACCGCTTGCACGTTACGTAGTACTTTGACACGCTCAAGCTCACGCGCTTTCATAGACACTTTGACATTGTCTGATAAAGTTTGTTTAAGTTGGCTCATTGTTATTATCCTTATCTGTTAAGAGTTATTTATTCAAATTTTTAAGCAATAATAATAAAAATTGTAGCATAAAAAACGCCACTGATATCAATGGATAACAGTGGCGTTAATGTAGCACTTGTACTTAATTAATCGAATTATCGATTAGTACATACGAGTGGTACGAATAGTTTCGCGTTGTAATTTTTTCTTATAACGCTTTACGGCAGCAGCTTTTTTACGCTTACGTACTTGCGTTGGTTTTTCATAAAACTCACGCTTACGTACGTCTGATAATACGCCAGCTTTTTCGCAAGCACGCTTGAAACGACGGATAGCGATGTCAACTGGTTCGTTTTCTTTAACCTTAACTGCAGGCATGAAGACTCCTCGATTAGGATGAGATATAAGGGCATTAGTCTGGCTGTGTATTAGTATTTAGCCGTAATATCTCAAGATTACAGGCATCAGCTCAAACTAGGATAATCTTGCGCATGAGCACAAGGGCAAGCATTTTAATAAAAAATGTCAGTTAAGTCAATAATTTTAGCACATTAATCCATATTTATCATTAAGTTGCAAGATGCAATGCGCAGAGACAATTTTAAAAGTAGTTAGAACGCAGGTTTTTGCTCCAGCTTTAATGAAACTATAAATGCAAAGTATAAAATTACTATGAATAAAAAACCCTACTGTCTATAACGGTTTGGTTGGAGTTTATGCTATGATAATTTGCATATAATAGTCAGCATATTAACCATTTTATGTGTATTTTATTGAGGATGTTGGAATGAAAAAAACAGGACTAAATACAGCGCTAAGCACCGCATTTATCATTGCTCTTGGCTTTGGCATTAGCGCTTGTGGTGGTGAAAAAGAAGGCGAATCACACGAAGTATTGGCGAAAGATCGCGTTGATGAAGCCGCTGAGCTGGCTCGCAAAAACGCACCTGAAGCTGAAAAAATGGAGTTCCCAGAAACGGCTCCAGCGCCAGTAACTGAAGCTGACGGCACAGTAGATGGTGCTGCAACTGCTGAAGCAGGGACGACTGCTACTGATAAGACAGATGCAACGGATAGCGATGTCGCTGTTGCTGATAGTGCAGTTATGCCAACTAATAGTGCAGATGTGCCAGCTGCTGATACGGCGGCAACGCCTACTGCTGACGCTGAACCAGTTACGAACTAATCACGGTCTGTGTGTTGATAGGTTTTGAATTTATGCGCTGTCATAAACAGTCGCTAACATGAAATATCGAATAGAGGTGTGATCATGATAAGTAAACAGCAGCGTATGAATAAACTGATCTTATCTGCCATTAGTTTAAGTGCGCTATTAGCAATCACTGCTTGTAGTGGTGACAATGCAGCGGTTGAAGAGCCTGCTGTTGCCAATGAATCTGCCGATACAACGGTAGTGGTAGAAGACGCGCCTATAGTCGAACCTGAAGTCGTTACACCTGAACCTGTGGCAGATACCGAGACGACGGTCATTGAAGATAAGCCAGTGCAGGAAATCTCCGCGGAGCCAGAAGTGTTGGCTGCGGATGCAGGCGCCAAGCTTTATGAGACCAACTGTAAGGTTTGTCATGAAGGAGGGCTGCTGAACGCACCGAAATATGGTGATAAAGCCGCGTGGGAGCCGCGTCTGGCTAAAGGCACAGAGACGCTGCACATGCATTCGGTAAAAGGCTTTAATAAGATGCCAGCCCAAGCCACCGATAAGGTCAGTGAAGCCCAAGTTTACGCAGCTGTAGATTACATGATTGAAGCAGTTAGCTGATCCGGTATATTAAGAGATATTGACCATTGAAATTTGTTAAACTGACCGTCATTGTGACTGACAATGGCGGTTTTCTTATGCACGTTTTTTGGCAGATATGAGGGCGTGTCCTCAATTCAATCGATTAACCTCTAAATAGGCTAAAAATGGCTAAATTTTGCCAAACAGCGCCAAACATTGTCAAATAGCTTATTAATATCTCGATATTATTTGCGCTGCTTTCCTTGTTTGACGGCAATTTATCTCATTTTTATCACCATTTTTAAAAAGACGACACGATCTAAAAGATAGCAACGTTGTAAAAATAATACGCAGACCAAAGTATGATAAGGCAAAAATATGAAAGTATTGGGTTTAGAGACTTCTTGTGATGAGACAGGTCTGGCGATTTTTGACAGTGAGCAGATGAATAGTGACAATCAAGGGCTGGTTGGACAAGTTCTGTATTCACAAATAGAGCTGCACGCACTGTATGGTGGCGTTGTGCCTGAGCTTGCCAGCCGTGATCATATTCGTAAGTTGGTGCCTTTGCTTAATGAGTTGTTAGAGCAGTGTAATGTGAAGAAAAGCGAGATTGATGCCATTGCTTATACTAAGGGACCCGGACTCATTGGCGCTTTGATGACGGGCGCATTATTTGGGCGAAGTTTGGCGTATGGTTTGGATATCCCTGCCATTGGTATCCATCATATGGAAGGACATCTGCTCGCACCGCTGATGGGCGCCAATCCACCCGCCTTTCCGTTTGTTTCGTTATTGGTCTCAGGTGGGCATACATTACTCATCGCCGCACGTGGTGTCGGGCAATATGAGATACTGGGTGAGTCGATCGATGATGCCGCAGGTGAATGCTTTGATAAAGCCGCCAAAATGTTAGGTTTGCCTTATCCGGGTGGTCCCAATATTGCCAAATTGGCTGAAACAGGCAACCCAACTGCTTACAATTTGCCAAGACCGATGCTACATCGTGGCCTAGACTTTTCTTTTAGCGGTATGAAAACCGCCGTGCATAACCTTATTAAAGACACTGATAGTTCAGGTGGCTCAGGGAATAATGCGGATAGCGATCCGCAAGTTCGCGCCGATATCGCCGCCAGCTTTCAGCATGCAGTCGTCGATACGCTGGTGAGAAAGTGCGTGAAAGCACTGAAGCAAGTAGAGATGAGTCGATTGGTGATTGCGGGCGGTGTCAGTGCCAACACTCATTTGCGTGAAACTTTGGAGAGCGAGCTTGCTAAGATAAATGCCACGGTGCATTATGCGCCGCCTGCATTATGTACTGATAATGGGGCGATGATTGCTTATGCAGGGTATGAGCGCCTGCAGGCAGGGCAGTCTGATGATTTAGCGGTGAGCTGTGTGCCGCGTTGGCCGATGACTGAGCTACCAGCAGTGTAAAGACGGCTTTGCTCAATACTATCTCCGTTAACCTTTATTAAACCTAAGGATGAACTATGCAGTGGCTTGCTATTGGACTAGGGGCTGCCATTGGGGCTTGCCTGCGGGCATGGTTGGCTCGCTTTAATCCGCTGCACCACTGGATACCCCTTGGGACGCTTGGTGCTAATGTATTGGGTGGACTATTAATAGGGTTGGCACTGGTGTGGTTTGAGCGCGTGGGCAGCAGTTTATCGCCCAATGTCCGACTGTTTGTGATTACCGGTTTTTTGGGCGGATTGACCACCTTTAGTACTTTTAGTGCAGAAGTTTTTACCTTTATCAACGCTGGTAAATTATTAGCAGGTTTGGGATTGGTCGGACTACATCTGGGACTGACGTTGCTAGCAACGGCTATCGGATTTTACTTTTTTAGGCTGATTTTATAAGCTTCGATAGATGGCATTCGCATAATGGTCTAATATAAGTGGTTCCATTATACCAGTCTGTTATAAGTGGTCTATTAATAGGTTTTCGAGACTTTTTAGCTGGTTCCCTTGGGGTATACTTTTAGTTACCTTCGATCTTGTCCATATTATTAGTCCCAATCACTTCGATATTTGGTTTGGTCGCTATGCGGCAAAAATGGTACAAGTGAATTCCGTGTCGGTTATCGCCGTGTTATTAGTATTATGTATGGTATATAAGTGCCATATTATGAAGCCGCATCTCTCTTTTATCATTACAAAACCAAACCCTCATTCACCTATTACCTATATTTAACGAGACATTATCAAACAGGTAATAAGTACGCGCTATTCAGCCACAGTCGTTACTCTTCTTTAACTTTCATAAATCTACGCAACACCATAATCCGTTATCATTTCCTTTGTCGACAGAACGAAGTTTGATCATAATGTTTGAGCGTCTTTCTCTCAAAAAAAGATGGATAACAAAAACTAAGATTTATAGCCAGTGTCAATTAAAAAGGAAATAACGATGAAAATTATTATGTTTAAAAAAATTGCCGTAGGCTCAGTATTAGCAATCTCTACCTGCCTAGCTATGGTTGGTCAGGCAAATGCGGCACCGTCTAACCCTACTCACTATGGAATGGATGTAAATAATGGTCCATTGTCTAAACTGAACCTAACCAAAAAACAAAAAAGCCAAATTCAAGCGATTCAAAAATCAAATCATAACAATGGTAAAAACGGTTATAAAAATAACCATGCGGCAATCTCAAAAGTACTGACCGTATCACAGCGTAATCAGTTAGAAAAAATGAGAGCTGGAAATAGAGCAAAACGTGGTCAATAAAATGGTCACAACCAAGGTAAATATAATCAAAATCAGAACTACAACCGTCATCGTTAATTAAAAAAGACAGGTTTGGCTTAAAATATTGTTTTATCAGCATTATGATGAGCAATGGTATATATAAAGGATCGCGCTCATGAAGAATAATTTGGTTCGTATAAAATCCCAAATATTATTTAGCTTAACATTATTTATTTTAGTCATGGTGCCTGTCACTTCTACTTTTGCTATCCTGCCCATGGCATCGGAGATTTTTCAATCTGAGTCATCTTTCACTGCGTTTAATGATGAAAAAACCCTAACGGCTGATGATATTTTTTCTACCGAAAATAGTATAACAATTGAAAATAATAGGATTATTGCTTCCAGTGAGAGAGCAACATCCTCAAATTCCATTAATGAGTATAAGCATAAATCTGACCTTAAAAAGCAGTCAAATTTTATGAAGTATGATTGAGTTTGTAGAATAGTCGCAAGCGGTAATCTCCCACGATAAATAAGAACACTTATAAAAGGTGTCCCTATCGCTGACTTGTGTTAATGCTTAAATGAAATTTCGCACACTCTTTATAATAAGTACTTTATTGTAGATACAGCCTTAAACTGTTCAGAAAGTACACTGCAACTATTTAGATAACTAAATTCGTTACCATCATTAGCCTACAGCCAAAGATTCAAGTCCTCATTAGGGTACCGTTATTTATCATAACGCTCGTCATAGCGTAAGAGAGCGGATGATATTTCTTAACTGGAATAATTTAGTAGATAGTGAAATATTACAACGGCTTCACAATACCTTCTAATAAATTCGCAAATCCTTGCATATAAGCGGTATCTTGGCTTGATGTGCGCGTCGCTGCATATAGCTGACAATGCACACCCGTACCCAATGGACGCGAGACGACCCAGCCTTTTTTCTCATATTCAGCAACCACCCAATCAGGTAACGCCGCCACACCGCGTTCACTAGCAACCAACTGAATCAGCATCGCCGTCAATTCTGTGGTACGAATGCTATCAAAGCTTACTTGCGCAGGGGTCATAAAATTGGCAATAATATCGAGGCGCTTGGCTTCCACTGGATACGCAATCAGGGTTTCATTGGTTAAATCATCTGGCTCAATAAATTTCTGCGCCGCCAAATCATGCGTTGGTGATAGCACCAAGCGACTTTCATACTCAAATAACGGCTGATAGCTGATACCGTCTATCGGTAAATCGCTGGTGGTAATGAGTAAATCGATATCACCTTCCATCAATAAGTGGTGCGGCTCTGGCTCAAAACCTGTCGCAAAATCTAGCTCTACATCAGACCATTCGCGGCGGTAATGATTGAGTATCGGCATTAGCCAATCGAAGCAACTGTGACATTCAGAGGCTAGCCGTAATCTACCCGCTTGACCGTGAGCTAAGCGCTTAAGATTGGATTTGGTACGGGTGACTTGTGGCATGATGCTATCTGCCAATGCCAATACCGTCTTGCCAGCTGGCGTAAAAGTCAGCGGGCGTGTTCGGCGATTGACCAAACTGATATCGTAATAATTCTCTAGCTCTTTTAGCTGATGCGAGACCGCGGAAGCCGTGACGTGCAATTCATCGGCAGCAGCCGCCAATGAGCCATGCGCTCGCAGCGCGGTTAAGGTATTGAGATGACGAAGCTCTAACATAAGACAACCTAACCGCTAAAGTGAGAAAAATTCATTATAATCGATATAGCGCTGATTTTCATTCAAAGTCCGATTTTTAATCAGCAATATTAAATGAGCAGCGATAAATTAGCGTCGACGCAATAATAGCTGCGAAATAATGACCAATATCAGCGAGGCAACCAATAAAATCGTCCCAATGGCATTGACCTCTGGTTTGAGTCCTACCCGTACCATCGAATAAATCCGCAGCGGTAAAATCTCATAACTGGGCCCCGTGACAAAGGTAGAAACTACCACATCATCGAGCGATAAGGTAAATGCCAGTAGCCAACCTGCCATCACTGCGGGCAGAATGACAGGAATGAGCACGGTACGCACCATCGTTGATTCGCTAGCGCCCAAGTCGCGTGCGGCTTCCATCAAGCGTTCATCCAGACTGCTCAATCGTGCAAACACCGTGATGACTACAAACGGTAAGCAAAAAGTAATGTGCGCGAGTAACAGCGAGACGAACCCTAATTGCAACCCTATTAATAAGAATAATGCCAATAATGAAATAGCGAGTACAATTTCAGGCGACATCATTAATACAAATAACAACCCATTTAATAAGCCTTTACCGCGAAAGTTATATCGATGTAGCGCGAGGGCGGTCAATGTTCCTATCAAAGTTGAGACGGTGGCTGCGACCAATCCTAATACAATAGAATGCCAAAAAGCATCGAGCATCGCTTGGTTATTCAACAGCGACTCATACCACTTTAAGCTAAAGCCGCCCCAGTTATAGCCGACTTTCGATTTATTAAAGGACATGACGACTAAGACGATAATTGGCAAATACAGCATGGTATAAATGAGGCTAAGATAGCCTTTAGCCGCGATACTGCCAATCTTAATAGACGATCTTTTTTTAGTTGCCGAGCTATTCAGTTGATGATTCAGTGAACTATCAGACATTAGGCAACCTCATTAAAGTCGGTCTTGCCAATGCGGCGACTACTGGCACGGTAGGCGAGTAATAATACTGCCATTGCTAGTGTTAATAACACGCTGGCAGCTGCGCCAAATGGCCAGTCACGCGCATCCAAGAACTGGTTTTTGATGATATTGCCGACCAATAAATTGCGTGAACCACCCAAAATATCTGCCACATAAAACATACCCATTGCAGGCAGCAGCACCAATAATACCCCTGAGATAATGCCAGGCGTCGTCAATGGCAATATGATATGCCAAAAAGTCTGGGTCTTTGATGCGCCCAAATCCTGTGAAGCGAGTAGCATGTCATTACGCAAATCGGTAAATACTGCATATAACGGCAACACCATAAATGGGAACAATAAGTACGTCAAACCAGCAATCACCGCCACTTGCGTGTATAAAATATCGATAGGAGTATCGATGATACCGACTGCCAGCAGTGATTTATTAATCAAACCGTTATTGGCAAATAGCAGTTTAAGCGCATACGTTCGCACGAGCGAGTTGGTCCAAAATGGTAGTATTAACAGCATCATGAGTAGCGGCTGCCAACGGGTTTTGGCTTTGGCTATCAGCCAAGCAAAAGGGTAGCCAAGTAACAAGCAGATGATGGTTGTGATGCCTGCCATCCATAAAGAATGAATAAATACGCCAAAATATAGCGGATCAATCATGCGTATATAGCTGTCGATGCTGACAGGCAAGCTAATAAAAGCACTGCTATCGCGGGTCAAAAAACTGACAGCGATGACTAAGATATTGGGCAATAGTGCAAATATCAGTAACCAACCCCAAATCAGCCAAAGCGTTACGGTACGAAAAGGACTTTTGCTGCCTAAGCTATGATTTGCCATCAGCTAATATCCTTTTGAACAGCTAAACTGGCAGCTTGATGATTGACTTCATCATCAAGCGTACCGTCTTCTGGTAGTACCCACTCCCAGCCATCGACCCATGATACTTTGACACCTTCATTTAACTTGTAATCAAAGCTTGGATCATCCTCATCAAAGAATTCAGAAGCCTTAATAATGTGACCGTTTGCTAACTCAATAATCGAATCTAAGGTGCTACCTTTATAGTTGCTTTCAATCACTCGCCCGAGTAAGCCACCATGTTCTTTATCATTGGGGTCATAAATTCGCAAATCTTCAGGACGTAGCAATAAATTAACGATATCGCCCACTTGTACATCGTTAGCAAAATCAGGGCGGCGTAAATTGCGTAAGGTGGTCGGACCGTCTTGCGCTTGTGCTTCACAAACTTCGACTTCGATACGGCCATTGGTCACGCGACCGTCGCGATCTGGTTGCTCAGGGTAAACGCCTTTGACTTCCGCTTTAAACAAATTGGTCTCACCGATAAACTTGGCGGTAAATAAATTCGCCGGCGTTTCATAAATCTCAATAGGCGTGCCGATTTGCTGAAAAGTGCCATCTTTCATCACGGCGATACGATCTGACATTGATAGCGCTTCTTCTTGATCGTGGGTGACAAATACAAAAGTGATGCCAAGCTCTCGTTGCAGCCGTTTAAGCTCAGATTGCATTTGTAAACGCAGTTTATGATCGAGTGCAGATAGTGGCTCATCAAGTAGCAACAGTTTAGGACGATTGATGACGGCTCGTGCAATGGCGACACGCTGCTGCTGACCACCAGACAAGTCTTGTGGTCTGCGATTGGCTAAATGCTCCAGCTGTACCATGGCGAGCATCTCGCGCACGCGGGTTTGAATCTCATCTTTGGGTACTTTTTTGAGCTTAAGCCCGTAAGCAACGTTTTGCGCGACACTCATATGTGGAAACAAGGCATACTGCTGAAACACTGTGTTCACGGGACGTTTATCCGCTGGCAAGCCTGCCATCTGTACGCCGTCTAGATAAATTGCCCCAGCGTTTGGCTGCTCAAAACCAGCGATTAGGCGCAGTAAGGTTGTTTTACCGCAGCCTGATGGACCAAGCAGCGTCAAAAATTCACCGTGCTTGATATCAAGATTGATGTCTTTTAATACTTCAGTTTGATCATAGGTTTTTTTTAGACCAGTCAGTTGCAGTAGTACTTTGTCATCTTGAGGTGATGCAGAGGCTCTGTGCATATTTGGCGGTGAATTGGTCATAATATTTATTCCTACGTGTCCGACATCGCAGTACAGCTATTTATTTAGGACACTGTGGTCAAGGTGATTTGATATGGATATAAGCGATGGGTGTAAACCCGATTTGGTCGCCGCGTATTATAACAAACCCTTGATATAAATCAGTGCAAGTTCGTTATAAGTTCTGCGAGCAACACGGTTATGCTGTCAATGGCTGTTGATGCTTGATAGTTCGGTGTTGTCTGTTTGATGCTCGGTTTTGGCTAACGCATTTCTGTTTTTCAGTTTCACTGCCAACTTTATAATTCTGTATGATTAGGGCGTGTCCTCAATTCAATCGATTACTTTCTAAATGGGCTAAAAATAGCTAAATTTTGCCAAACATCGTCAAATAGCTTCTTAATATCTCGATATTATGTGCTCTATTTTCCTTGTTTGACGGCAATTTATCTCATTTTTATCACCATTTTTAAAATGAGGACACGCCCTAGTAATAACTGCCATTCTATGACGATATTTAAACAAAATTTTTTATCATTTTTTGGTTTTTATTCCTATACAATCACGGTATGGCAGACAAACATAATGTGCCTGATAGGTTAGTAGCCATTCGTAAATCTATGTTTGAATACATGTGTGGAAAGCTGTTTATAACGCTAATATTATTAATGATAAAGGATGTCTTATGCCTAACGATACACGCCCGAAAACCGGTCAAGAAGCTCTTGCGCTTTTAAAAGAAGGCAATATGCGCTACATAGATAGTTTGACCACCACTGACCCAACAATGCAAAGACGACCTGAATTGGTTAAAGATCAAGATCCCTTGGCCATTATTTTGGGCTGCTCGGATGCACGAGTACCAGTTGAGATTGTATTTGATCAAGGCTTGGGTGATTTGTTCGTTATTCGAGTCGCTGGTAATGTCGTCGCGCCTTCACAGATTGGCTCGATTGAATTTGCGGCCGAAAAGTTCGGTACAAAATTGGTGGTCGTGCTTGGGCACTCACATTGCGGCGCGGTCACGGCTTGTGTTGAGACACTGATCAATCCTGAGAAAAACTATTCGCCCAACTTGCAGTCGATTGTCGATCGCATTCGCCCAAGCGTTTATAATTTGCATGAGCTTGCCACTGCCAATGGTCAAGATGTCGACGCAGACGAGTTGGTCGATCGCTCTATCCGCGCTAACGTCCGTATGTCAGTTAGCCAGCTCAAACATGGCTCGCGGGCATTAGAGGATTTAACCAATAGTGGTCAATTGCTGGTCGTTGGTGCAGAGTATGATTTAGAGACAGGAAAAGTACGTTTCTTAGACAGTTAATTAATTGGTTAAATGGGTAGCACCCAGTGTGCGCTCTTACAAAACCCACTCAATGCTTTCGCGATTTTTTATTATGATAAAAGGGTCAAGCGCGTAAAAAGTATTCACGCGCTTGCTTTTAAACTCTCTATTTTGTCAATATTAGGATGACTATGTCTACAGCAAATACTGGCTCAGCCACTGATAATAATAACGAATCACTTATCGCTCAACCAACGAGCAGCGTCAATACCGATGGTGTGCAGCCTATCTCAGCACAGACGACAGGTTTTACTTTTAACCACACCATGCTACGTGTCAAAGATCCTGCCAAGTCGTTGGCGTTTTATACCGGTGTCCTTGGTATGACTTTGCTGGCGGTAAAAAAATTCCCTGACATGGGTTTTGATTTATATTTTTTAGCCAAGTTAACCGAAAGCGAGCGCGACAATTTGCCCGCGGGTGATGATTTGGAAGTCTTTGCCTTCCGTCAACGCGGCATCTTAGAATTGACCCATAATTATGGTACCGAAACGAAAGCTGATTTTAGCTATCATGATGGTAATGGTGAGCCACAAGGTTTTGGACATATCTGCTTTAGCGTACCTAGTCTCGATGAAGCGGTTGCTTGGTTTGATAAAAATAATGTCGAATTCAAAAAACGTCCAGAAGATGGCAGCATGAAAAACATTGCCTTTATCAAAGATGTTGATGGTTACTGGATTGAAATTGTACAAGCAGATTTAATGGGCTAGCTTGACAGGCTGGTACGTCAATACGCCAGTTAATCTAGGACATGCCCCAGTCAAACAATCAATTAATCGAGTGAATGGAAGCATAAAGCCAACCAACCAAAGGAGTGACGTCTAGATGCCTACCTCTGAGGCAGAAACGACAGTAAATACCAATATAGCGCCTGAACCAGTAACGACGGATGTGCTGACATATCAAAGCATCATTGATTCAGCAAATGAGATAGTGGTTGGCTTTGTTGAACGCATTCCCTATTTTGTCGCATCAATTATTGTTATTCTGATTTTTTGGTTTCTATCGATTGTCTTAAAAAAAGTGGTATACAAACTTTTAGGCAGTCGCAGTCGGCATCAGAACTTGGTTAAAGTGTTTCAGCGAGTAGGCGGCGCACTCATCATTTTTATCGGTTTTATGATTGCTATGGTGATTGCCGTGCCAGGATTTACCCCTGCTAAGCTGATTGGTGCACTCGGTATTGGTTCCGTCGCTATTGGTTTTGCCTTTAAAGATATTTTTCAAAACTTGCTCTCTGGTATTTTGCTGCTGATCTCAGAGCCGTTTCGCATCGGTGATCAGATTGTCTCAGGCGACTATGAAGGGACGGTTGAGGATATTAAAATACGCGCCACGACTATCAAGACGTATGACGGTCGGCAAGTGGTTATTCCCAACTCTGATTTGTATACCTCAGCATTGACTGTCAATACCGCCTATAAGCAGCGCCGTTTGCAAGTGGCTGTTGGTATTGGCTATGAAGATGATATCGAAGCAGCAAAAGCTGAGATTCTACAGGCGTTAGATAAAGTCGAAAGCGTATCGAAGAAAGCGCAGCCAAGTGTGATTGCTACGGGCTTTGGTGATTCAACGATTGATTTGATGGTACGTTGGTTTATCGAAGATGGCACCCAAGCCAACAAAGTGACCTCGATTCATCAAGTGATCGTAGAGATTAAGAGCGCACTCGATACGGCAGGTGTCAACATTCCATTCCCGATACGCACGATAGATTTGAGTGATCCATCAGTGACATCGATTGTGAATAAATTGCATGAGCAAAAGGCGATCGATGTTAATAACCATGTTAATAAAGCTGTGGCAGAGTAATTTGTTTAGCGCGTTATTTTAAAGAACGGCCTTTCACACAATATTTTCGAAATAAAAATCCGCCATATCAAATGACATGGCGGATTTTTTTACGATATCAATTTATGACAATTTAGTCAGTTTTGACTTTAAAATCGGTATGACATGATTTACAGCTGGCGCCGACTTCACCAAAGGCTGGTTTGACATCGTCGATGCTAGTGGCTGTTTGTGCAGCAGCGTTCAGCTCAGCAGTGACTTTTTGAAAGTTTTCTGCTTCTGCGCGAAAACCATCGGCATTTGACCAAACGGCATCAGTCGCATTGCCAACGGCTTCTTTATTTTCAAAATGAGTCCAAGGCGTAGCAGCGTCTTCTGCTAAAAATGCGGCTTGCTCTTTGAATACGGCGGCATCAAAGGTGTCAGGTGCTTTCATCATATCACCCATGACACCCATCGCATCACCATAGCTTTTCATGCTATCTTGGCGGGCTTTTACATCAGGGTCAGTGGCAGTGCTACACGCTGTTAGACCTAGGGCGGCTGCCATCAATGTGATGCCAAAGATAGATTTTAATGATTGGTTGGTATGAACCTGTGCCATGTGAATTACTCCTGTAAAATTGGTTAGTAGTAGGCGCGCTTATAAACGCTGGCTTTACATACTGTTTTTAATTATCTGCCCTTAAAGGCTTCTTCTAAATCGAAAGGTTTCTTTTAAATACTGCTTTTAAATAAAGCGTATTGTTATAAAAATTACCTCACCATCTTTTGGAAACGCATTCGCTTCTAAAGGATTTTTCCAACAATAGTTTTCATTGTAACGGTTATCCGTGCAGTGAACGTAAATTTAGTTGTTATATCATCGTAATTTTTGAGTCAGTGACTTTCGCTCATATAAATTTGCGCTCATATAAAAAGGTCAGCGTGGATAGCTGACCTTCTTGATACTCTCTAAAGACAAGCTAACAAATATCTTAGCCTTTATTATATTCACACAAACTATAGAGTCAACCAATCGCGTGGTTTTAGATAAAAATCGGTCAATGCAAACTCAGGCGAGCCTTCAGTCGGCTCAAAGCGATAATGCCAGCTGGCAAGCGGCGGCATACTGACTAAGATAGACTCAATACGGCCATTGCTTTGTAGTCCAAATAGCGTGCCGCGGTCATAAACAAGGTTGTACTCAACATAGCGACCGCGGCGATAGAGCTGAAATTCGCGCTGTGCCTCGGTATAAGGGGTATCTTTACGCTGCTCAAAGATGGGCATGATACCGTCAAGATAACCGTTGCCGACCGCCTTCATAAAGTTAAAGCAGGTTTCAAAGTTCCAGCCGCGACTTTCTGTATTGACATCATCATAAAACAAGCCGCCGATACCGCGCTGCTCATCACGATGACGTAGGTGAAAATACTCATCACACCATTGCTTGAAATCAGGGTAGACGCTGTCACCAAAAGGCGCACACAGATCATGACAGACTTGATGCCAATGCACGCAATCAGCGAGTACGGGATAAAACGGCGTCAAATCAAAACCACCACCAAACCACCAAATAGGCTCTTCGCCCTCAGCTTCAGCAACGAACAAACGCACATTGGCATGGCTGGTTGGGACGTTCGGGTTTTTGGGATGAACAACCAATGAGACACCCATGGCTTGGGCTTTACGACCAGCGATATGGGGATGGCGTGCAGTGGCTGAAGCCGGCAAGTTATGCACGTGAATATGACTGAACATCACACCCGCTTTTTCAATCACCTCACCATCTGCTAGGACACACGAGCGACCGCCGCCGCCTTCTGGGCGCTCCCAATCATCAGGGACAAAGGTTGCATTGCCGCCACCATCGCGCTCTTGCGCTTCTAAGGCTTGACAGATACGAGCCTGCAAATCGACCAAAAATTCACGCACACGCATGATGTCGTTATTGGCTGGCACTGTTAAGTCTGTCGCTGATAGCTCTGTCTTATTATCTGTATTTGAAATACTCATAAAATATCTATTTATTTAGTGTATTGATGTCTACTTATTAAGATGTAACGCGGTATTGAAATCTTTATCTAATAAATGACCCATGCGGTCGCGCTTAGTCGCTAAATATTCAGCATTCATATCATTCACCCCAACCAATAAAGGCACGCGTTCCACGACATTAATACCGTGCTCGGTTAGATAAGCCACTTTGTCTGGATTGTTGGTGATGAGTCTGACGGCGTCAACACCGATATGAGCGAGCATCGGGCCGCACATATCATAAATGCGCGCATCAGCGGGTAAGCCCAACATGAGGTTGGCATCTAAAGTATCATGACCTTGGTCTTGCAGGGCGTAAGCGCGAATCTTATTGGTCAGACCAATACCGCGACCTTCTTGGCGCAAGTATAATATCGCCCCGCAGCCAGTCTCTTGTATTGCTTGCATCGCCGTGTTGAGCTGCGGCCCACAGTCACATTTTAACGAGCTAAAAGCATCGCCCGTCAAGCATTCTGAATGAATACGAATCAATGGAATGGTTTTTTCTGCTCGCGTGGCGTCCGTCTGACTCGGTGAGCTGTCCGTCATATGTTGATCGACGACAGGCAGACCGACAGTCAGCATCACATGCTCTTGACCTTCATCGTTTTCAAAGATATGAATATCAAACTCGCCGTGACGAGTAGGTAGTTTGGCACTGGTAATAAATTGATATGACATTAATGTCCTGCATAAGCCGATAAGCGTGGCGGTAGAGGGTCTTTTTTAACCATATTAAAACAGCGATGACATCCTAGCTGCATGATGAAAGTAGGATAATGCCAGGATAATTCATTCGTAAAGAGTGCATGCTGATTGTCTTTATTATAAAAACACACAAAGTTCACAAACGACGCACGATGATTAAAGCGACAATTAAAAATAAATGCTATTATGCCATACTATTTTGACGGATACAGTGACAAGTCTTTGCCCTTACATTACTATGTCGTCACTAACATCCAATATTGATGCAGAATAATAAGGCATAATATTATCCCTTGTTATGAAAGCGCGAAAGCAAAGCTCCATCGCTGTCCATTACGGCAGCGTACGTGCTATTCGGCGCAGCTTCTATATGTTTATATAAAGACATAGAGGCTGCCTGAATAAATTTATGAACAGTTATATGGTCGATTACACCAATAATGGTGTAGATATTATTGACGTCACTTAGGTAGCATTATGCACTAAGAGGCTGTCTTGTCAGCAGATTGGTAGGTATCGTACGGTTTATGCAGCAGTCACCTCATTCCCCACAGTCTCAGTCCGTATCTATGCCAGCTGTCGATTCTGCTGCCCAGCTGTTGAATTTACAGCAGACTTATACTGTGATTCCACGTGTCCGTCCTGATACGCCTTTGCTGGATAGCATTGCAGCGCCAGCTGATCTTAATACTCTGACAACCGCTCAACTTATCACCTTGGCTGATGAGCTGCGGCTATTTCTATTGTATTCAGCAGGTCAAAGCGGTGGGCATTTTGGTGCCAATTTGGGCGTGGTTGAATTGACCATTGCGCTGCATTACCTGCTAGATACGCCGCAAGATCAAATCGTTTGGGACGTGGGTCATCAAGCCTATGCTCATAAAGTCTTGACGGGTCGCCGTGATCAGTTGGCGACGATTCGCTCGAAAGATGGTTTGACTGCTTTTCCTGAGCGTGCAGAATCCGTTTACGATACCTTTGGCGTTGGTCATTCATCGACGTCAATCTCAGCTGGTCTAGGCATGAGCTTAGCACTGCGTTATCAAGGTCGCGCGCAAACCGTTGCTTGTATCATTGGTGATGGTGCAATGACCGGTGGTATGGCGTTTGAAGCGATGAATGATGCGGTGCAACAAGATGCGGATTTATTGGTCATTTTAAATGACAATGACATGTCAATCTCTTGTTCTATCGGTGGTTTTTCACGGCATTTAGCGATGCTATGGGAGTCAGGATATCAGGTTGATATCTCTGATGCAGGCGAGCCAGTGCTATGCCAACGCCCTGATATGCAAGGCTTTGATCGCCGTAAGCGTCACAAAGAGATGCGTGATGTGCCGCAGTTAGAAGACAATTTATTTAAAGCGATTGGTTTTACCTACTTTGGTCCGTTTGATGGTCATAATATCCCTGAGCTACTGCGAGTATTGTCACTTGCCAAGCAGATAAAAGGGCCTGTTTTAGTCCATATTTATACCACCAAAGGAAAAGGTTTTGCCCCAGCTGAGTTAGATCCCGTCGGCTATCATGCTATCAGCAAGCTCCCTGTCGAAATCAAGAATGATACTCAGGCTGTCGCCACAGAAAAATCATTGCCCAACACCAAACCTGCATTAAAATACTCGCAAGTATTTGGGCAATTCTTATGTGACAAAGCAGTCGCAGACGATAAGCTGCTTGCCGTCACACCTGCTATGGAAGAAGGCTCGGGGATGATTGATTTTGCCCGTCAATTTCCGGAGCGTTTTTTTGATGTAGCCATTGCCGAGCAACACGCAGTCACACTGGCTGCTGGTATGGCAACCCAAGGCGTCAAACCTATCGTCGCGATTTATTCAACCTTTTTGCAGCGTGGCTACGATCAACTTATCCATGATGTGGCTTTGCAAAACCTTGATGTGATGTTTGCTATTGATCGTGCTGGCCTAGTCGGTGAAGACGGCGCAACGCATGCAGGCGTATTCGATTTTGCCTTTTTACGCTGCGTGCCCAATATGCTGATTGCCGCGCCAAAAGACGAAAACGAATGTTACCATCTGCTTAATACGTGTTATGAATACCAAGGCTGTACGGCAGTACGCTATCCGCGCGGTGTCGGTACTGGCGCAGTTATTGCATTGCCAGCACAGACTTATAACGTTGGCGAGGCAGTGGTAGAGTCGGTATTAGGTAGTGAGGATGCGCCTAAAAAGCTGGCGCTACTCGCATTTGGCACCATGGTTGCGACGGCTCAGCAAGCGGCAGAAAGCCTAATTGACAATAATATAGAATCAGACTGTCAGGTACATGTCATTAATATGCGCTGGGTAAAACCTTTAGACACGGCATTATTAGAAAAGTTGTTAGAGCAAGGTATTACACACATTGCGACTTTGGAAGAGCACATGATTATGGGCGGCGCGGGCAGTGCGGTAAATGAGTATTTGCTTAACGAATCGCCAGCCTTTAAAAACAACCATCCTGCCGTTATTAATATCGGCATTCCAGATCGCTTTGTCGCCCATGGCTCACAAGCAGAGCAAATGGCTGATTGTGGTTTAGATGTTAATGGTGTGGTAAAGCAGCTTGAAAAGCTTCTGTCGTAAGTTATACCTTTGAACGTTTTTAAGTTTTTAAACTGTCATTTGGACAGAATATTGGTTAAATAGATAAAAGCTCGATCGATAGAGCGAACGCCTACTTAGTCGTAGGTGCTGACTTTTTTACAACTTACGCAGTTTGTGATGACCACCAAAATTTGGGTTGGTTTGGCGAACGTCATGGTTTTTTTCGTTTTTTATCGAACAATTTTAGTATAATGCGATCATCGCTTTTAAATGGCGCATTTTTTTAATCGTATAAATACAGTGTGATGCAGCGGCTGATTGGCATGTTGTGGGCACAGAGTTCGTCTTATTTTTGACATTCATTCATCAAGCAAATAGGTTATTTATGGAACCCATGGTCGTCATCGCAGCACGTACTGCTGAAAAAGTTGGTAAAGAGATTTTATATGCGCATCAAAACCGCCATAAAATCGAGTTGGATATTGAGTCAAAAGGGCTTGATGGATTGGTTACCCGTATTGATCGCTTTAGCGAAGAGCTGACGATTGAAACCCTAAAAGCCAGCTATCCAAATCACTCGTACTTGGGTGAAGAGTTTGGTATGCAAGAAGGTCGCGGTGAAGATGCGGACTGGTGCTGGATTATTGATCCGCTAGATGGCACCAAAAACTTCGTCCATGGTGTGCCGCAGTTTTGTGTGTCTATCGCCGTACAGCATAAAGGCGTAACCCAACATGGCGTGATCTATGATCCTGTCCGTGATGAGATGTTCTCTGCTAGCCGTGGTAAAGGCGCGCGCTTGAACAATCGCCGCATGCAAGTGAGCGAGCGCAAAACCATTGACGGTGGTCTATTTACCACTGGTCATCCGCTTGAGCGTAAACGCAATGGCGAAATCATCTCTTATGCCAAGCAGCATTTTGAAAGCTTGCAAAAGATCTCTGAAGCAGGTGGTCAAGTTCGTCGTTTAGGCTCAGCTGCGCTTGATTTATGTTATGTCGCTGCTGGTCGTTTTGACGGTTATTTTGAGATGTCAATTAAGCCTTGGGATATCGCGGCAGGTGAGCTTATCGTGACCGAAGCACGTGGCGTGGTGGTTGACCATACAGGCGCACACAACTCAATGACTTCAGGCTCTATTTTCGCCTGTAACATTAAGTTATTGAAGCCATTGATGCAAGTGGTTGTTCCAACGTGGGGTGACGCATTTTAAGCACCACTTAAGCATAATTATTAAGACAACTTAAAACAAAAAAGCTGGTTCCATTATGGAGCCAGCTTTTTTGTTTTACCATTACCTTTATAGCCACCTTTATCTTCAACCGTAATGCCTTGGAACTTAAGCGCTTTACTAGTGGTTTCCAACAGTTGCAACTCTTCTTCAATAAGCGTCAGCATCTCTTGGACATGCGGTAATGCCTTACTACAAGCCGTAATCCCAAATTCAATCTTATCTAGATAACTAGCAAGGGTGATATTCATTGCTTGACCATTGAAGACAATAGATGCTGGGTACAACGATTGCAAACGTGCACCATTCCAATATAGTGGTTTTTCAGAACCAGGCACATTAGAGATAATCAGGTTAAACGCCTGCTTTTTGGGAAATAGACTGGTCGCTAAATTGATACCTTCCCAAGCATAGGCAATCACGCTGTAGTTAATCACTTGGGCTTGATTCATGCGTCGAAAGCGGCGTTTGCCGTTATTCATACTGCGATGAATCAGTTTGATTCGGCTCAGAGGATCATCTAAATGCGTGCCCAAATTGGCCAGTACAAAGGATAATTGATTGCCTGCCACACTGTCATCCGTACGCAGCGACATCGGTACAAAAGCAATGAGCGGCTTGCTAGGCAGCGCATCCATAGAGATGAGATAACGACGAATGGCACCCGCACATACCGCCAGCACCACATCATTTTTACTGATATTTAGTCGCTCAGCAATATCGTTAAAGCGCTGAATATCATAAGACTGCGCGGCTATACGCCGTGATGCTGAGATGCGTTTATTAAGCACACTCATCGGCGCATCAAAAGTACCGACATAGCTGTCATCACCGTAATTTTTCAAATTATCCAGTAATTCGGTAAATACAGGCTTAATGGTAGATATTTGCTCTTTAATGATGCGTAATGCGGAGCGCTCTTTGGGTAAAATCGCATCGACTTGATTGCGATGACGTGCCATTAATGACCAAATCGGTAGCGTTACTGGCTCAGTGGGCGATTGTGATAATGATTTTTTGACAAGGCGCATGGCAGCAATGCCATCAACCAACGAATGGTGAATTTTGAAATATAGGGCAAAACGCTCAGGGTCGCCTTCATTTTCTGGTTGAATACCCTCAATCACATGACATTCCCACAATGGCATGGCACGATCCAACAGCCGACCATGTTCTCTTGAAACATACATCAATAACTCGCGAACCCGTGCAGGCTTTGGTAAGGCAACATGATGCAGGTGATGCTCAACATCAAAATGCTTGTCCTTTTTCCAAAAAGCCAAATGCTCAAGCACTTGGTTAAAAGGAAAGGTAGGTGACACATCAGAATCTTGCATTTGTTTGACCAATTGGCAAACAAAACCGCTACCCGCATTCTCTGGCAATTCGAATAGGAATAGACCTCCAACATGCATGGGCTGTTTACGCGACTCAAGAAGTAAAAACAACTGGTCGACTGCTGTGAGAAGCCGCATAATAAATCCTTTTATGACGATAAGTTGAGTAAAAGTTACTTCTTTTATTATTATTTTATAGCTGACTTTTTATTAAATACTATGAATTTAATAATGGTCATTAAATTTAAAAACTATTGAAAAAAGTATCCTGTTTGCGGTGAGCTGGCAGTCGCCATTTTGCGCATTGGCATACGACCCGCCAAGAACGCCGCGCGCCCTGCCCAGATGGCATGCTTCATGGCATGAGCCATCATGACTGGGTTTTGCGCATTGGCAATCGCCGAATTCATCAGTACGCCATCACAGCCAAGCTCCATAGCCAGTGCTGCATCAGAGGCCGTGCCGACGCCTGCATCGACCAATACCGGTACTTTGGCATTCTCGATAATAAGACTGAG
Organism: Psychrobacter sp. TWP2-1-2; assembly: GCF_049896785.1. Lineage (NCBI taxonomy): Bacteria > Pseudomonadati > Pseudomonadota > Gammaproteobacteria > Moraxellales > Moraxellaceae > Psychrobacter > Psychrobacter sp. TWP2-1-2. Next base: position 152,308 of record NZ_JAFCVA010000008.1, on the reverse strand, counting down.
GGTGTGACGATTCAGCAAACCTAGACCTGAGCCAATCAAGCTACCAAGTGGCATAATTGCCACACAGCCCATACTTTCTAATTCTTGAGCGACGATAGGGTCGTCTGAGGTATAAACCATCACCTCAAAGCCATCATCAATCAATACTTTGGCAGCTTTTAGCGTTTCCATCACATTCGGATAGAGGGTTTTTTCATCGCCCAATACTTCAAGCTTAACCAGATTATGCCCGCCTAACAGCTCGCGAGCAAGCTTACAGGTACGAATGGCAGTCTCGGCGTCAAAACAACCAGCAGTGTTGGGTAAGATGGTATATTTATCGGGGGAAATCACATCAAGTAGATTGGGCTCATTGCTGTTTTGTCCAATATTGGTACGACGAATAGCAACGGTGACAATCTCTGCTGCCGATGCGCCAATGGCGGCGCCCGTTTCAGTCATATCCTTATACTTGCCTGTGCCGACCAACAGGCGAGAAGAAAAAGTACGACTCCCGACCGTAAAAGTGTCTTGTAAAAGGGGCGTCGGATGAGTAGCAGTGCTTGTGTTCTCTGACATAACTGAAAATCCTAATGGCGAGTAAAACAAAATGCTATTATAACAAAATCATGCAATCTTACTTGCAGTCTTTTTTGGTTTAGCCAGTTAAGCATAATACGTTTGCCACGCTTTGACACGAGTTTCTTTCTGAGTTTATCTTTATCTATCAGGTCGCTTTTATGATGCAACTGCCGTACAGTTTTGCGAAACGCCATCAAATTTTGGTCATACTTGCCATTGATCCTGAGCTGCCAGCGACTTTGGTGCTGACCAAAGCCACGCCATTATCAGCGATTAATGAGGCAGTGCGATTTTTACAGCAGCAAGGGGTACGCGGTGTGCCCACTTATGAAAGCATCAGTGCCGATGACTTTGAAAAGCGCATGAACGCCGCTTATGCAGGCAATACTGGTGAGTCGCAACATATTGCCGCTGGGCTCGAAGACCATCCTGATCTCGATAGTTTGGCAGACAGTGTCCCTGAGACTGAAGATCTGATGGATCAACAAGATGATGCACCTATCATTCGTCTCATCAATGCGTTGTTGTCCGAAGCGATACGTTTAAACGCCTCAGACATCCATATTGAAACCTTTGAAAAACGCTTAGTCGTTCGCTTTCGCGTTGACGGTGAATTAAAAGAAATTATTACGCCAAAACGCCAATTAGCGCCATTATTGGTATCGCGTATTAAGGTCATGGCCAAGCTCGATATTGCCGAAAAACGCGTGCCACAAGATGGACGTATCAGCTTACGGCTGGCAGGGCGTGAGGTTGATGTGCGGGTATCGACATTGCCATCGAGCTTTGGTGAACGCGTGGTCATGCGTCTATTAGATAAGCAAGCAGGTCGCCTGAATATGACCTATCTTGGGCTGTCTGATAACGATTATAGCGAGCTCAAGCGCTTGATTCATCGCCCACACGGCATTATTTTGGTGACAGGGCCGACAGGTTCAGGGAAAACCACGACGCTATATTCAGCACTGACCGATCTCAATGACCAAACCCGTAATATCTTGACCGCTGAAGATCCGATTGAGTTTCAGCTCGATGGCATTGGGCAAACGCAGGTTAATAATAAAGTCGATATGACTTTTGCCAAAAGTTTACGTGCAATGTTACGCCAAGATCCAGACGTAGTCATGGTTGGTGAGATTCGCGATTTAGAAACGGCAGAGATTGCCGTACAAGCGTCGCTTACTGGACATTTGGTGTTATCAACTTTACACACCAACACCGCCATTGGTGCCGTCACGCGTCTGCAAGATATGGGTGTTGAGCCATTTTTATTATCGTCATCACTGATTGGTGTCGTCGCCCAGCGCTTGGTGCGTACATTATGTAAACATTGTCATGGCTGGCAAGTGGCTGATAGCGAACAGGCTAAGTTATTTACTGAAATTGGTATTGTGCCAGTCTCAGAGAATGGCGCTGACACTTTAACAACTACACCTATCAATTTACCCAGACCAGTTGGCTGCGATAAATGCAATCAATCAGGGTTTAAAGGACGGACGGCGATATACGAAGTGGTGCCCGTTGATGATACCTTGCGCCGTATGATTCATAGTAATACCGCCGAGTACGAGCTAGAGGAGTACGCACGTCAGCAGACACCGTCGATTCGTGCGGATGGGCTGCATAAAGTCATTGCAGGTCGTACGACGTTAGAGGAAGTGCTACGAGTGACGAAAGAGAGTGCCTTAGCTGATGACACGATACTTGTATAAAATAATTAAGGTGTGTTGGTGCTGTTCAACGTACCTCAGCCAAAGGGTTTGTATAGCAGATAAAAGATAACTGGCTCTGGTAGCCAGTTATCTGATGGTCATTCTTTACTGTTTTTAATACTTTAGTATTTTGAATACTTCAGTGCTTTTAATAATTTAACGTGTGACATCGCTATTATTTTGCAGCGATGCATTCAACTTCAACGCTGGCACCTGCCGCCAATTCAGCGACGCCAAAGGCTGAACGTACCGGATAAGGTTTGGCCAATTCCGCTTTATAGACTTTATTAAAATCGTCAAAGTCATCCATGTCTGTCAGCATCGCCATACATTTGACGATGTCTGATTTTTGATAGCCGTACTTTAACAGGGTTTCATTAATATTATTCAATGCTTGCTTGGCTTCGGCTTTAACACCACCTTTGACCAATTTGCCATCTTTAAAACCAATTTGTCCAGACATGTATAGCGTATCGCCCACCCGTACTGCTTCTGAAAAAGGATAATTGCCACCATCACCAAGAAACACAGGGCTAGACTTAGTTATGTTTGCGGTATTTGCCATTGGCGCCGCATTCGCTGTCATAGCAAGGCCTAGTGAGCACGCGCCCACGAGCAACGCCTTAGTTAAATGGGCGGTCAATTTATGGGTAATCTTGGACATCGCTGTCTCCTTATTATAAGTTTTTTCACAATTTTTTTAAATGCACTATACAAGTTTAACAAACATAATGTCTCATCACACTAGATGACACATTATGTCTTACTTATGCTTAACCAGTTATTGGTCGTTTTTCTCAGCTTCGACTTCTGTTTTAGATTCAGTGTCAGCTTCTAGCGGCTTTTCGCTACTTTTGCCTTGACGGCGGGCTTCTAATTCAGACTTAGGAATCCAAGCCCATGTCATCTTAACCACGATAGGGTCACGATCACTGTCAGACTCACGGTCGTGAATGACGCACGGAATTACCATTTCACCTTTTGGTGTATTTAGGATATCTAAGCGCTGCTCATCCGATAAAGACGCCACTGCTGCAATTTGACCTTTTTTAATCGGGCGATAAAAATTAACCGAGTACGATTTAATCAATAGTACGCGGTCAGAGGGTAGGTTTAAACCCAGAATAAAACCGGTTGCTGTTTCGGCAAGTAAGGTAATGGCGACCGCATGAATAGAGCCAATATGATTTTGCACTGCTTTGGTGTTGTTTAAGCTCACCACGACTTGGTTGGGTTCGACTGTTTCATAATAGACGCCCGTTGTGCCTACGTATGGCACCACTTTACCAAAGGCTTTGGATAAAATGCTCGAGCGTGCGCTGGCAGGTAAGTATTTGGTAACAGATAACAGTTTGGTAAATTGATTGCTGATGGGCTTGAGCGTGCTGTTGGGTTTTTCGACGGGCGATCTTGTGCTGTCAGAGGTTTTGGCTGGCAATTTATTGGTTAGCTTGCTAGGGAGTTTTTTTAATAATCCTGACATACAAAATTCCTTAATGTAGATAGATTAAATGACGCTTTGAGTGTTACATATTTCATCATAGCAGCTGATAGGATGCCTATTGTGCAAGCTGCCATGCTCACTATGGTACATTAACCGCCGTCTGCCTACTATTATTAGCATGAACTGCTGCGCTTATAAAATAGGGCTAACGTAATGATACTCTAGATGCTAGGAATACTATCGCTCAACGCAATATCGTATCACTCAGATGCTTTCATAAACAGTGCTGCTGGATGCCATAAAGACAGCCACGCTATAATCATGACATTTTAGCGTATCTTATTGATTGTTTTTCTTATTTCCTTTTTTCTATGCTGGATGAAGCTATGCCTGACACGTCAATTCATGCGCCGACCAATATCATTTATACAGGCGTTGCTGGTACGGGGAAAACCTATCGACTGTTACAAATTGCTAAGCGATATACCGACTATCTGCCGAGAGCCGATGAGGCAGATATATTGGGGCAGCTATTGCAAGCGCTTAGCTGGCGTGAAATCGTATGCTTGGTACTTTTGGATTTCCAATCTAAACACCAAGACTTGGTAAAAGTGCCTGAAATCGTCAATCATGCGTTCTTTGTCGCGAAAGCGGCGCAGAATGCACGCGAAAAAAACTTAAGCAATACGGCTTGGTCTGTCCTTCAAATGCATAGCCCTACCAATTCAAAAACTGTGACTTATAAAAACCGTGCCAGCCAAGCCTATTTTGATAAAGATGAGGGTGGTGCGTGGTATTTGCTGCCAGAAAGCTTTGAGTTATTAACAGAGCTATCGCAGCAACTTGCCGAATTTCAGCAAGCGCAGCGTGATAACAGTGTCAACCAAAGCCAAGCAAACCCAAATCAAGGTTTTAGCCAGCAGCGTTTTACCATGGTCAGCTTCCATCAAGCGTATGGCTATGAAGAGTTTGTCGAAGGCATTCGTCCTGTCATGGCAGCGTCTAATCATACAATGAATAGCTCATCTCAAATGAATTACGCCATTCAGGATGGTGCATTCTTAAAATTGTGTCAACGGGCAGCAAATGATCCAGAGCAGTGTTATGCCATTTTAATTGATGAGATCAATCGCGCCAACGTGTCACGAGTATTTGGCGAGCTACTCAGTCTAATTGAGCCAGACAAACGGGCTGGCATGACAAATGCGATGACTGTTCATTTGGCCTATTCTGGACGGGCTTTTAGCATCCCTGCCAACATCGATATTTATGCCACGATGAACACCCAAGATCACTCGTTAGCACCACTTGATATGGCATTACGTCGGCGCTTTCGTTTTATCGAATGTCCACCGCAACCAGAATTATTACCCATCATTCATGTGCCCCAAAAATCAGAAACTGACAGTCCAGCAGCGACGGTAGATTTGGCAAAGCTATTAGCCGGTTTGAATAATCGCATTACGCAAACAGTGGGAATGGAAGCGCAATTGGGTCATGCTTTTTTATGGTCAGTGACGGATCTTGGACAATTGCAAGCGGCGTTGGTTGAACAAATCATTCCGCAGTTAATGCAAGCGACGGGTGGGCAAGAGGGTACTTTGCAATATATCTTTAGAGACGAGCAGCAGCCACTGCGCGCGCAGTTTATTCATGATAGTCATACATCCATTAATGACAGTGTGAATGACCAAGTAAATGCTAGTAGTCAAAATCCGCTGTTTACTGGTCAAAATGCATTTTTCGGTCAGTCTATGAGCACAGCTGGCTATAGGATAAATACCGACCTCATCGCGAGGGTAGGTGAATTTGCCAAACCGACTGTCTATCAACGTTTATATCCATAAAGGTGCTCAGCGTTGATAAATAATAGCTTCAGTCATGAAGTCATAGCCAATAATATTGACAGTGCCAACGTTAATGCGCTTGATGTAAATACCATCACTGTGTTTGAACACCAGCGTCTAACAGCGCATGACTTCTTACGGGTATCTGATTTCCATTGGTTGATGGCGCAGGAGTTTGCGGTCTTTAGCATTAAGCACAGACAGGGACAATGGCAGTTAAAAGTCGGACATTATATAGGGGTTATTTTACTGCCTAGCGGCATGACGCTTGAGATATTACCCAAACTTGCGGCAAAAACTTCTAGCGATCAAGTCGCGCAGCAATCATACCTTTCACAGAATGCCAGTCGTCGTCATGCTAGTCATCGCCCCGATATCAGGCAAGCTCGCCAATGGGTGCAGGGCATGCTATCGGATTTGACCAATAGCAGTCATGCCAAAAACAAGTTACCCAATACGAAAAATCTAGGTCAATTTAGCAGTCAATTGTCGCTGCTATCGATAGACGTACTGCCATTATCAGATTGGCTTATCACGCAGTTTTTGCAGCGGCTGGCTCATTATCGACCAAGCAAACACTATCAGACGCAGGTCGACAATCAAGCATCGCTACAAGGTCGACTGCTCATCAAAGAACAATTGCGCCACAACAGAATGCAGCCGCATAAGTTTGTCTGTGAGAGCAGTATACTGAGCCAAGACATGCTAGGTAATCGCCTGATTAAGAGCACATTGGTTTTGATGACGCCTTTATTTTTTCAATCAACGCTATCGAAAGCAGATGCGCCTAAATTTTTGCAGGCTTGGCAGCGAGTAGCGGCGTTGAGTTATCAAGAGCTGACACAGTTAGAGTCGATATACACGCAAGCAAAGCGTCAGTTAGCCGTGCAACCGCTTCGAGCACCGCAACTACAGGCTGCTCAGCAGTTGTTAGATATGGCTTATTGGTTACTAATGCAGTCCAATGTGGCAACAGGTAATGGTATTGCGCCAAATAAACCATCTAGGCAAAATCTGTCCTCTCCGCGTTTATGCTTGCTGATAGATATGAATCAAGCCTTTGAGCAATGGGCAAGCCTGCGCATTGCCTCGATGTTTCAGCAAGTGAGTCAACAATATCAGCCGTTATATCAAACGCAAAGTATCTGGCTAACGGATGCAGAAGGGCGCGCATGTCTGTCTATACGACCTGATTTGCTCATATATAAAACTAATGCTAATGATAATTGTCACAATCAGAATGGCACTGCGGTTATTGAAGCTAGAGAAAAAGGTCACTATAGCCATGTCATCGATATTAAATGGAAGCATTTATCGCAGACAGCCAGCATTAGTGCCAGCGATGCTTATCAATTGATGAGTTACGCTCAGGCCTATCAAGCAGGGCAGGTGTGGCTGGTTTATCCAGTACAAGATAATGAGCGGTTACCAGTTGCGCTCAGCCAACAAGTGCATGATTATAAAAATACTGATGGCCCCAACAACCATGATAATAACCATAATGTTGCTGGTGAAAAAGTAATTCCTGCGCCATTGTGGCTCGTACCATTCAATGTTCTTACTGGTACGATAAACGGCAGCTTGCTTCCTGATTGGAATAGAGTATAATGAGCGCTGTCGATGAGTAAGTAGCACTTAGCATCGTGGAGAAAAGGATTTGTCATAGTGGTTTTTATGATAAATGAGCGTTTTTTAAGTAATTTAGCAGTTTTTTTAAATTAATTAAAAATAGGTGTTGACACCATCGGCTTTTCCCCTTAATATGTGCACCTCGATAGCAAGGAACGTTAACAAGTTAGTGGCATTGCCAACAACGAGTTAATCAAAGAACTATCGTGATAATAGAAATTTCGGAGTGTGGCGCAGTTTGGTAGCGCATCTGGTTTGGGACCAGAGGGTCGTAGGTTCGAATCCTATCACTCCGACCATCTATTTTTAAGAGCCTTACAGGCTTTTTTTTATGTATAATGGTTTAGTTTCTGATATATTTAAAACTTGCTTTAGTATATAAAAGTCCTCTAAGAGCGCCTGTAGCTCAGCTGGATAGAGCATCTCCCTTCTAAGGAGGTGGCCGCAGGTTCGAATCCTGCCAGGCGCACCATTTAGCCTGCAAATCTTGCCTCATCAGGCAATAGTTATGGCGGTTGTAGCTCAGTTGGTAGAGCCCCGGGTTGTGATCTCGGTTGTCGTGGGTTCGAGTCCCATCAGTCGCCCCATATTTTGTTCTGCATTATCCTCTTCTTGCTTTACCTCATTATAAAAACCTTATTCTAAATAATAATACTTGCCATGTTTGGCTTTTTTTTGTGCCTGTATGATTGGTTTTAACCTATCTTACCCCCTGCGATTAAAATTTGTAGACTTATCAGCCCTTTGATTGTCTATTGGTTTACTGGCCTTTTGTCTCATTTATTTTTATTATGGGTTCTCTTTTGAGACGCTCGCTATCTCTGTACGTGCCTTAAACCTGCTTTGTTATTCTTTAACCGCCTTTATATAGAATAGCAAAATATAGAATAACAAAGGCAACGCTTTTAGTGATGCATCATGATAAGGTCTTAAAGCCCGTTGATATATTAGGTCATCCATTAAGAAGTGATCCATTGAAAATGATACGAGTGTTAAGAAAATTAAAGGTCAGTTAAAAAATATATTGAATAGATTTAGTAAGCCTAAGACCGTAGTAGGGATGTGAGTGCTTGTTTGAGATGCGCTGCTATGGATCTTATATTATTGAGGAAGTGATTGATGGACGCATTGAGCGTATTGCTACAAAACGTGCATTTGTTTGAAACCAAGTATTATCGTTTGAATGGGACTGGTAATTGGTCTTATTCCATCACTAGACAAGATACGATTTTATTTTATTTAGTGATGTCTGGGAGCTTTTGTATCGACGTCGGCAATGGTTTGCGACAGGCTCACGCAGGCGATATGATTATGATTCCCAGTGCCCATAAGCATGTGAGCTATGCCTTAGATCATAATGGTGACGATGCGCTACCGCTAGATGAGTTGCTGACTCATTGTAAGGAAAACACCCTTGATATCGATGGCAACGGTGATCCTAACTCGTCTTTGATATTGATTGAATGCAAGTATGACAAAGAAATGATACGTCCTTTGCTGTCTGTGCTGCCTGCGATTTTGCCTGAAATCAACGATGAGTCTGACGGTAGATTTGAGGTCATTGATGTCGAGATTAAGCTGCTGACCTTAGAAGCCGAGCGTGAGCGCATGGGCAAGACCGCGATCATCAATCATTGGGCAAGTATTATGATGATTGAATGTTTGCGGGTTTATATTGAAAGTTTGCCTGAGGCCACAGAAAACTGGCTAAAAGCCATGAAAGATCCGTTTTTGACCAAGGCGTTAGCAGCGATGCATCAAGCGCCCAATCAAAACTGGACCATTCATAAGCTGGCTGAAGTCGCAGGAATGTCACGCTCAAGCTTTGCGCAGCGCTTTAAAGATACAGTTGGTATGCCGCCGTTGACCTATCTCATTGACTATCGCTTGCGCTTGGCGGCCCGTTATCTACGCTTGCAGCAAAACAGTATTGGCCGTATCAGTGAGTTGGTTGGCTATGCGTCAGATTCGACCTTTAGTCAAGCATTCAAGCGCGTTTATGGGGTATCTCCAAAAGCCTATCGCCAACAATATCAACAAGAAAACATCGCATAGCGTATCGTTAATACACCATAAAAGCGTTAAGGTTGCCATTAGGCCCTTAACGCTTTTTTGTTTTCTCATGGTGAAGTATGAGACTTCCATGAAGATATTTCGTCTATGGTTGACAGGTGTTGATAGAGAGTATTTTGACGATGGACAGCTGACAATGTGCTTGTGTTCAGGTACTATGGAATAATGAGTCATTTAGGCGCAAACGCTTGTTTTTAGCGTAAGATATGTCACTGTATGGTGGTCAGATCGTTTGTTCTAAATGATATTTATTTTTGCTGCTGATGGTATGTTATGACTGAACCGACCGCAAAGCCACGCGCAGGAGCCAATAGCCAACAAGGCTCAGCTGTGTCCGCTAAAAAACAAAGCGATATGAATCTAAGCAACGTCAAGCATGGTCGAAAAGACAAGGCGGGTGCGACACCTGACAAAGCGATGTTATTGGCACTGTTTACGCTGCCAGATATTGAAGAGGTAGGTGTTAAAGAGACAGTTGTTAAAGGCGCAGCTGATGAGTTATCTAATACCCATAGCGCGGTGCAACAATCTGCTGCTAGCGAGATGAATATTGCCGAGCAGCGTGTGGCACTGTATTGTACCCAGCATGAGCGTACGCGATTATTATATATGGCATCCGCTGCCACGCGACCTACTTATTTGGTACAAACGCTCAAATCACAATTCGCAGAACATCAGCAATACTTGCTGGCACAGCAGCTTGATAAACGCGGCTTGATGGATATCGATGGATTAGAGCGTCTTTGGCAGCAGCTGCATGTGGTCGATGACATCATCGCTGATATTGTCCGTCATATGCCAGCTCAGCAGCCAGCAGGTTGGCAACTGACCACTCAGGATGGGCGAAATCCGCTATGCTTTGCCACCGTTGGCAAATTAAAGAACAGTAAGCCTATTCGTGATCAAGGCAGTCTAAATAGCTATGTGCTTGGGCACTTCGGCGTGAGTAGTTTTACCTATGACCGCGGCTATTATATTGGACATGTCGTTGGCTACTTATTCAGCTGTTATTTTTGTGCCCATCTATCTATTAGCTATGGTGTTACGGCACTTGGTTCGCAGGTTATAGCTGATTACGATTACGCCAGTCTTGAGACGCCATACATGGTTAGACTGCTACAAGGGCTGGATGGCTACTGTAAAAAACGTATTTATCAATTGGCAGTTATCTGTGCACGATTGAGTGTCTTTGCCAGTGACAAGCGTATCGAGAGAATGCTCATTGCTGAGGTCAACGACTTCGATAAAAAATTGCAGCAGCAGCACTTGGATGTTTTGTTATTGCAAGGTTTGATGCCAGACAGTAGCGATTCTACGCCGCTTTTTTAAGCCATTGGATCTCGATAGATCTCCTTTATAAGTCCTTGTTTATTACCTTTTATTATTGACCACTTTAGGATATTCGCTGCTATGCCCGCTTATCATTATAAAGCGTTAGATGACCATGGCAGTGTGCAAAAAGGCTTGCTCGAAGGCGATTCTGCGCGACAAGTTCGCCAGCAGCTGCGTGATAAACAATGGACGCCCGTTGAAGTCAGTGCCGTCAATGATAGACAAAACCAGAATAAAAACCGCTATAAAAAACCGTCTGCTTACGAGTTAGCATTGCTGACCCGTCAATTATCGGTATTATTGGCAGCGGGTATTCCGTTAGAGGAAACGCTTGCCGCCGTCGCCAAACAGTCACCAAAAAATCACATTAAATCTCTCATGCTTGCCGTGCGCTCTCATGTATTAGAAGGTTTGAGCTTGGCGCGAGCATTGCAGCAAGCCGCCAGTTTTCCACCACTATATATCGCGACCATTGCGGCAGGGGAAAAGTCAGGTCACTTGGATTTAATCTTGAACCAGTTGGCAGATTACACCGAAAACTGCTTTGCATTGCAAAAGAAAATCCAAGGCGCAATGGTTTATCCGATTGTGCTGATGGTGATGGCAATTGGCGTTATTATGGGTTTGATGAGTTTTGTGGTGCCCAAAATTGTCAAAGTGTTTGAGCAGTCTGAACAGGCATTGCCGCTGATTACCCAAATTGTTCTTAGCCTATCTAACCTCATTACGCAGTGGTGGTGGCTGATGCTGATAGTATTGTCAGGAACGGCATTTTTGTTTTATCGTTTTGCGCAGACGCAAGCGGGTAAATTAGCGATAGACAGCATCGTGCTAAGACTACCAATATTGGCGCGGTTATCAAAAGGGCTGAATGCAGCACGTTTTGCCAGTACATTGGCGATATTGGTACGCTCAGGGGTGCCGTTGATTGAGGCATTGCATATTGGTGCGGCGGTGACGACCAATTTACACATTCAAAAAACCATCATCACTGCGGCTGATAGGGTGACGGAAGGCTCAAGCTTATCGAGTCAATTAGAAAAGTCCAGTTACTTTCCGCCGATGATGGTGCAAATGATTAAAAGTGGTGAAAACTCAGGCGAGCTCGAAAATATGCTCAGCCGCGCCGCCAATATGCAGGAAGCGGAAGCCACTAACTTTATCAGTACCCTATTATCGCTACTTGAGCCGTTGATGCTAGTGCTGATGGGCGTGGTAGTCATGATTATCGTAATGGCAGTGATGCTGCCGATTGTCAATATGAATGATCTGGCAGGATAATGAGCACTCAAATATTCTGAGCTTGTGTGCCTCCCGCTCACATTTCTATTGTAGCCATCTTACTAAATATTACGCTAGCTTTCTTAAGATTTGCTTACTGTTGTAGATTGTTGACTGAGTCACGTTTTTATTAGGGTAAAGCCAGCCATCAAGCTATAGTAAGCGTCAGTCAAAAGTTATCCTTATAAATATTACTCGTCAATCTGTGGTTCAATCTGTGGTTCAATATTGATGCTTATAAAAGTCAAGGTTCATAGCAATCTACTTGCGGTGCTAGGGCGTTTCCTTATTTTAAAAATTGTGATAAAAATGAGATAAATTGCCGTCAAACAAGGAAAGTAGCGCAAATAATATCGAGATATTAACAAGCTATTTGACGATGTTTTGCAAAATTTAGCTATTTTTAGGCCATTCAGAGGTTAATCGATTGAATTGAGGACACGCCCTAGATAAAAATAAAATCATGGTTTATAGTGATAATCGTTTCAGTGCTCATTAATACGCCGATCATTAATGTTACTTGAACGCCACTTTTCCTATTTACATCACCTTGATGCCAAAAGCGATGACAAAAGCGATGACTATAATTGACAAAATTCAAGTAACTACTATGCCAATAAGTGCCATGAGTGCCAGCAAGCCAGCTCCTACGAGAGCCCGTCAGCCACTACCTATGCGTAATAACCAGTCTGGATTTACTCTGATCGAGATCATGGTCGTGATTGTAATCTTGGCAATTCTTGCAGGCTTAGTTGTCCCAAAAGTGGTGGGACAAAGTGATAAAGCTCGTGTCAAGACCACTGAAACAGCGCTTGCTACAGTATCCAACGCCCTTGATATGTATAAGGTTGATAATTCGCGCTATCCGACTACCGCACAAGGTTTAGAAGCATTAACCACACCGCCAGCAGAGGCCAAAAACTACCCAGATGGTGGTTATATCAAAGGCGGCTATCCAACAGATGGCTGGGAAAATGAGATGCAATATGTCGCCCCAGGCAGTGAAGGTCGTCCTTATGATTTATTCTCGCTGGGTGCAGATGGTCAGCAAGGCGGCGAAGGTCAAGATGCTGATCTTTATGCCCAATTATAAGCACTAGCTTGACGAGCAGTTAAAATATGGGTAGCTAACAATCCCTGACTCCATAGTATGTTTATTGGTGACGGTCGTTCTAATGCTCTTAAATATCAACCAATAAGACCTTATTGGTTGATATTTTTATATCAGTAAATAAGTGGCGTGGCATCCCATAGATAATGTCAAACCATCCATTTTTCCAACAAGCTATACGTTTGATACCAGTCATATCGCCCCGCTCATTTGTCATTAAAATCAGCCAGTAGAGGTTATTACTCATGTTTACCAACAAACTCAACTCACAAGCCGTCATTACAAATAAACGAGTCTCTAAGTTGCCTCACGCACTTGCAATTATGAGTACTTCATTGATGATAGGGTTGTCGATGGCATCTATGAGCGCTCAAGCTGCAGGTTTGGGCGAGTTATTTGCTAATAATGGTGCCGCAAAATCGAAGTTTTTGCCTGTCGATAAAGCGTTTCAAGTTATCAGCAGCACGAAAGCTACCTCTAAGGGCACGCGCTTATCTATTAATTTTGATATTACGCCAGGTCATTATGTCTATAAAGATCAGCTTACTCTCAGTTTTCCTAAGGGCGTGAGTGCAACCCCCTTTACTTTTAGTCAGTCGCCAGTCTCTATTGACGACCCAACCTTTGGTGAGGTTCCCGTTTTTACCCAAAAAAACATGGTAGCAACCACGACTCTGACTACTAACAATGGTAAAGGCGCAAAAAATGCACCGATTATAATTGGGTGGCAAGGCTGTGCGAAAGCTGGGCTGTGCTATCCGCCAGAGAAAATCAAAACCACGGTTGATATCGCCGTGACACGCAAATAGACCACAAGCCGATCGACTCAAATATTGGTAATAAATAGCATATTAGGTAATAAATAGGTAGCTCTTCATGTCCATCAAGACAATAGAAAAAAAACCATCGCTAACGGTACATCGCTCGTCCAAAAAATCTTATCTACTAGCATTTGCGGTCTCTAGTAGCTCGTTGTTTACAGGACTGGCTGCGATGCCCATGATGACTCATGCGGCAGGGCTGGGTGATTTATTTAGCAGTGATAAAAATGCAGCACAGACGAAGTTTTTACCAGTGGACAAAGCTTTCCAAGTCAGTGATAGCAGTAAAACTACCAATAATGGCACGCGCTTAGCCATTAATTTTGACATTACGCCTGAGCATTATGTTTATAAAGACCAAATCAAACTGACGTTGCCAGCTGGCGTGACCGCCGTGCCTTTTATCTTTAGTCAAAAGCCAGTGTCAATCGATGATCCAACATTCGGAAAAGTACTGGTGTTTGACCAAGCGAATATGGTGGCTACGACGACCTTGAGCAGTAGTAATGGTAAAAGCGTCAACGATGCCGCCGTGGTGATTGGCTGGCAAGGCTGTGCCAAAGCAGGGCTATGCTATCCACCTGAAAAAATTAAAACGACGATTGATATCGCTGCTACAACGCCACAAATTGCAGGAAATAGCGCTAGTACTTCTACTCAAGAAGCTGCTAACAACAGTCTGACAGATAATGACAACACCGCTGAGTCAAGTGCAACGGTTGCCGATAGTCTTGCAGCAGAGCAAGCGCTGACTGATGATGGGGTGATTGATTATGCTTTGTTGGATGATGAGGCTTTAGAGGGAGAGCTTGGCGCTACCAATACGATTTCTGGCGCAGATGAACAAGGCGTCGATGGCACTGCGACAAGTGAAGTTCCTGCGACAATCAACAATACTGTTGCTGGAGATAATGCCACTGATAGCGATCCTTTTGGTCTGGCTTCTCACCCTTGGTTGGCATTGGTATTATTGTTTTTAGCAGGGCTGGGTTTGGCATTGACACCATGCGTACTACCAATGTTGCCAATCGTTGCCAATATCGTTGCCCGTGAGGAAAACCCAACGGTGAAACGCGGTGTTATTCTCACCACCAGTTACGCTATTGGCGTGGCAACGGCTTATGGTATTTTGGGCGCAGTTATCGCCGTGTTTGGTGAATCATTAGGCATTATCGGCTGGCTACAAAACCCCATTATCCTGATTGGTTTTGCGATTGTATTTGTCCTACTTGCACTATATATGCTGGGTGTGTTTAGTATCCGCTTACCGAGATTTATTAGTAATAAAATGCAAGGCTTGAGTCAAGCAGGGGATAGCAAGCTGGGTAGTACGGGTGGTAGCTTAATCGCGGGTTTCTTATCTGCGCTCGTCGTATCGCCTTGTGTTTCTGCGCCATTGTTTGGGGCACTGCTTGCCGTATCGACGATTGGTAGTCCACTACTGGGTTTTGCAGCTTTATTTATGTTGGGTTTTGGTTTATCCGCACCGCTTATCTTAATTGGTGCCACCCAAGGTAAAATTATGCCGAAAGCGGGCGCGTGGATGAACTGGGTCAAGCAAGGTTTTGCCTTATTGCTCTTTGCCGTTGCTTTATTATTAATTGAGCGCGTCTTTATCTCACCCGTGATGCTAATGGTATGGGGGTTATGGTTTATGGTTGTAGCGATGTGGGCGTGGAGTTGGTTGGGTAAAGGTCGTATGCTGACCCAAGCATTAGGGTTAATCGCCGGTATTTGGGCAACCTGTTTAGTTATCGGCGCGGCGTTGGGTAACGATGATAGCTTGCATCCGCTGGCATCTTTGAGTGCTGCTCCGCTGATGCAGACGACGACTGGTCAGCCAGCCATGAGTAATACAACAGATAAAACCGTCACGACGCTGACTGAGTTAGATGCCATTATCGCCGCCAACCCTAAAGTGCTTGTCGATGTCACTGCTGAATGGTGTATTGAGTGCCGTATTATGGATAAAAACTTATTTCATAATCGTCCAGCGCAGATGCAGGATTGGCAGTTGGTGAGACTGGATATAACAGAAACTACTGATGATTCTAAAGCTATCTTAGCGCGCTATAAATTGTTTGGCCCGCCAGCATTGCTGTATTATCAAGACGGTCAGTTGACCAATCAACAAGTAGGTGAGATTGATCGTCCAGAATTTGAGCAAACGTTGACGATGCTTAATAACTGATATCTTAATAACTGATACTTAATAAAACGAATAAGTCTTTTCTAAAGGCTTAACAATACAAAAGAGCCAATGTACTATTCATACAGTACGTTGGCTCTTTTATTTTTACCAATGGTTACCTGACATCCTGATGCTAAGCATTTGGTTTAGCGTTGATTATTGATATTTACATTGGTATAGGGCAGCGATAAGGCTAGTATAGTACACACATTTTCATTACAATAAAGCAACAATGCTGAAGGCGCATTACTCGTTGTAATTGCTGACTTCTATGTCTGAATGTCATTGGGTTTATTTTAGCGATGACGCTAATGGTCATACTCATTATCTTATATACTCTGCTGGCGATAATGTCAGTTAGATAAAGGACACTTATGTTTTCCCATATCACCGCACAGCGCTGCCCTATGCCTCTTATTACAGCGCGCAAAAACACGTTATTTCAGACAAGAAAGCATTATTTGAATATTGCTGTTGGTCTAGCGCTAACCTGCTTTACCGTGCAAGTCCAAGCTGCCGATAAAACTCAGATCGATAATGAGTTACCAGTACCGGAGGCAGCGTTTGAGTTTGAAGATTATCAGGTGTCACAGGATGCCAATACAGCTGCGCAAGATCGCCAAGTAGTCAGTAAAGAATTTATCGCTCAGCAAGCAAAATTGTTTTTTGAATGTACCCAAGTGCAGACCAGTGCCGCACGTTTGGCTTGCTTTGACAAAGTGGCCGAAGAAGGTAAAACACCCAGCTACACCACAACTAAGCAGCCAGTAGATTTGGCAAAAACCTTTCAAAGTACGCTTTCAGGTAATCCGCAAGTTGTCTTTGTAGAAGAAAAATCTACCATTGCTGGTGCTAATAATGGCGCTACTGACTCAGTTGCGCGCGCGCCTGCTACTAATGAAGGTTTAGACACCGTTGGGCTAACGCAAAGAGAAGCACAAGTTTTAGAAAATGTTGGGGTCACTCAAAAAGATATCGAAAAATATACACCGCTTAGTTTATCCTATGATCTTGATAAAAACAGTGAGCGTGGGACTTGGACGGTAAGGCCATACCGACCAACCTATGTATTGCCAGTATTTTATACCTTTGACCCTAACCTAGATCCAAGCACGCCGTCACAGGAAACGGAGTCCTTTACTTCTAATGACATACGCAATACTGAACTAAAATTTCAGTTGTCTTTGAAGACCAAAGTTGCCGAAGACTTATTCGATACCAGTGCTGATTTGTGGTTTGGTTATACCCAAGAGTCACATTGGCAAGTTTATAACGAAGATAACTCGCGACCATTCCGTGCCACCGACTATCAGCCTGAAATATTTTTGACTCAGCCAGTGACCGCAGATTTACCTTTTGGTGGTCGTCTTCGTATGCTTGGTGCTGGTGCCATTCATCATTCTAATGGACAAGATGATCCGTTATCACGCTCATGGAACCGTGCTTATCTCATGGCAGGGGCAGAGTGGGGTAAGCTATCAATCGTACCGCGCCTGTGGGCTCGAGTGAATAGTGAAAGCAGCAGCAGTGAAGACAATCCAGATATCGAAGACTACATGGGTTACGGTGATATCAAATTCTTATATGACTTGCCTGATCAACAGAGTCTGAGCGGTACATTCCGCTACAATCCAAGCACCAATAAAGGGGCGGCGCAAGTCGATTATATTTATCCATTATCAGAGAATGTTAATGGCTTTGTTCAGGTTTTCCAAGGCTATGGCGAATCCATCATCGATTATAACCACGAAAATACCTCTATTGGCTTTGGTATCGTACTGAATGATTGGAAAGGTTTCTAATATCATCGCACATTTTGATAATCGTCCATGCGACTTTTAGCGCCTTATCAAACTGGACTATGGCTGGCAGAGTATCTAGATATACGCTGCCAGTTGTGCCGTGTTTATCGCAGCACGCCACAATCTCAGCTATCTCAAAATTACCTCTCATCAAATTTTAGTAGCTTGCCAACGGCTGATTCTATACCACACTCTCTAAAACCCTTGCCAAATAATCCTTCGTTTTTCGCTAATTTGCGCCAGCAATTCAACCACCGTTTTAACAGCGGACTACTTTGCTCGCATTGTCATGACAGTATCGCGTGGTTGCCGAAACCCTTCAATGTTGATATTGCTGCTGGTACGGTTTTATCTATCCAAACGGCGACTTATTATGAGTATCCGCTGCGTCAAGTGATCAGAGCTTTTAAGCACCATGAAGACATGACCAAATTGCCGTTATTGTTGCATGCTATACGTCAGCTACCACGTCCTCATGGTTGTCATCATGATAATAGCGTGATTGTCGCTATGCCAACAACCGAGCAACGACTGGTCAAACGTGGCTTCGATCCTGTCAGTATTTTATCCGCGCAATTGTCTAAGCATTGGCAGATACCTTTATGGCATGGTGTAAAGCGTATTGACGACACTGTCAGTCAACAAGGGCTTACACGTGCTGAGCGCCTAAGTAATCTAGACAATGCTTTTGTTTTAATCGAAAAGCCTCCTGTGAAACGCTTATTATTGTTTGATGATGTTGCGACCACGGGTGCCAGTTTACAAGCATTGGGGCGTACACTGCTTACCCCGTCTAAAACAGTCACCATGTCAGATATTCAAACCAATTATAAATACCATCTTTCTGCCTATGCTTTAGCACATGGAAATCAGTCTTAAAATCTGTTCCTCTCTATTGCTAACTACTAATATGTTGCTAATATGTTGCCTTAACGCTATATTATTAAAATAATATATGTTTATTTGTTATTAATATTCCAAAATACTGTGCTTATCACTCAATAGCATTGCTTATAAAATGATATTTTCTAAATAGCTTGCATAACTGCTATGGCTATTGTTATTTCTATGCAAAACTTTTGTTAAATATTATGGAACATAAATTGCATAATTTTGATTGAATAACAATAAAAAGACGGGCAAAAATGATATGACAATATGAATTCATTGTTGATGTTTTTGGTTCAGTATTGGTATTAGACAAACAATAGTTATTATAAAATTGCCGTTATAAATAGGGATTTGATGTGAACGCATCTACAAATAATCTACCACTTACGCTACGAACAACCAACTCAGGATTTACCCTGATTGAACTAATGGTAACGATTGCTGTGCTTGCCATTATTGTCGGTATAGCAGCGCCGAGTATTAGTACTCAGCTTGCCAATCAGCGAGTCAAATCGACAACGGCTACACTTGCTAATGCGTTAAAAGAAGCAAAAAACGAAAGTTTGATTCGTCGTCAAGAAGTTGAAGTATCGTATGATAACGTCTCTAGTACTATTAAACTCAAGGTCAATACTAGCAGTGGTTCACAAGATGAAATCACTGCTTATCATTACAATCCAAAGACTACTATTAATGGCGATGATGATGTTGATGTTGATGTTGATTTTAAACCTAATAAAACGGCCGACGCCGAGACTTTAGTTATCTGTGATATCGGTGATGCCGCCGATCCGCGACAGATTTTGGTCAGTAAATTAGGACAGATTAGTATCCAGCTTGGAGGATCATGTTAATGAGTCAGCTTAACCAACAACAAGGTGTCGGACTAATAGAGGTTTTAGTCGCTGTCTTATTGCTATCTGTTGCCGTATTAGGATTTAGTGCATTGCAGATGCGTGCTATAAGTGCAACTGATGAGAGCTTAGTACGTACTCAAGCTTTAAGCATCATTCGGGGGCTAGCAGAAAATATGCGCGCCAACTCACAACAAATTGCTACCTATCAAGTTACCATTAATGATGCTTCTAAAACTCGTGAAAGCTGTATAGATTGTTCCGCTGAGCAAATAGCCATTAATGAGTCTAAAGACGCATACGATAAGCTATACAGCTATGGTATTAATGTGAAAATGGTAACTTGTCCTGGAACAGCTAATTTCTCTGAAGTGAAATGTATCATAGCAGCTTGGGGCGACACTACCGCTGCGATGGATGCTACTAATGCAAATGCTTGTGCTGATGCATCTGGTATCTATAAAAGCGGCAGTAACTGTATCATTGTGGAGACGTATTAATGAAACACATAATGATACAAGATATCAAATATCAGCGAGGCTTTACACTTATTGAACTAATGATATCGCTGGTTTTAGGGTTATTGATATCGGCTGCTATCATTCAAGTATTTATTACCAGCCAACGTGTGGATCGTGTACAGAGTGCTGGTTCTGAGATTCAGGATTCAGCAGTATTTGGCATTCAATCTATTGAACAACAATTAAGGCTTGCCAATCTTGGCAATGATGGCGTGCCTCTTAATGATAAAACTGTGATGGGCGGAGTTGTGCTGACGGCAAGCGCAACCAATGCTGATGCAGTAAATGTTGTAACAAGTACTCAATTAGAAGAAGGTTACTTGACGCGCAGTCATGACATGGATTCTGCAGGTGGGATTCATAAATGGGATGGTTCTTTATCTAACACTGGTGAGAAAAGTGATCAGCTTACATTCCAGTATACCAACACAACGGGTCAAATATTGTATGACTGTGAAGGTGAGAAAATTGAGTTAAACGAACGTGTCATTACCCGTTATTTTTTAACCGAAGACAGTGTAAAAACCAACAAAGATAGAAAAAATCTCAATCTCAACTGTGATGCTGGGCGTATAGCAAGTAATGGAGTGCTTACTAACTTTATGGAAGCAGGGCAAACTATTATAAAAAATGTCGATCAATTTAATATTCGTTTAGGTGTCAAATATTCAGTAGTTAATAGTGGTATAGCAAGTTATAGCTATACTGAAATGAGTGTAAAAGATTACATGAAACTTACGACAGAAAAGCCCTATATTACCAATATCAAAGTCGCATTATTAACCCGCAGTACCTCTAATAGTCCTGATGATAGTGCAAGTGCCTTCAGTATACTTGGCACGACACAGACACTAAAATCAGAAACCAATGCACCAAAATATTTACGCCGTGTTTATGAAACCAATACCCTGTTACGTAATGCTAGAATTGTGAATGTGATTAACAGTGTTAGTTAAGTAAGGTTGATAATCTCTCTGTCCTGTACGTATGAATAAAGGTGAAAATTTGCCATGAATATCAGTCATTCTAATACTTATCCTTCATTAGATTCCAGCCAGCGCGGGGCAGTATTGATTGTGGTTTTACTGTTTTTAATACTGATTATGCTCGTTGGAGTCATAGCGGTACGCAACAGTAATACCGATTTAAAACTTGCAACCAGCGATCAGATAAACACTTTGCTTTTGCAGTCTGCGGACAGTGTCAATAATAAGATTGAAATATCGGTTAATGGTTCTCCAGCCAGTGAGCAATATAAGCAAATTATGGGTATTACAGGGATATTTGGCTACTATATCTTAGAAGATAACAACGATGATATTATCGATTTTTGTTACCGTCCACGTTCTTCTTTTTTCAATATTGATGATGCCGTTATACGTCGTAATACGGGTAAGTTGGTCGACAATACAACAGGTTATTGTGACCCTACCAAAGCTACTGACTATACCAGTAATCGTAATACGACAATGACGCAAGTTATGATAAAGAACGTTAGTGCTACTGCAAATAGTGGTAATTTTGAGCATATGAATCTCGGTACAGATTCTGATGAGAAAACCGCAAAAATGTTTACGTTCGATATTTATTCGACTTCAGTGCTACCTGCGTATGGAAAGGCGAAGGATGATAAAGTCAAAGAATGTTTTGCAAAAAATGCTTCAGACCAAACAGATGGTGTGATGAAATGTATGAAAGACAATAATATTCCTAACAAGATGTTGGTAGAGCAAGTTGATTTGGCCAATATTCAAAGTAGTGAGCTATGTGACTACTTTGGTAGTGGGGGTAAAACAGACAGCACTAACCCTTTATGTAGAGATATTTGATAGGGACATATAAGAAAGTAGCGGTTATATAGTTGAATCGCTGCTATAGATCTATAACTGATTTAAAAGCTACTATATTTATATCGTCACGTCTATCGTAGCCGTGCTCAGGAGATAACATTATGAAACTCAAACACCTCAATCGTTATCGCGCGCCCAAAGTGACGGCTATCGAATCCGCTGCTCAAAAACATATTAACTCTTGGTGGCGCGTCTCTAGCTTAAGTGCTGCTGTACTCGGCATGATGTGTATGAGCATGTCTCAAGCCGCTGTCAATCAAGATGGCAAAGTAAGCAGTATCGGTGACCTAAGTATTTATCAGCCAGCTTCTGCTGCGCGTACTAACTTGATGATGATGATCGATACTTCAGGCTCGATGGGGATCAGCTCGTTGGTTCTTCCTAAAAACAATAAATATGGAAGCCCTGGTGATGTAGATGTACCATTATGCGATCGTGTTGTAGTAGGTGAATATGATAGGGATAGAAATACTAATAGTATTTTTGAGTGGGCTTATAACCTAAAAGATGCATCAACTAAAGGTCTAACGTCTAAAAAGAAAACGGTTACTATCGGTTCTGAAACGATTGATTATTATGTGCGTGGCTGTACAAAGACATTTGGACAGGGAGCGAGTGCCAAAACGGTTACAGAACTAGATCGGCTATCGCGATTAAAAGACGCATTAATACCATTGTTAGTAAGCGATCAAATTAGTAATAAAGTCTATATGGGTCTTGGACACTTTTCGTCCAAAGCTGAGTATCAAGACGGAAACGAGAGGAAGACTATTACCATTGGTACAGCAACTAACGTATTAGTTGATGGTCACTCTGGACGTATACTAGTACCTTCGGCACCTCTGACTATTGAACAACGCAAAAAAATTATTAAGGCATTGGCAGGTTTTAAATCGCTTGATACCACTACGAATGAGGACGGTACGGCAAACTCTAATCTTAAGCTCTCTAGTAACAGCTATCCAGACGTTACCAAATCTTCGAGTGGTACACCTACTGCCCATGCTTATGCAGAAGCTGGCGCTTATATGATGGGTACAGGAACTGGTGTAGATAATAATACCGTCAAAAATGTAGGAATCATTTATGATGGTTATATGGTTAAGCAAAATGGTGGGGCCGACAAGCAGATTTATTTTGTCTGCGTTGAGCTAGGTACAGATAAAACGTCAGCGATTGGAGCGGTCGTTGAGCAGTGTGTAAATAACTGGCCAGGACGCGATGGCAGCAATATCTCCCAAGGAACAGTAGATAAAGGCATTTACTACCCAAATCCTGATGTTGCAGGCGCATGGTTAAAAATCGCTAGCAAAGCTGATTTTAAAACGAAGATAAAAAGTTTAACTGGTAAAGATATTTCTATAAACAATCTTTGGGACACTTATGAAGCTCTACCTGTTGGATGGCGCTATGGTGGTTGGTTAAAGGTAGATCAAGAACCCCTTGATATCGAGCCTATCGTCGGTACTGTATGGGGTTATGGCGAAAGTATAAGAGGTCTAGTATCTTATCGAACCAGTCCATTTTCCCTAAGCCCCGGTACAGAAAATGAAGTAGGTGGTCTGAGATATTCAGCAGCAGACACTAAAAATGCTAATGGTACCGCTTATATTAAAGGCAGTAGTACAGAGTCCTGTGACAGTAATGGTATCTACTTCTTAACCGATGGCGCGCCAAACTCGACCAAGCCTGGTATGGCGCGTAAGATTATGAACAAATCATTATCAACCAATTTGTATGAAATTAATGGTGTGCCGTCTGGATTAGTGTCACCAAAATTGCAATCTAATCTATTTGCTGGTGAAACAGGGGGCTGGGAATATATCGGTGAATATGCCAAAAAACTGCATGACAAAACTAAAAATCCATCTGGGGCAAGTATTAGAACAGCAGTAGCAGGATTTGGTTCATCATTTGCTGGTATCCCTAAAAAATCCGATGGTACTTATAATTGTGATGTAACAACTAATGTAGATGCAAAAAATGCTTGTAAATGGGGCGGCCCTGACTATGGCAATGGCGGCTTCTTTTACGCAGAAACCTCACTTGATATTGCTAATAGTGTGCAGAAATTTATCACGGATTTAAATCAAACTATTAATACCACACCAGCTGGTACGATTACTGTCCCAGATGACCCTTATCAAACCAGTACGACGTTGCCCTATGCCTATCTGCCTATGTTAGAGCCTAAAGTAGGAGATACGTTTAAAGTATGGCCAGGCAACCTTAAAAAGTATGAAACTAAAAACGGTACATTGTATGGTCAGGGCAACAGACGACTGTATAGTGATGCAGGTGGGACGCTAAATGATGCCGCAGCTGATCTATGGGCCCAGTCACCTATAAGTGCAGCAGGTAATTCTGCTGTGAATAGTGGGGGTTTTTATGCTCGCTTAGTAGCTCCAGACTTTAGTTCCCCTGCTAGCACACGCAATGTATTTTTCGAAAACTATAAAGGAATTGATAATACAAAAATTCCTGAGGGTGTGGTAAAAATTGGCGTTGGTGACAATGGAGTGCCGACCGGTTTTCCTCAGATAAATGACGGCGTGTATAGTTCTGGAGGCAAAACGCTTCTACAATCCAAGCGTATCATGCTTAACTTCTTAGGCTACAACGTTGATTACTTAACTGACTATAGAGATAAAGATGACCCTACTAAGCCGTTATATATTGATAAAATGAATATGAAGGAAGCAATATACTTCCCAACTCAACCAGTTCGTCAAGTTGGTGGAGTCGTGCACTCGAAGCCTGCATTAGTTTCTTATAGTGCCGAAGTGAATGAGTCAGGTAACATCACTGCAAATAACCGAGAAGATTATTTATTATTTGGCTCGATGGATGGTGCCTTGCATTTAGTAGATGCCAATACAGGCGAAGAAGAATGGGCACTGGTATTACATGAGATGTTCCGTAAACAACCAGAAGCTTTAGTAAAAGAAGCGATGGGCGATTTAAGCTTTGGGATTGATGCTCCATGGTTAGTCAGTGCCAAATATCGTTATAGCAGTACAACATCAGGCGATCAAAAAACTCGCAAAGTTTCCTTATATAAACCTGATAGCAGTAATGTAAATGACGTCACCAATACGAGCAATTTCTTGTCAATGGCGGCTTATGGTGGTTTCCGAATGGGCGGAGAAGGATTATATGCTCTAGACTTAGCTGACAAAAATACGCCAAAAATCCTATTTAGTATTACGCCAGATATTACTAGTACAACAGCAAAACTGCATAGAAATGACACTGGTACTCAGGTCACTGTTAATAACAGTGATTATAATAATGTTGGGCAGATCTGGAATACAGTCACCACGGCTCGAGTAAAAGAAGGCGCTAGTGACACTAAGTACAAAGACGTCATCGTATTTGGTGGGGGTTATGACATGCAGTACGAAGATCCACAATTCGTACCGACTACGGCAGCCAAAGGCAGTTCTATCTATGTGACCGATGCAAAAACAGGCGAGAAGCTGTGGTCGTGGGACAATCCGTACAATCACAGTATCGTCGCTGGCGTTACGCCACTAGATCGCAATAATGATGGTTTATTTGACCATTTATACTTTGCCGATTTAGGTGGCAATGTATTCCGTGCAGACTTCGTTAACGAAAAGAAAAAAGCGTTTAAAGAAGTACGCGTGGTTCGAGTGCTTAATGCTTCCGAAAATGTCACTGCATTACCATATCGCTTCTATGCTCGTCCAGTAGTGAGCTTTTATAGAGATAAGCAAAGCAAGATATTTGCCCTTGTCAATATTGCTTCTGGCGATCGCAGTTCACCATTAGCTAAGCGCCGCGATGTAACTAGTAGTGATAAAAGCAAAGCCAATCGTTTATATGGGATTATTGATACTGATGTAACTCGTAATGATCTTTTAGACAGTAGTGCTACGTCAACACTCACTATCAAAGAATTAAACGAAAAAGATGATTTGATAGAGTTAGGCGGTAGTCACCTGTCTGAAAACACCAAAACGGCAAAAGCAGCAATGGTCGAAGAGCTTTCAGTGATAGATAGCTCAGAAGACAAAAGAGGTTGGTACTATCCGCTAACGCGTTTTGCAGGATTTGAGAACGTCTCGCATGTAAAAGCCATGGGCGACTATCGTGTCATGAACAATTATTTATTTATGTCCGTATATGACCCTAACATGTCTTATGGCAACAATAGTATTTGTGAGGCACAAACGCTTGGCGGCTCAGAGCAACAAATGTATTGCCTGCCTTATGGCGTCTGTATGGATAACAGCTCTAAAACAGGTACAGGCGGCTTTACACCTGCCGGTAAAGGTATTCAAGAGCTGACACTTGGTGCGGTGAATGCCAATAACTTAGACACGACCGTGCTAATAGGTACGCAAAGCCTGACAGATCGTGCTAATGATCTTATCGATTATGGTGATGATAGTAAAAAAGGTAAGGGTCCAAAAGAGCCACCAGTAGGCGGCTATGTAGATGGTAATGACCCGTATGCTGGTATCACAAAAGATAAAGGTGATGGTTCTATGGCAAGCATATTATTCAAAGAGCGTTATGTGCTAAAACCAACGCAATGGTATGAGAGTAACTAATGCTTAATCATACTGATAAGAAACTTAGTGGCAAGAGCCGCGGTTTTACGCTCATCGAACTGATGGTTGTCGTTATGATTATCGCGATTCTTGCGGCAGTTGCGATACCGAGCTATCGACAGTACGTCATTAGAAACGCTGAAAATGAGGTGCAGTCGAAGATGCTCCAATTAGAGCTTCAGCTCGAGCGTTGGCGCTCATCTGCGTTGACTTATAAAGGTTTTCAACCGCAGATTGTCGATAGTAATAATAGTGTGAGTCATGGTTACGATGTCAATAATAAGACTATTTATGTGCCGCAAGGTAGCGATGCGACCAACTATCGTTATCAAATTACCCTTGTCGATGGTGCGACACCGACCAAGTCACTCATCAGTGCAGGACTCGATAACAGCACGGGTCGGACGTGGAAGATGCTTGCTGTCCCTAATAGTACGGGTACTTTCAAGAGTGCGAACAACATGCTGATGACCAGCTCAGGTTTGCGCTGTAAAAATACCACTACACTTGCGGTTACAGCGACCTCTTGTGGTACAGGTCAGGAGAACTGGTAATGATAGCAATAATAAATCAGAAGTTGGATAATTTAGTAATGTCGCAACGAGGCTTTACGCTCATTGAGATGATGATTGTCGTCGCTATTATCGCCTTGCTTGCATCTATCGCGTATCCAAGTTATCAGAGCTACATTATTAAGTCTAAACGTGCTGATATGATGAGCGAGATGCACAATGTAGCCTCCGAGATTCAAAGTCGCAAATTAGCTCAAGGTGCTTATAGCAATGCTTTAATTACTGGTCTTGGCGGCGACTATCCTAAACAAGGTATCGCTCTCTATACGCTTGCTTTTACACCTGATCCTCTGACTTCTGAATGGACAATGACTGCCACCCCGAAAACTGGCACCCAAATGGCTGGCGATGGTGCACTCAGTCTTAACTATCAGAATATCAAATGTCGAGCAGCCGTTTGTGGCTCAGATAATAGATGGAACGAGTAAAGAGAGCCTAGAAGTTAAATGTCGCTGACAAAAATTGTCATTATTAGTTACGTATTACTGTCATAGAGTATGTGAACTGACAATTTTCAGTAGGCTAAGCGTAACATTTAGCGTCATTTAATATTATTATGATGGTTCATTACGTATAGATAGTAGTCATAATCACGTACTTAAGGTAAATAGCTAGTATAAATAATTATTTTGGCATGCTATATGCAATAACTATAATAAGACAAACATATTATATTACTAAAGATAAAACGCGGCTGTAAAAACAATAGCCATTTATCTTTATATACCCCAAAAGGAGTTCTTATGAACACTGCTCAAAAAGGTTTTACCTTAATCGAACTAATGATCGTTATCGCGATTATCGGTATCTTAGCTGCGATCGCTCTACCTGCATATCAGGATTATACTGCTCGTGCAAAAGTAGCTGAAGTTGTATTAGCTGCTTCAACATGTCGAACGGCAGTCACAGAGGCATCTCAAACTGGTTTCAAAACGACTCCAAAAGGCGGTGACTTTGGCTGTGGAGAAGGTGGTACTAAGGCAAAACCTATTTCTAAATATGTACAAACAGTAGCCACTAGTAAAGACGGTGTAATAACGGTAACTGCACAGAATATCAATCAATTAGGTACTAACGTGAATTTTGATTTAGTGCCATATACGGATGCAGATACTACGAAGACTGGTAATAAGGCTAAAGCTGTTGATTTCAATCGTGCAAGTGTTAAACCTATTGTTGCTTGGGAATGTGCTGCAGGTAGTACTAAAGGTATAGATGCTAAATATCTACCAGCATCTTGCCGTTAGCAAGCGTAGGCTGGGCTTTTAGCCCAGCTCAAATTACGCAAGGTTGTGATGATGGGCAAAATTTCCAGCCTACAAAAAGTCTCGTTTAATATCTAAAAACCAAACATCTCGTTTGGTTTTTTTGTGTTTAAAATTATTCAAAATTTTTTTCTTCAAATATTTGCAAGGTTAATATGCTGGGCAAAATGCTCATCCTACACAGATTAAACGATTAAACGATTAAACGATTAAACGATTAAACGATTAAACGATTAAACGATTAAACGATTAAACGATTAAACGATTAAACGATTAAACGATTAAACGATTAAACGATTAAATTTAATAAAAAACCAAGCGTAGCTCAGCCTACAAATCTCAAGACCTATAAAGGTAAGCGAATATATTAGATTACACATCATATCAAATGTTTATACTTTTATCACTCTCATCCGATCCCTAATCAGCGGGATACACGCCCTTTTTTAATCAATTTATGTATTGTAGAGTATTGCCAATTTTGTGGGTTGGTAACGTAGCCATGCTTGACAGCATTATAGTGAATATAATCCATGTGTTGCTGATAATCCAAGTCATTACGACGACGATGCTCCCAAAATCGTCGTCGCCAAATACCGCGCGCTCTTTTTGCTTATAGTGAAGACGTAATGGTTTCGGTTTTATTGATTTGTTTAGAGAGTTGACTTTTGATACTTGCCACTATGACAGCATAGTTATCAGAATGTGGCGGCAGAGTAATCATTATATGGACGTGGTCAGGAAGAACGACCATAGCGTCTAATTTGAATGGGTGGTGTTGAAGGGTTTTAGCGTAGGCATTACGAAACTTGTCAATATAAATAAATAACAGTGACGACTTTCTATCAAGTAGATTAAAGGTCAAAAAGTGAAAACCGCCTTGGGTTTTGTCACGCATATAGTTTCTAATAAGGCAATCCGTGTATAGACGAGGTAATGGGGTGTAGGTAGGCTGCGGCTTAAGCGTAGGCTGGGCTTTTAGCTCAGCTCAAATCATGCAAAGTTATCATGCTGGGCTAAAGCCACAGCCTACGAGATACGAATTGGAGTTAGGTTATAAATAAAAAGGCTGAGCCAAAAGCCCAGCCTACATAGTATCCAAAGTATCAGTTATTGCCTACTTCTCTAAATACTGAATCTTACCTTCTACGCCATCCCATTTCTCAGCTTCTGGCAATTGACCTTTCATTTCAGTAATGTTTGGCCATTTTTGTGCCAGCTCTTCGTTTAGCTGGGTGAACATCTCTTGTCCTTTTGGTACTTCATCTTCTGAGAAGATCGCATTGGCAGGGCATTCAGGCTCGCATAGCGCGCAGTCGATGCACTCGTCAGGATCGATGACGAGGAAGTTCGGGCCTTCATAAAAGCAGTCCACAGGACAGACTTCCACACAGTCGGTGTATTTGCAAAGAATGCAGTTATCTGTAACGACAAAGGTCATAGTGAGGTCTACCTGTTATTGGATTGGCTGATATGGTTCATCCCTTTCAAAAGAGTTACTGTGCTCACCGTGCTTGAAGTATTATTGGTACATCTGCACTTGGTTGCCATGATCTTCTTTTAAATTGAATCAACGATAAGGGCTACATAGAATAGTTGGAAAATAAGGCACATTTTAACGCCTTTACGGCTAATTGACAATTCCCTTTAATGACTAATGATTTTTTTCAAATGATAGAGTAAATCATGCGCTTGCTTTGGCGTTAAGGTATCAGGATCAATCGCGCTTAGTTCATCCTGTAAGCTAAGCAGCTGATTTTGTTGTGGAATATCAGCCATTATTTGATATTGATTGGTGATTTTTATATCATCTCTCTCTATTTCATGACCATTCATATGATCGCATTTATCATTTACTGACTTAGCTAATTCATTTTTGTCATCAACGGTTATCACGTTTTCTAACCTGCTAGGGTCCAATTTTAAGTTATCTGCTAAGTAGCGCTTGGCGTCATCCAGTACTTGGGTAGGAATCCCTGCCATTTTTGCCACATGAAGACCAAAACTAGAGCTTGCTGCACCATCTTTGATTTGATGCAGTAGTAGCAGTTGACCGTCGATTTCACTGGCAGCGACATGGACGTTGCGGATAAGTTTGTCATTACTTCCACTGCTTTCTTTATAGTTTTCCGCCAATTTTGTCAGCTCAAAATAGTGAGTGGCAAATAATGTCAGGCAGCCAATCTCTAGCAATCGATTAACGCAAGCATGAGCAATGGCCAAACCGTCAGTGGTCGCTGTGCCGCGTCCGACTTCATCCATCAGTACCAGCGATTTATTGGTTGCTTGATTGAGAATATTAGCCGTTTCAATCATTTCAACCATAAAGGTCGATTTGCCGCCCGCCAAATCATCCGCTGAGCCAATACGGGTAAAGATACGGTCGATATCGCCGATATGAGCACCCGCTGCTGGCACAAAGCTACCGCAATGAGCAAGTAGGACGATCAATGCCGTTTGGCGCATATAGGTTGATTTACCACCCATATTAGGACCAGTAATCATCAACAGTCTTTCAGGGTTTTCATCACTGCCTAGTGCACAATCATTAGCGACAAAATGGCTGCTATGCTTGGCAGGAGTATTGCTTTGAGTATGAATAGGGTTTAGTGCGGCTTCGACGACGACATGACGACCTGCTTTGATATCGATACTGGTTTGATTGTTATTATTCAAGCCATTTTTTAAGTGACTGTTTTTTAAGCTACTATTGTCTTTTGAGTCGTTACTCATGACTGGTCGTTGCCAGTTATAAATAATTGCAAGCTGTGCCCAATTACTGAGCACATCTATTTGCGCAACCGCAGCGCTCAGTTGTTGCAGTTCGGCTAAATGGTTGCTGAGTTCAGTTAAGAGTTCGTGATACAGCTGCTTTTCACGGGTCAATGCTAAGCTTTGCGCACTCAGATATTCTGTCTCAACTTCTTTTAGCTCATCAGTGATAAATCGCTCGCTACTTTTCAGCGTTTGCCGCCGGATAAAATGCGCTGGTGCATTCTTTGCTTGCATTTTAGGCAATTCAAAATAAAAGCCGCTAACCTTGTTAAAGCCTACTTTTAGACTGGGTAATTGACTCTTTTGACGCGCGCGTTCTACCATCTCATCCAATGTCACTTGGATATTGTCATGCAGATGAGTCAAGCGATCAAACTCAGCATCGTAACCTGCGGCGAGCATGCCACCATCACGGATATGGGCAGGTGGTTCTGCGATAATGGCTCGCTCAATCAGCTCAGCGACGGACTGTATGGCAGGTAACTGTGCAGGCAATTGCTGCATAAGCATCGGCAACAGTCCTGCTTGCTCATGGCAAATACCTGCATTTGTCAGTAGCGTCGTAAGCTGGGCGCTACTAGCAATACCCTCAGCAATTTTACGCAGGTCACGTGGCTTAGCACTCATTAGCCCAATACGGCTACTAATACGTTCCATATCGCCAATAGCGTTTAAGGTTTCGCGCAATCTGGTAACTAATGAGATATTTCCCGAGCTTTGCTCAGACTGTTTATCAGTATTTAACAAACTGGTTATCGCATCTAGGCGTAAATTAATGCGCGCATGCTGACGCAATGGGCGTTTCATTTGCTG
Source organism: Psychrobacter sp. TWP2-1-2 (assembly GCF_049896785.1). Lineage (NCBI taxonomy): Bacteria > Pseudomonadati > Pseudomonadota > Gammaproteobacteria > Moraxellales > Moraxellaceae > Psychrobacter > Psychrobacter sp. TWP2-1-2. Next base: position 120,383 of record NZ_JAFCVA010000008.1, on the reverse strand, counting down.
CACGAGTAAGCGTCGACCCATCGGCGTTTGACAATGATTAAGGACAGATATTAATGACGTACCATTACTGCTAACGGGTGCAAATAGCTCAAGATTTTGCTGACTATTGGCATCGATAATTAAATAATCGTCACTGTACTCAACGATAAGTTGATTGAGCTGTGGCACATGACGCTGCTGAGTTTGCCGAGCATAATGTATGAGCGCTGCACAGCTAGATTGGGCAAGAAGTGCGTCATTGATTCCTAGTCCATCGAGGCGCTGCACGTCAAACTGCTGGCAAAGGGTTGCGCTGGCATGCTCACGATGAAAGTCATTGACCGCCACTTCGATAATCGGACAGTCGAGGTTTTGACGTAGCCACAGCATCCAATCTTCGCCGATACGGTCGTTAAGTGCTTCGCTAACGATACATTCACTCGGCGCAAAGCGTGCCAGCACCGTCAGCATTTGCGTTTGTAGTTCTTCAATATCGTCATGGCTGTTATTAGAGATGGCGCTAAGCGTTTGCGTCGTTAGTGTTCCAGCGGCTAAATCCATTTGGCTAATGGCAGCGTGCACAGGTTGTTTGCTGTTCGATTTAGGTATCTCGATATCAATGGCGACCACAGTTGGCGTATGATTGGGCGCAATTAAAGCATCATCAGTAATCGTCCCTGCGGTCAGCGTTTTAACCACTTCACGGCGCATAATACTGCCAGCAGCAGATTTACTTTTATCTTTTTTCTGCTTATCGCCCATCGTCGGAGCATTGGAATGATTATTTGCATTGTCAGTGCCAGATTCGTCAATTTGCTCACACACAACGACGGTTTGCCCAGCAGCTATCAACCTTGCCATGTAGCTATCGGCCGCATGAAAAGGCACACCTGCCATGGCAATGGTATTGCCCGCTTTATCCGTACCACGGCGAGTCAAGGTGATGTCTAATATTTGTGCCGCGCGCTTAGCATCATCAAAAAATAACTCATAAAAATCACCCATGCGGTACAGCAGTAACGCTTGTGGATAGTTGGCTTTCATGGTTAGATATTGCACCATCATCGGCGTATGATCTGCCAAATGATAAACGGTATCGCCTACCATCAACTGATCGGCGGTCAAAGGTGTCGCGGTCTGTTGTTTTGATATTGCGTACTTCGACGGAGTAGGTTTGGCGGCGTTAAGGTTTTGAGCGGATGGCTTAGCGGTCATGCAGAGTCTCTTATAATGCTTAAATGGATTTTTTAGTCAGTTGGCGTTAGATGTACGACGGTATATACATATCAGCGTAAAAAAATAGATGAGAAAAACACTCGCTTATGAGTGGTTAATTTGCAAGATTCTGGTTGATTTTTACCAAAATAGTTTTATTAAAGGGTCATCATAGCGCGCAAATTTAGCAGTCGAAAAACTAAGAAGTGTGAAAGTGTAAATACTATTTTAACACGTCCTGCCGCGCTTTTACGTCGGCAAATATCTACTCGCTGCCCTTGTATCCATCGGCGTCATAACCATATATAATGACGTCACACTTAATTGGGCGATACTTCATTAGGCGACACTTCATTAGGCAGTACCTTATTAATCAGTGCTTTGTTAAGAGGTGCTTTGTTAACAAAAGGTACTTAGTCAGGTGATGACTGTAATGACAAGGCGGCAGCGGGCGAAGCTTTGGCTAATGCGCACTAATTATCGAATATTTCCATAGGTCAAAAAATTATGTTATCAAAGATTATAGGCAGTGTGGTTGGCACTAAAAATGACCGCGAATTAAAGCGCATGCGCAAAGTGGTCAGCAAAATCAACGCACAAGAGGCTGCGGTACAAGCCCTGTCTGATGAGCAATTACAACAAAAAACCGAAGAGTTTAAAGCACGCCACCAACAAGGTGAAAGCTTAGATGCACTACTACCAGAAGCGTTTGCCGTCTGCCGTGAAGCGTCATTACGCGTCAATGGCATGCGTCATTATGATGTGCAGCTGATCGGTGGTATCACCTTGCACGAAGGCAAAATCGCTGAGATGAAAACGGGCGAAGGTAAAACCCTAATGGGTACTTTGGCGATGTACCTCAATGCCATCAGTGGTAAAGGTGTGCATCTGGTTACGGTCAACGATTATTTGGCGGCACGTGATGCTGAATTGAACCGTCCATTATTTGGCTTTTTGGGCATGACCGTCGGTGTCATTTATTCACAGCAACCGCCGCAAGAAAAAATCGCCGCTTACCAAGCCGATATTACTTATGGCACCAATAACGAATACGGTTTTGATTACCTACGCGATAACATGGTCTTTAGTTTAAAAGAGAAAAAGCAGCGTCCATTAAACTTCTGTATTATCGATGAAATTGATTCTATTTTAATCGATGAGGCTCGTACGCCGCTAATTATCTCAGGTCAAGCTGAAGATTCTTCACGTATGTACGCGCTGATTAATACCATTATCCCGGTGCTGATTCGCTCAAAAGATGAAGAGGCCAATAAGAATAACGAAGAAGAAGATTTTTGGATTGATGAAAAAAATCGTCAAATCGAAATCAGTGAAAAAGGCTATGAAAAAATTGAGCGCTTCTTAATCGAAGTCGGTGAGTTGGGTGAAAATGAAAGTTTATACAGCCCAAGCCGTTTGCCATTATTGGCTCACGTACAAGCTGCCATTCGCGCCCATCATGTATTTGTTAAAAACGTCCACTATATCGTCGATGATGGTGAAGTGGTTATCGTTGATGAAAACACGGGTCGTACCATGCCGGGTCGCCGTTGGTCAGAAGGTCTGCATCAAGCGGTAGAAGCCAAAGAAAACGTCGAAATTCAAGCAGAAAACCAAACGCTTGCGACCACGACGTTCCAGAACTACTTCCGTTTGTATGAAAAATTATCAGGCATGACAGGTACCGCTGATACCGAAGCAGCAGAATTCAAATCAACTTATGACTTAGATGTCATCGTGATTCCAACGCACGAGCCGATTGCTCGTATCGATATGGATGACCAGATTTTCTTAACCAAGTTAGGTAAATACAAAGGTATCATTCGAGAAATCAAAGAGATTCAAGCCAAAGGTGCCCCAGTTTTGGTTGGTACGGCGACGATTGAAGCCAGTGAAGAGTTGTCTTACTTGCTTGATCAAGAAGGTGTCAAGCATAACGTCCTAAACGCAAAACAACACGAGCGTGAAGCCGAAATCATCGCGCAGGCAGGTAGTCCAAAGGCTGTGACGATCGCGACCAACATGGCAGGTCGTGGTACCGATATTATCCTTGGTGGTAACTGGCAATCGTTTATTGAAGATATCGATTCGGTCAGCCCTGAAGAAATGGCGCGCCTAAAAGCAGAATGGCAAGTCAAGCATGACCAAGTGGTTGCGGCTGGCGGTTTGCATATCATTGGTTCTGAGCGCCATGAATCACGTCGTATCGATAACCAGTTACGTGGTCGTGCCGGTCGTCAAGGCGATCCTGGGATGTCGCGTTTCTTTTTATCGCTCGAAGATGACTTGATGCGTATCTTTGCTGGCGACCGCGTCGTAAATATGATGCGTGCTATGGGACTTAAAGAAGACGAAGCTATTGAGCATAAGATGGTCTCAAAATCCATTGAAAATGCCCAAGGTAAAGTAGAAAGCCGCGATTTTGATGCGCGTAAAAATCTGTTGAAATATGATGACGTCGCCAATGAGCAGCGTAAAGTGATCTATGGTCAGCGTGATGACTTGCTAGCAGAGATGGACTTGCTTGAAGCCATTGAGATTATGCACGAAGAAGTCTATAACGCCATGATTAACCAGTTTATTCCGCCAGGTTCTATCGATGACCAATGGAATATCGATGGCTTAGAAGACGAGCTTGAAAATGAATTTAAGATTGCGATGCCGATCAATGATTGGCTCGATGAAGATCGTCGCTTAGATGAAGAAGGCTTACGTGCCAAAATCATCCAAACGGCTATCGATCGCTATCATAGCCGCCGTGAGCAGATGGGCGAAAAAGATGCTGCCCAGCTTGAGCGTCACTTTATGCTACAGAGCTTAGACAAGCATTGGAAAGAGCATTTGACCCAAATGGATCAGCTGCGTAAAGGCATTCATCTGCGTGGTTATGCACAGAAAAACCCTGAGCAAGAGTATAAGCGTGAATCATTTGAGCTGTTCCAAATGATGCTTGGCGCAATTAAATCTGAGACCGTTCAAGATTTATCACGTGTCCATATTCCGACCAAAGAAGAGCTAGAAGCGCTGGAAATACAGCAGCGTGAGAATGCTGCTCATATGCAAATGCAGTTCGAGCATAGTGATATTGATAATATGGATAGCGGAGCTGAAAAAGCCGCCGCGCAAAATCGCAATCTTGCTGGTAGTGCGGTCGCAGGTGCTATTGTGGGTAGTGGTAGTAATACCAATGAGGCAGATCCATACGCTGGTATGAATATCAGTCGTAACGCCCCATGCCCTTGTGGTTCAGGTCTTAAGTACAAGCAATGTCATGGTAAAATATAGCATTCATAAGCGAATATTGATAATAAACAGCTAAGCATTGCTGCTTATATATCTTTAATATTCGTTAGTCTCAAAAGCCCTTATCTACTTTAGATAAGGGCTTTTCTGTATTTGCTCATATTCTTTGTCTCTACATTATCTTGAATCGACTATATTATTTGCAGACAGTAAAGTTGACTCTTCACAAATGTGTTGGCTATATTTTGTATTGATTACTTACAAATTCAACATAGGCGTGAATTTATGGACACGTTATAGTGTTTAACATATTCATTGGGGAAAGTGTTATGACTATAGAATTATTAAAAAAATTGCGCACTTCTGTGGCGCTGACTGGGCTACTTGCTGGCGTCCTGACGCTTAGTGCTTGTCAGCAACAGTCAGAGACAGAAGCGGGTACAGATGATGGTGCTCATAGCGAAGAAACGGTGCCAATGTCCGCTGAACCTGCTGAGCCTAATGAGGTGGTTGTCGATACAGCGGATGCATCGCTCAGTGAAGTACAGGATGATACCGTAGCTTCCGTCAATAGTGGCGTCAGTCAAATAGCCTATCTGTGCTCACCTGAGCTGAAAGTTAATGCAACTTATAAAGAAGATGCCAAACAAGTAGTCATCGCGACTGATACGGGTACGGTGACATTAAATAAAACCAATGATGCCAGTAATCCAGAAGTGTTCGAAGTAGCAACTGCTATTGATGGTAGTCAGGGCTTTACCCAGTGGCGTGTAGCACACGAAGCGCGTGAGACGGGTGTGATGCGTACAGCAGGTACAGATGCGGCGAACGTCAGCACTTATGAATGTAAAAAAACCTCATAATAAGTAAGCAATCAAGAAAAAAGCAACGATAACGTTGCTTTTTTTTATGTCTAGTTTTAATGAGTCAGAAAAATTATTTATGAGGATTGGCGCTAGACTCATGTGCCAAAAATCCCTCTTCTTTCACATCTAATTCTTCATGCTTAAGCACTACTTGGATACTATCTGTATGGATATGAGTGGTTTTATTGATATCGATTTCTTGGATAGCATAAGTGTCTTTAGTAATAGTAGCCACTTGACGTGATAGGACAATTTCAATCGGTTCATCACCAATTTCGATCTGTTTGCCATTTACGGTAACGACCGCCTTGCTATCTAACGATGGCTCGACATGGCGCAATATATCCTTTTCATCATAATTGCCTGACAATAAGTCCTGACTTTTCGCATCATGGTATTCAGTGCGAATAGTAATATACTCTTCTACCAACTCAATAGGCACGTCAATGGTCTTAGTACGAGCGTGCTTGGTCACCGTTACTTTACCAACATCTAAACGCTCTTTGTTGATGACAGGACGCTCTTCTAATAGCTCCAAGTGTCCAACATTAAGATTGCTCTTATCTATGTTATTACTACTTATATCATTACTTTCTATGTCATTAGCTACTGTGCCATTAGGAGTATCAATTGGGGCAGTCATAGCGTTTGGTGTCACTTGTTTGTTATGTAAACCCTCTTTTAGAAAGCTATCGTTCTGGATACTGTCGTCGTGATTGCTAGTCATCCTAATGTCCTTATCTTTATGAAATAATCGTTATACAATATTTTAGAGCCATTTTTGCAGATTTTGCAAGGTTAGCATTATCAGATGTCATTAAGTATTTCTAATTCCTAAGTATTTTTGAGTATAGTAAGCAAAAAAAGACCAGAGGCATGCTCTGGTCTTAATTCACTAAGTAAAAATACTTAGCTGCTTATTACGGTCATGTATTGCTCGGCGATCTTATTTTTTAATGACAGCCAAACAGTATGACAGTTTAGCGTATTACATACCACGAGCGCGGCGTACGTCTTCTGCAGTAATACCATCACGGTCGATTATGTTGCCTTCGCGGTCTACTACGTTGCCATCGCGATCGATATCTAGTTCTTCACGTTGGATAGTCTCAACGATAGTTTCAGTATGACGTTCAGTGGTTTTACCGACGTTCACTTCTTCAGATACGTAAGTGTCTTTACCAACGCGGGCACGTTCAGCCTCTAGTTCAACCTCAATGGTTTGATTACCATCAATGTCACCGATACGGCGATCTGTTGGACGATCTACGTTAGTACGCTGGATATTAGCATGCTCTTCTTCTAGCTCAACATCGACATTACGCTCTTCGGTCACTATATGCTTACCAACTTTAACCAAACCTGCCACGATACGGTCTTTATTGACGGTCAAGCGCTCTTCTAGTAGCTCTAATGTATTTGGTGCGTCATAGGCATGGTCTGCTATCTCCATACGCTCTGCAACTGGAACAGTATCAGCAACAAATGCTTGACGATCCTTTTGATACTGGTCTTTATAGCTATACTGATAATCATGGTCATATACTTCCATGGCATCGACTTGAGACTTGGTCAAGCTGTCAAAAAAGACATCATCACCAACGATACGTGCCAAGCCAGCGGGTACCAATACTTCTTTTGAGCTGAACCAGCCACCAGCATCAACGATTAAATAACGAATGCGACCAGTCGTGTCTTCTACTAATGCACCTTCAATTTTACCAATTTTTTCTTCATTGACACCATAAGCAGTTTTACCTGTTGGGTCATAATAATCATCACCGATTAAATCTTTATGAGTAGCTTGGATATCTTTTAAACGAATTAGTTGGCTCATTGTTGTCTTCCTTTTTTATGAGTTAATCATTATTAATTTTTTTAAAAACAATCGTTGTTTTGGAAAAGTTAAATTTCTAGTAAAAATATTTTTATAATAAGAGGTGTAGTAAGCCATGTGAGTAGCCTCTACATCGACTTGTAAGAATCTTAACATCATGATTTTCGATGAGATATATGAGCAAGGTAGCAAAGTGTGCGCTTGGAGTAATTGCGTGTAATAGGCTGTAAGTGGCATAACATAGCTGGGGTCAAAGATTAACGTGTCTTTACACAGAGCAATATTTCTAGCTTATTTAAGAGTCATAGACACAGAAAAACCGCAAAGCAAATAGCGATGCGATTCCTGATATGTTGAAAATTTTGTAATAAACGATAATGATAGAAGCTAATTTAACATATCAATCGATTAATTGATCTACTTGAGTGTTAAGCAAGTTCAATAGCCACAGCCACGGCTTCACCGCCACCAATACAAAGTGTCGCAACACCTTTTTTGCCGCCAGTACGCTTGAGAGAGTTGATAAGCGTGATCAAGATACGAGCACCTGAACAGCCTACTGGATGACCGAGTGCACAAGCACCACCTTCGACGTTTACTTTGGCATGGTCGATTTTTAGCTCGTCCATCGCCGCCATGGTTACCATTGCAAACGCTTCGTTGATTTCCCATAGGTCAACATCAGCGACTGACCAACCAGCACTAGCCAATACTTTTTCAATTGCACCAATCGGAGCAATGGTAAATTCGCTTGGGTGACGAGAGTTTGATGCGGTTGCAACAATACGCGCTTGATATTCAAGGCCTTCAGCTTTCGCTTGCGATTCTTTCATGACCACAACCGCTGCCGCACCGTCTGAGATTGAGCTGGCGTTTGCTGCCGTGATGGTGCCGTCTTTAGCGAAGGCTGGACGTAGAGTAGGGATACGCTCAGCATTAGCAAGTGCGGGTTGCTCATCGGTATCGATGGTTTGCTCGCCTTTACGGGTTTTAAAAGTCACTGGCGTGATTTCATCTTTGAAGTGGTCGTCTTTGATAGCAGTGAGCGCACGATTTAGCGATTCGATAGCAAACGCATCCATTTTCTCACGGGTGTAGCCTTTTTCATCAGCCATTTCCTGTGCGAACATACCCATCAGTTTGCCAGTTTCAGCATCTTCTAAACCGTCTAGGAACATATGATCTTTGACTTCTTTATGTCCCATACGGTAGCCGCCACGTGACCCTGGCATGATGTATGGCGCATTGGTCATTGATTCCATGCCACCAGCGACTGCCACATTGAAACTACCAGCTTTGATGCCGTCATGTGCTTGCATGACTGCTTTTAGCCCTGAACCACAAAGCTTGTTAATAGTGACAGCGCCAGTTGCATCAGATAAACCTGCATTACGCATCGCTTGACGCGCAGGGCCTTGACCCAAGCCTGCAGTCAAGATACAGCCCATAATGACTTCATCAATACTATCGACTGCCACACCTGAGCGTTCGACAGCGGCTTTAATGGCAGCGCCACCAAGTTCAGTTGCGCTCATATCTTTTAGTGCGCCTTGGAAGCCGCCCATTGGAGTACGTGCACCGTTTAAAATTACAATTGCATCATTTGACATCGTTATTATTCCTTTTTACGTATTTTAAATGAGTTTGTTTTAATTAAAACCAAACGCGGACTAGATAGCATCTTTTAGGCTCAATAACTGCAGGCTTTATGCTAGCTCATCTAAGCGAATGCGTACTACTTTATCAGTAATGGTATCTAGTTTTTCAATTTTTTCGATGGCTAGATTCATCTGGCTTTCAACCACGGGCAGCGTCAAAATAATAACTGGAACTTGACCAACTTTGTGCGCAGGTTTTTGTAAAATCGCATCGATATTGATACCAGCATCGCTTAGAATGCGAGTAATATCTGCCAACACACCAGGGCTATCATAAGCATGCACACGCAAATAATAACCGGTAATCATCTGCTCAGCGCGCAATATGGGCGTGTCTGATAGCTGCTCAGGGATAAATGCTAAATGCGGCACATGGTGACCGTGATTGTTTTGATTACTGTTGCTTTCATCGCTACTGTCTTTGCTACCTAGAACACGTACCAAATCCATCACATCGGCCATCACCGCAGAAGCGGTTGCGCCAGCGCCAGCACCATCACCGCAATATAGCGTCTGTCCAAGCGGATGAGAGTTGACTAACACCGCATTTTTTACGCCATTGACGTTGGCGAGTAACGCATCCTGCGGAATTAGCGTTGGGTGTACGCGCAGCTCGATACCAGAAGCCTCATCATTACCTTGACCATCACGGCGTACGGCAAAACCCAAATGCTTGATACGGTAGCCAAGCTCTTCCGCATAGTTGACGTCTTGTAAGGTGATACCAGTGATGCCTTCACAGTAGACCTTGTCAAATTGCAGCGGAATACCAAAGGCGATAGAGGCGAGTAATGCCAGTTTATGAGCTGCATCAATACCTTCGACATCAAAAGTCGGATCTGCTTCCGCATAACCCAATTCTTGTGCTTCGCTCAACACGTCGGCAAACGGGCGACCTTTGTCACGCATTTCGGTCATGATAAAGTTGCCAGTACCGTTGATGATACCTGCTAGCCAATCGATTTTATTGGCAGCGAGCGCTTCGCGCATGACTTTAATAATAGGGATACCGCCTGCGACGGCTGCTTCATAAGCGACATGAACGTTATGCTCTTCAGCAAAGGCAAAGATTTCGTTGCCATGTTCTGCCAATAGCGCCTTATTTGCAGTCACCACATGCTTACCGTTTTTAATGGCGTGCATAATTACGTCTTTGGCAAGGGTCGTACCGCCAATCACCTCGACGACGATATCGACATTGTCGCTTGCAGCAGTTGCCATCAAGTCACTGTTTTGCATAATATTGGGATCAATATCATCACGATGACGGCGCGTACCAACTTCGGTAATGATAATGTCGTGTCCGCTACGGCGTTTTAGCTCATTTAAGTTGTCATTGATTAGATTGATCACGCCCGTTCCGACGGTGCCCAGACCAAGTATCGCTAGTTTGATGGAATTACTCACAGTATCCTCAAGAGGTTAAATATAATGAACCAATGATAACGCTGTCATAGCGTCAAATGCACATGCGCTACTAGCTGTAGTATTGGTGTGCATTTTGACAGTCGCAGCTTTATCGATTTCTCATTACAGTTGAATAAAAAATACTCAAATAAAAAGTATGCTGCTGATTTTTCATAGCGCTTTATCGTATCATACCGACAAGCAGTTGTGACGTCTACACAATGTCGCCATCGTCATAGATATCACAAATACCTGAAACAATAACAGATTTTAGCTAGCACCGACAGCTTGAGCCAACTCCGCCGCAGGTAGATAGCCGCCTACTTGCTGACCAGATTCTGTAAAGATAGCGGGAGTACCACGCACACCAAGTTTTGCACCCAATGCCATGTGTTCTTGTACAGGGCTGGCACAGCTAGGCGCTTGTACATCAGCGCCCATTTTTCCTTGATTCATGGCAGCCTTACGATCTTGACTACACCAAATGGCTTCCATTTTTGGCACCGATTCCTGACTGCGCGGCCATGCCAAATAACGTACTTCGATACCACGTGCATTGATATCATCCATCTCTTCATGCAGTTTACGACAATAACCACAGTCTGCATCGGTAAAGGCATAGACCACTAACTTCGTTTCGCCTATTGCTGGATAAATCACCATGTCTTTTTTATCGACGGCTTTTAAGGCTTCTTGTGCGGTACTAGCAACCAATGCCGCACTGATATCGATAGGCAGAGCCTCGCCAACCGCAATAATCTGACCTTGGATAATGTGTTTGCCAGACTTATCAGTAAAGAAAGAAGGCAGTCCTTCCGCTGTGACCCAATAAATACCATCCATATCTGTTGGTACGGCTGAAATGATATTTTCTTCAATACCGGACGTATTCAAATTCGCCTGCAACGCCTTTATCACGGCAGCATCGCTATCAGCGGATGCTTTACTTGTACTGGTTTTAGCATCGGTATTATTGACGATACTGGTGTTGCTGGTCGCATCTGCTGCATTGTTTGAGCAGCCCGCAGCAATCACAACAAGCAGTGCACTCATCATAAAGCGAGATAAATTATTTCGAGAAAAGCGGTTTTGAGCAAAGGTGTTTTTTGCAATCGGGGATGACATATATAGGTGTCCTGTAGGCATCGTGCCTAATCGTGAAGTCGTTTTAAGAAAAATGATACTAAATTTCTATATAAAGCAATACGTATCGATATTGTCTTAAAGGTTTAAAATTAAAAGGTTTTTTTACAATTTAATAATTATAAAAGGTAAGTAATCATGTCGCCTATATTAACATATTTATGGCAAATAACAGCCACAGGCTATGAGGTGATATAGGGAGGTGAGGGCAGCAATAATAGTAGTAGGCATAAACGTCAATTCAAAAAAATAAGATACATTTGTACTATTTAATATCGACGCTTGCCCTTGTAGTCTACGGCTAATAACAGTGTTTTTATAAAAATTCATATAAAACTATTGGTATAAGTTATTTTTAACCCTTTATTTCAATAAATTTTTGCTAAGGAGCACACATGGCAGGTGCCAGTTTATTAACCCTACTTGATGATATCAGTGTGATATTGGATGATGTTTCCGTCATGACCAAAGTCGCTGCTAAAAAAACCGCTGGTGTATTGGGCGATGATTTGGCGCTCAACGCAGAACAGGTCACGGGTGTCAAAGCCAATCGTGAGCTTCCAGTGGTCTGGGCGGTCGCCAAAGGCTCATTTATTAATAAACTTATTCTAGTACCAGCGGCACTCTTGATTAGTGCTGTTTATCCACCGCTGGTCACTTTTTTACTAATGTGTGGTGGTTTGTTTTTGGTTTATGAAGGCGCTGAAAAAGTCATTCATCGATTTTGGCCGCATGCTTTGCCGCATGATGAGGAGCAAAATGCTCGTCGGCAAGCCAATGCTGATGAGACTATAGATTTGGTCGCTTTTGAAAAGGAAAAGATCAAAGGTGCAGTACGTACGGATTTTATTCTGTCAGCTGAGATTATCGTGATTGCCTTGGGATCAACGGCAAGCGCCACTTTATTAGAACGAAGCTTGGTGCTATCTATTTTAGCCATCGGTATTACGATTGGTATTTATGGCTTGGTCGCTGGTATCGTGAAAATAGACGATGCAGGTCTGCATTTAATGGAACAAGAAGGGGCGTTCAAGCAAAAATTGGGCAAGTTAATGTTTGCAGCGGCACCAAAACTGATGAAGTTTCTATCTATCGCTGGCACGTTGGCGATGTTTTTAGTAGGCGGTGGTATCTTAGTACACGGTATCGGCTTCTTACATCATGGAGTAGAGGATATCGCTGATTTAACGGGTATCTTTGAAAGCTTAACGACAACGGTATTAAATGGCGTCATTGGTTTTATCATTGGCGCTGCGGTTGTGGCTATCTTGACAGTTATTAGTAAAATTCGTGGAAAGGACGACACAGCGTCATCTGCACACTAAGTCAATTACCTGTGCTTTAGCTTTATATTGATTGTAATTTTATTTCGTAAAAAAGCCCCAAAGTTGCTAACAACTTTGGGGCTTTTACGTTGGACGTTATACGATTAGCTTTCGCTATCTGAGTCATCAGCCTCTAGCTTTTCAGCTTGCGTGGGCTTTTTATGCTCCGTTTTAGGCTTACGGCTACGTGCCTTTGGTACTTTTGGCGTGGTCAAATTAAACATACCAGTTTGCGGCAGCAGTTGTTCAGCCACATTTTCAATCATGTTTTTATAACTGGCAATCGTGGTTTTTGATTTAGCAGCCTGACTGTCGTCTTTGCCTGCTTCTTTGGTATTGGTAGGTTGCTCTACCTTAGGCTCATCTGCTGGCTTAGTTTTTTCAACGTCAGCTTCTTGAGTATTAGCCTCTTGAATTTCAGCAGCTTCGCTATCGTCATGTGCCCCGTCAATCTTTTCAGCTGCTACGTGCTTAACAATCACAGTGCCTTCATTCGACGGCTCGTTAGTTGCTTCTACTAGCGCTTGATCTGCTTCTAACAACTGCTCGCTATGAGCACTGATATTATCAGCCTGAGCTTGATTGGCTAGAGTATTTGCCTCAACATTATGAGCATCCACATTGTTATCATCATGTTCAATAACCGCTTGCTCAGTATCAGCCGCTTGTTCGGTCGGTAGACTCAACACTGCGGGCTCCTGATAACTAGGATGTTGACCACGTGGATCGTTGCCAGCACGCTTACCAATGGCGCGTGGTTCGACGTCTGTTTTACCTTGCGTTGCCGCAAACTGACTGACCGCTTGTGTCATCGTTTCAAAGCGCGTCAGGTAATCTGCCGCCAATGGCTGATAGCCATAGTTGCTAAAGTCGAAATTGCTATCCTCAACTTTGGTATCAGCAGTCGGTGTGACGCTCGTTTCAATGTTGGCTGATTTGTTAGCTGATTTTGCTTGCTGCGTATGTGCATCGATAGCAGCAATAAAGCAACTAATGACACCGTCATTTTTCAAACGACTTTCTGCATCTGTTAATGCTTTACGAACAAAATCACCAACGGTGCCACGAATAGTCGATGGGCTTACCACTGCAGGCTCAGCTACTGGTGGTTGTTGAGTTGCTTGCACTTGCTGACTACGAACCACACGTGGATCATTACTAGCCTGACCAAACTTCTCAGCAGTCACGTAGCGTTTGGCAAATAATGCTTCGTGCGTTAGTGCCAGTGCTGAGTTGTTCTTATCATTTGCGCTATGACTGTCATTGGCATTGCTAACATCGGCGTCACTGTCGGTAGTAGCGTCAACAGTGTCACTATTCGCTTTTTCTGTGGATTCTGATTCGGGCTGCTTTGGTGCTATTGCTACGCTGTCCACGTCGGTATCCACAGATTTTGAATGGTCAGCTTGGTCTTTGGTAGCGCTGTTAGATGTTGGTTGCTCATCTATAGCAGGTTTTTTGACAGTAGCGTTACTGTCTGTTTTCGGGGCATTATTTTGTCCCTTGTCCTCAGTGGTGTTAACGTTAACATCATCAACATTAACATCATGAATTGCTACAGTGCCTTCGTTGTTACCCTTAACAGCAGCTGTTTCAGGAGCAACTTTTTTGTCATTGCTCTGCTGATTGTCACTTTGCTGTGTACTAGCTTCTTTTTTACTGCTTTCTTTATTAACATCATTTACTGACTTTTGCTTTTCAGTAGACTGAGGTTTTGTCTGTGTAGACTTACTGTCATCTAGAGACAAGTGCACGACTTCTGGCGATTTCAGATCAACGGCTGCTTCATTGACCTGTAGCACGACTTCATTAGGATCTTGATTTCGACGCGTATTCGAGTGATTTTTTCGGCCGTTTGCACCTGTCGTCGCTTGCTGATTGGGTTGCTTAATATTTTCAGCTGTTAGTGTCTCGCCGCGCTCTAACTTGCCACGTGAGCCGCGTTGACTATGCGATTTACGCTTCGCACGAGTTTGCTCATCTGCCGTATTACTGTCTTTATCAGCATCATCATTGCGCTCGTTTGTATGGTGGCTACTGTCTTGACGACTGCTGTTTTGCTGGTTATTGTCTTGACGATTGTTGCGGTTGCGCTCATTCGTGCGTCTGGTATCCTGCTGACGTTTGTTTTGATTGTCAGCCTGCTTGTCATCAGCGTTATTTGCCGCACTATTTACGGCATTGTTCTCGGTATCAACGCTTGCTTCATTGCTCGACTCTTCTGCCTGATCTTTTCTTTGACGAGGTTTAGAAGATCTAGATTTACGTGGCTTACGTCTTCTTTTATCTTCATTACTGCTATCATCATCGGTGTCGCTGTCTGAGCTACGACGCGCTTGTTGACGATTGGCATTTTTGTCGGACGGTTGTTCGTTATTTTTCTGACTGTTCTGCTGATTTGCTGGTACGTTGTTCGATGCACCCGTTGATATATTACTCAGGGCACTGCTATCAACTTGTCCAAATGAGCCTAAGCTTTGTGCGCCATTATTTACTAGTGCTTCAATGGCTTCTGCTGCATCACGACTACTGACGCTAGGCGTCGTTGAGGCTTGTGGTGCTTGCGTAAATAGGTTTGATAACCACGCCACTGCTTGTGGCTGAGCTGCTGTCTCAACATGTGCAGGAGCTGTAGTTGCTGCTACTGGAGCAACAGGGGCAGGGGCTGCCACACTCTGGTTGTTGTTTGCTTGTGGCGCGCGCGCCGATGAAACGTTGGTCGTATTTTTATTGTTACGATGGTCGTTGCTGTGTTTGCTATGCTCAGCTGTACTGGTCGATTTGTTTGATTGGTTAGCAGTATTAGTATCATTACTCGCTACCTGACGTGGCTGGCGCGTTGGCTGTTGCTCTGGACGCTCTTTTTCAGCCGTTTGCCAGTCAACTTCATAACCCAAATCGCTATGTTCTTGCGCTGTATCCGTAATACGCTCATAACTTGAAGGCGCAAAGCCATCACGGTTAAAGTGTAGTTTAAAGTTAGGCGACTCTAAATGCGCGTGTGGCAAAATCGTGATACGCGTGCCACTGTCTTGCTCAAGATAAACTAAAGCATCACGTTTTTCGTTTAATAAAAAGGCGGCGATATCTGTTGGAACTTCTGCTTGTACTTCGCCTTGACGCTCTTTTAGCGCGATTTGTTCAATCTGACGCATAATTGATAGTGACAATGAGCGCAAGTCACGAATCATGCCGTTACCATGGCAGCGTGGGCAGATATAACCGGTTGACTCTTCTAGCGATGGACGCAGACGCTGACGGCTCATTTCCATCAAACCAAACTTAGAAATATCACCAAATTGCACGCGTGCACGGTCATATTTGGTGGCATCGATCAGACGTTTTTCGACTTCTTTTTGATGCTTATTGTCATTCATATCAATAAAATCAATGACAATCAAACCACCCATATCACGCAAACGTAGCTGACGAGCAATCTCATCGGCTGCTTCTAAGTTAGTGTGGTAAGCGGTCTCAGCGACATCTGAACCTTTGGTCGACTTGGCTGAGTTGATATCGATAGAGACTAGTGCTTCCGTTTGATCAATAACGATTGAGCCGCCTGATGGCAAACGCACTTCACGTTGATACGCGGTTTCGATTTGCTTTTCGATATTAAAGCGCGAAAACATCGGCTCATAGTCGGTATATTTGCGTAGCTTTTCTGCTTGTTTTGGCATAACCGCATCGATAAAACCCGCCGCTTCGATATAAGCGTTTTCATTATCAATCCAAATCTCAGCGATATCATCACGTAGGTAATCACGAACAGCACGGGTTACGACGCCTGCTTCTTGATGTACCAAGCGCGGCGACGGGTATTTTTGATTTTGTTCTTGAATGGCTTGCCAGATATTCAGCAAGTGGTTTAAATCGTGCTGCAAGTCTTCTTGAGTTTTACCAATACCCGCAGTACGAATGATGACACTCATACCTTTTGGTAAATCAAGATTGCTTAGCATACGCTTCATGTCTTCACGAAGTTTGCCCGAGATTTGACGTGAGATACCGCCGCCACGAGGGTTGTTTGGCATCAATACCAAATAGCGACCTGCTAAAGAGACATACGTCGATAGGGCAGCGCCTTTGTTACCGCGTTCCTCTTTTTCGACTTGGACGATTAATTCATCGCCTTCTTTGATCAGTTTTTTGATATTTTCGTCACGTGGATTACCGCTTAAGTATTCAGCAGAGATTTCACGAATGGGTAAAAAACCTTGGCGCTGTGAGCCGTATTCGACAAACACCGCTTCAAGCGATGGCTCGACACGGGTCACATGACCTTTATATATATTGGATTTTTTTTGTTCACGAGTACGGTTTTCAAGATCGAAATCGTAAAGATGGTTGCCTTTACATAAGGCGACACGAATTTCTTCGTTTTGAGTAGCGTTGATCAAAATGCGTTTCATATTTGTATCCTATGAGTACGCATAACAACGACGAGACGGGCTTTAGAGCGCAATGGCAAGTATGGCTAATATTTAAATTAGCATGGGCAGATGTTAATCAACGATAGAACGTAAATCATGGGTTAATAAAGCACTTGGGCTTTGTCAATGGCTTGTTTTTTACCTAAAGTGTGTTAGCAAAACTAACGTAAATATAAAATTTATAGGGTGTAAGGCTATCTATTTATATCCTATTATTGATAGGTTTGGTACAAATATTAATGCGTCAGCATGCGATTCAGTTTTACTATCAGCAAGCTTTATTGGTAGTCATGCCAGCTTACTTTGTAAGAGCAGGCGACGGGCAATGACGAGATTCAATATACTGATATTCAAAAGGCGTTATGCTGCTGCAATCCATCCATCAAAGTCTAGCAATAATATCGCTGTTATAAATACCATTATATGAAATGGTGATATTCAGCAATTATTTGTTTAGGTAAAGCAATTGGTCACTCTTTATTTATCGTTCTTTCTGGTATAACGTCAATAATATCTTGGGTGTTTTACGGTTAGGTGTCGCGGCTCCGGTGATCAGCGGGGCGTACTTGGCAAACAGAATAAATGACCAAACTATCGGTGTGGTGCTGTATTTATATCTTTTTTATCGTTATCTGTTTGACCACCAATACGTAGGCAGCTATCGATATACTTCTCGATCCTAATGCTAAACAACCCATACTTGCTCAACTACACTTGCGTAAAGGACCGCCAGATAACCAGTCATTAAATCATGAATAATTATCAAATAAAGTCGTTGTCATGCAGGTTGTGAGTCAATGTAGTGTCATTATCGGTCAATAAACAGGCATTTAGCCAAACTTATCAACGCTGAATTTATGAACACAAAGGTATTTAGTGTCACTATTAATTCTATGGTACTGAGTAAAGTCAGTACGATACTTTCATTTTACAATTTATGGGGACATATCTATAAATATCTACAAGTGATATTTCTAAACAGATACTGCGCCCTAAAATCCGATTAAACATACAATGTTGGCAGGGTATACCGCTAATACCTTTTCACTAAAAGTTCGTAAAAATGGTAATGCACTATTTAGAACAACAACAACGATTATTGCTGCAGTCTCTGCTTAATTGTCGCTCAACATGCTAAACTATAGCAAATCTTTCTGTAAATACCTAACTAAAAATGACGAAGCCAAAAATGACTGACGACGCACCTACCCATGAAGCCCCTGCTATTTTTAATAGTAAAACACGCCCGCAAAGCGCTGATGATGAAATCAGCAACTTTGGTAAGGTAAATTATCTTGAAGTAACCCGCCATCAACACGATCAGCGCTTGGATAATTTCTTACTGAACCGTTTAAAAGGTTTGCCAAAACCGCATATCTATAAAATGATTCGCTCAGATGAGATTCGGGTCAATAATAAACGCTGCAAAGCGCACGATAGAGTACAGCGTGAAGACGTGGTACGTATCGCGCCAGTGGTACTTGCTACCCGCGAAAAACCAATTATCAGTGCCGAGTTTGCTAAAAACTTGTTAGCGCGCGTAGTGTATGAAGACGAAGGAATGCTAGTGCTGAATAAGCCTTCTGGCATCGCCGTTCACGGTGGTAGTGGTTTGGACTTTGGTGTTATCGAAGCCATGCGTGAAGTGACAGGTAAAAAATACCTAGAGCTGATACATCGCATTGATAAAGATACCTCAGGTCTATTGATGATTTCTAAAAAACGCTCAGCGCTAAAAGCGTTGCAACAGCATCTTGTCGATAAAACCATCCAGAAGCATTACTTATGTATCGCCAAAGGTCAGCCAGCATTAAATGAGCAACGCATTGATGCGTCATTACTACGCTATACAGTTGCTAGTGGTGAACGCCGCGTCAAAGTAGATGCGCAAGATCCGCAATCTAAGGAAAGCCAGACGGATATCGTCGTTCATGGTCGTTTTATGATTGCTGATCAGCCAGTGAGTTTAATTGAAGCCAAACCGCTAACCGGTCGCACTCATCAAATCCGTGTGCATTTGGCGCATATTGGTCACGCTATCTTGGGTGATGATAAATATAATGTGCACGATAAATCAGGCGTCCATCGCCTGTGTCTGCATGCGTGGCGTTTAGACATTCCAGGCTATGAAACTATTACTGCACCGCTACCAGATGACATGGCAGATTGGTTGCCAGAGCAAGTTAAATTGCCTGAATAAGTCGCCAAATAAAATTTTTAAGCATTAACTTTAAACGTCACGAACGCTTATTTTTCTTAATAAGTCGCCGTGACGTTTTCGTATCTACCATTTATTATTGATATTCGTTAAGGTCTATTTATGAGCAATCAATCTGTCGCTAGTATCTCTAGCGCTTCCAAAGGAACTCAGTTATCAGCCAGTCATCGTTTAGCGGACAAGACGCTGATTATTTTTGATTGGGATGGGACGCTGATGGATTCCATTGGATTAATCGTTGAGTCAATGCATGTGGCAGGAGAGGCGCATGGTTTTCAGACGACCGATAAAGCAGTACAAGACATCATTGGGCTGAGCTTAATGAATGGCATTGAGATTTTGTATCCGCAAGCCAATGACACGCAAAAGCTTGCGATTCAGCAAAGCTATGCAGACCACTATATTGCCAACAGCCACAGTACACCGCTTTTTGCGCCGATAGAAGGGATGTTGCAGACCCTACAAGCCCAAGGGAAAAGCCTCGCGGTTGCAACTGGTAAAAAGCGAAAGGGCTTAGACCGCGTATTAGATGCTTCAGAGAGCCACCATTATTTTGTGATGACCCGCTGTGCCGATGAGGCAGGCTCAAAACCTGATCCGCAGATGTTGACCGATATTTTGGATTATACGCAGCAGCAAATCGCCGATGCTGTTTTCATCGGTGACAGTATCTACGATATCCAAATGGCAACGAGACTGGGCATGACCAGTGTTGCGGTGAATTATGGTACAGCATCACCTGCAGAGCTCGCCGCACAGCAACCCACGTATCAGGTTGACACGCCACAAGCATTGGCTGAGCTACTATGCACTTAACTAAAAGCACTTAAATAAAAGCACTTAAATAAAAATATTTTTAAATGCTAAAAAATGATAATAAAGAAAGGGTTTATCGATAATAACGATAAACCCTTTTTACTTGGAGACGATGATATTTGTTTGTTTTATTTTTGAGCACTATCCTTATTGAGTGCTATCCTTCTGAGTACTTTCCTTTTCAATAGCGTCTTTTTCGATGTTATCTTTTTCGATCGCTTCTTCCAACTCAGCGCCTTCTAGTAACGCAAAAGAGGATTCAATGATTTTGTCTGCATCGAGCTGATACTCATACCAGTTGCCCATGACACCAGCCAGCTCATCAAGGCCTTCTTTTCTTAGTGCTGAAAATAGCTGAATGCTACAGTTCAATCCCAGTTCTTTCAGTCTTTTACGAGTATTAAGTAACGCATTTTTAGATGCGCCATACTTTAGCTTATCTGCTTTGGTTAACAAGATATGCACTGGCAATTCGCCATCATTTGCCCAACGTAGCATTTGCTCGTCAAAGAATTTCAATGGATGACGAATATCAGTCATGAGCACCAAACCTGCAAGGCTTGAGCGCGCCACCAAGTATTCTTCTAGCTCAACCTGCCATTCTTTTTTCATCTCAAGCGGTACCGCTGCGTAGCCATAACCTGGTAAATCCACCAAACGTCTATCAGCATCACCAATACTAAAAAAGTTAATCATCTGTGTACGACCAGGCGTTTTAGATGAGCGTGCGAGTTGGCGTTGGTTGGTTAAGGCATTAATAGCAGAGGATTTACCTGCGTTTGAGCGTCCTGCAAAGGCAACTTCTAAGCCCATATCGGGTGGGCAGAGACGAAAAGTAGGCGCTGACATCATAAACTCAGTTTGCTGAATTTTTTGACGAGATTTAGTGTTGAACAATGCATGTTCGGCGGCGACATCAGTAAACGGGGTACTCATAAATGGCTCATTAATCTTTAAGAAATTGGATACGGTTATAAAATTTTAATCAACTGGTTGTCGAGAAGACAGTGCATTAGACAAAAAATCGTTACGAAGTTATTCATCATAACTTTCAATGTTTATTGGTCATAAACACAGTCATTTCAAGTTATCGACTATTCTATACTATTACTTATCTTACTTATCTTACTTATCTTACTTATCTTACTTATCTTACTTATCTTACTTATTGAAATAACTATGATTAGCATCACATAAATGACAGAATACCATTAAAATAAGCGCTCATTAGAGCAAGTTGCCGCTTTTATTCATGCGTTACCAAAGCCAAACTATATTTATCTATATTTATACGACATACATTGTTACAATGTTTAATAAGATATATTGAACGAACGACGTTTAATAGCAAGATTGATTAAACGAGAGAAGCATCAAAAGGAGGTGTTCTATGGTTTCAATCAATGCACTTTTTAGCCAGACCTATCGAGTTTTAGTAGGTAGCGGAGCGGTATTACTGCTCAGTAGTGCCATCATGACTAGCGCTAATGCTGCTGATATTGCAGCCACCTATGATAACTCATGTGCTGCCTGTCACGATAGTGGGGCGCTGAACGCCATCAAAAAAGGTGATAGTGCCAAATGGCAACAGCTTATCAAACAAAAAAGCATGCCGACACTTATTAATTCTGTTAAAAGTGGTATGACGCAGATGCCTGCTGGTGGTCTTTGTAACAGTTGTAGCGACGATGATTATCGTAAGTTGATTGAGTACATGAGTAAGTGAGACGCTGACCGATAAAGCAACACAATACGACACACTATAAAACAACTTAAAAAAGCGCTGGGGTTTTTAACCTGTAAGCGCTTTTTGTTTTTTGTTGGCATACTTGTCTATGTGTTAGAAAAACTGATGGATGTGACGATTAAGTAGGCAAATGCTACAAAGTCTTGCTATAATAATCGAAAATAAACCCTGATGTTAGTAAGTACTTTCAGACTGCTTGTGGCCAAGACCTTAAAACATATACCTACCTAACCAATAGTAGGGTGGTTTATATAAGGTATCTTATCAGTGCAATCACTCTAAATAATGCTTACGCCGAGCTAGTAGGATTTGTATCAATGAAAAAGTTAATCGCTGCTGCCAGCTTATGCGTTGCAAGTTTCAGCGTACAAGCTGCTATTATTGTTCCTGAGTACGACGTCAATGCCGGTAAGCAAATTGCAGAAACGGTTTGTGCTGCTTGTCATGGTGTTGATGGTGTCAGCGTTGTCCCTGCGCAGCCTAATTTGGGTGGCCAAAACGTAAAATACCTTTACAAGCAGTTGGTCAACTTTAAAGCAGGTTATCGCAAGAACGGTATTATGCAATCACAAGTTGCAAACTTATCGCAGCAAGATTTAGCCAACGTTGCTGGTTATTATGCTAGCCAAGCGCCTTGGGGTGTTGGATTTGGTAATCCTGCGACCAACCAAGAAGCCACTAAGCTATTCTTAGGTGGTGATAAGTCACGCGGTGTCATCGGTTGTGCAGGCTGTCATGGTCCAGATGCTGCTGGTAATACTTGGGCGGCATTTCCACGCTTAGGTGGTCAGCATGCACAGTACATCGCAACTCAGCTAAAACTATTCCGTGCGGCTGGCCGTGTTGATGATGTTGATAGTGATGAGCAAAAACGTGTCAATGATGCTGCGAAAGAAGGCGATATGGGCATGATGCAGACAGTCGCATCGAAACTGTCGGATCGTGATATTCGTATCTTGTCAGATTATATCAGTGCTGTTCACTAATTGATTGATATCAGCTACGAGTGGCTAATGCACGTTACCTCGCTGAAATTAATAAGCACTTGACCATATATCCGCCATTGTTTCATTATTAAACCCCGATTTCGGGGTTTTTTTATAACTGTTCATCCCTTATATTATAGAGACCTTATAGTCACTCCATTATAAAAGAGTCGCTGCATTAATCCCGCTTGAAGTATTGAATAGATATTTGCTTTTGGTTACCTTGTGCATCTTTTAAATTGAATTGACTATATAAAATAAAACTGCTTACAGAGGCCTATCATTGCTCTGTATCATGATAAATTATCGTTATTCACTTTATACCAAACCCACAGACTATGATTAGCGGTGTCAAACTTGTTTCGTCTACAATACGTAGTACGGACACTCGTTTTCCTAGCTATTCTCATTTTTGTGAAAGGTATTAGATCGTTTGGATTTAGATTATGATGATCCGTTATGCTTCTTATTTTATCGCGGCACTGCTACCGCTACTGCTGTTTCGTTGGTTTGCACCAGCATCCATTGGTGAGATTGACTTTTGGTTACTCTGGCTATTGGCTATGGTATTGGTATCCTTGCCCGTTGTTTATGCGGAAATTGCCTTAGCCTACCGTAGTGTTGATGCGCCATTAGCAGGGATGCAAAAGCTTACTCGCGAAGCAGATGCCAGCCCAATATGGCGTAGTTTTGGTTGGCTCGCCGCGCTGGTCTCTATTCTGATTGCGGCGTTAGTGGTCTCAGGCGCGAGCACAGGTATTTTGGCGGCATTGACGGAGCTTAATAGCGCTCCTGCTATACCAGATTTTGTGATCGCTGCTGGCTTGATGGTCATTGCTGTGTTACTCAGTTTATTGGGCGTTGCACCGTTACCGATTGGCCTAGGATTAATGGTGATAGGTTTGTTGCTGGGCGTGGCAAATGGCCTACCCAATATTGACTTTGCGATGACTGATATCAGCTTAAATGAATGGGCGCGTGCAGTCGCGTTAGCGTTGGTTAGTGTGGGTGCAGGCACAGGCTTATACTGGTTTGGTCAAAACTTGGTAACGAACCAAGTGGCAACAGCAGTAGACACAGACAATATCAATGCGCAAAAACCTGCTCGCAGCCGTGCGCCGAGTGAGTATCGGGCAACCAAATTGGTACTCCCGATTTGGATATTACAATTGTTCGTTGGGGTTGTGGCGTTATCTATTAGTGGCATGGCATTGCCACCGATTGGACAGCTATCGTATTGGATAGGGGTGTTATTTGTCGCCAGCTATTTGCTGCATTATAGTACCCAGCAATTAGCGCACAAGTTTGGGCTACTGGTCAGTTTGGTATTAACCTTTGTCTTGGCGCTTTTGTTAGTCGTTATCATACCAACTGTGTGGCTGGTCGGACTTTTAGTGATTATTAGCAGCATAGCGGTATTATTGCTGTCTATCTTTGCGGGTTGGCAGATGAAAATTAGTCATCTGCGTAAGTCATTAAATTTTGGCAATGAAGCGTTTTATAACTTATGGCGAATAGCGATTCGTTTGATTGTGCCACTAGCACTGTTATTGGCATTGATAGGTTGGGTGATGCAGTGGTTGAGTTAACTGCTAATGGCGTTCAATCTGATAATAATTGTGCGCCGTCATCTGAGCAGACCATGCTAATGACTGTTTATTTGGCATATGCTGAAGATGGAAAATGTCAGCATTATTTGACCCTACAAGTTAATGATGAAACAAGTTTGTATGAGGCATTGAGGCAGGCAGGATGGTTGGTGAAATTTCCAGCGTTAGCACGTTGGTGTGAGCAAGTGGCAGATATTACCACGCCAACGGCGAAGCGTTGGCATGTGGGTATCTATGCACAAAAACAGCCGCTCAGCTATCGCTTGCAGCCTTTTGATCGTATCGAAGTATATCGCAGCTTAAGCGCTGATCCCATGTCTCAGCGCAAAAATAAATCTCGAGTTTAAGCGATGTTGCGCCATCTATCATTAAAGCCAGTTGCCGTTCTTGATTATGAGGCAGGCAGGCTTTCGATACCTTCAATACGATTGACCAAACCATTATTATCAAAGTAGATAATTAAGTGCTGACTGGCATTTTTGACGTCAGCAATACCTTTGCGGCTACCTTCTGTCCCTGCTTTGTAATCGTAAATATAATCCCAACGCTTAGGTTCTAAGGTGTCTCTAATAGCTGGGCTACCAAGGATATAGAGAACTTGGTTTTGATTCATACCCACTTGCAGTTTTTGCGCTTGTGCTTGAGTGATGGCAGTGCCTTGTGGCAAATCAATCTTATAAACACTCAATAATGAGCAGCCAGACATAGCGACAGTAGCGCTAAGCATACTGGTTATGACAATCTTGCGTAATACGCTTGTAGGGCTTAACGGACGAAAAGTTAATGTCTTTATCATGGTAAGATGACTCATAAGAAATGAATTAGGCGCAGCCAGAGGTTGTTAATGCGAGTCTGGCCGACAATCTTGGACAAATGATACGTCATTTACTTGCAATTTCCTACCACTTACGACATTATTTACCAAATGCTACCTGAGTCATTTTATTATTTATATTTTAAATTCATAGACTTGCGTTAGGATTATTATAGAAAATAACAGGCTTGGAAATCACGTCAAATCAGCCAGTCTGCTGTTATTAAAATGTTTCATATACTATAAAAAATAATCATTAACGATTATTTATCTCATATTTTTGGTTCTTTATTTGCTAAGACTGTCACAGTCAGAAGGGATATTATGGCTTCTTTTACCAATCAAGATTTACGTAAAGCGGGATTAAAAGTCACTTTACCTCGCATCAAGATTTTAGAGCTACTAGAGAGTGCAGAGTTGCATCATATGAGTGCTGAGGAGGTTTATAAGGCATTGATAGAGCAAGGTGAAGATGTGGGTTTAGCGACTGTCTACCGAGTGCTGACACAGTTTGAACAAGCTGGTATCGTCGAGCGTCATAACTTCGAAAATAATTTATCGGTGTTTGAGATTACCCAAGAAGGCCATCATGACCATTTGGTTTGTGACGTTTGTGGCAAGATTATAGAATTTCATAATGAAGTCATCGAAGAAGAGCAGCTTAAAGTCGCAGAAAAGCATGGATTTAAGTTATCAGGTCATTCATTGGTGCTATACGGTATTTGTAATGACCAAGAGTGTCGGGATAGCATCAAGTAATTTTTTAATAGGTGAGCATGATCTACATTTGATATCGTTTTTATTGCGTTATCGCTATGTATAAAATAGGAAAAGCCCTCATAATAATATGAGGGCTTTCTTATAAGTTTTTATGGCAAAAACGAATAACAACGCTCAAAAGCCATGCTTAACTAATATCTAATGATAAGTTATCCGCACCTTCATCCAGATTGGCGGTGCCATTCTTACTACTGAGTTTGATTTTTAGGCGTAAATCATTAGGAGAGTCAGCATGAAGAATGGCTTCTTTATAGGTGATTTCTCCTTGCTCATATAAGTCAAAAAGAGCCTGATCAAAGGTTTGCATGCCGCTATCCCGCGATCGTGTCATGACATCTTTGATTTCATGAACCTCGCCTTTACGGATATAGTCACTAATCAGCTGTGAGTTCAATAAAATCTCAATAGCCGCACGGCGTCCTTTACCATCAGGAGTTGGGATGAGCTGCTGCGCAATAATGGCTTGCAAGTTGAGCGACAAATCCATAAATAACTGATTGTGGCGACTGGTTTCAAAAAAGTGAATGATACGGTCAATCGCTTGGTTGGCGTTGTTGGCGTGTAAGGTTGCAAACACCAAATGCCCTGTCTCAGCGTATTGGATCGCGTAGCTCATGACTTCACGGTTACGAATCTCACCAATCAAAATAACATCAGGTGCTTGGCGTAACGTGTTTTTTAGCCCTGCCTCAAATGAATGGGTATCGATACCAACTTCACGCTGGGTAATAATACAACCACGATGTTTGTGGACAAACTCGATAGGATCTTCGATGGTAATGATGTGACCATGCGAGTTTTGATTACGGTGTCCGATCATAGAAGCAAGGGTCGTTGATTTACCTGTACCCGTTGCACCCACAAGCAGAATGATACCGCGTTTTTTCATTGCCAACTCTTTT
Organism: Psychrobacter sp. TWP2-1-2; assembly: GCF_049896785.1. Lineage (NCBI taxonomy): Bacteria > Pseudomonadati > Pseudomonadota > Gammaproteobacteria > Moraxellales > Moraxellaceae > Psychrobacter > Psychrobacter sp. TWP2-1-2. Next base: position 93,404 of record NZ_JAFCVA010000008.1, on the reverse strand, counting down.
AACGCGGGCGGCAAACGCAACTCTTCGACAGTCGGAATTTTATTCTCAATTTTCCGTAAAATCATCCCTGCCATATCACGCTGTATAAAGGCACTGACCCGAAAACGTGCTTGCTGTGCTTCATCAGCAATGGCAAATTGGCACTCGTTGGTCTCTTCAAACTCTTTTTGCTGGTTGGGTGTCATGACGCCTTTGACCAATCGCATGGTTTGCTCAGCGGTTAAAGGCGTTTTACCAACAGGCAAAATTTTGCCATTCACTTTCATGGAAGGCGCTACATCAGCGGTAATAAAAAGGTCCGAGCCATTTTTATTGATCATTAACTGCAATAGTTTATCAATGTCCATATCGTACCTGCATTCGATGTAAATCGATTAAAAAAGTATTTGAAATCATGTTTTAAAAATCGCCAGTAGCAATAGAAGTAAGGCATATCATGGCTTATGAATGCTTGTATTGTTGACTCACATATCAATCGTCAATCATTATAAGCCAGTGACGCACGATTAATAATATTACAAAAATGCCTCAGGCTGTTTGGCATAAGGACGGGCTACGTCTTTACTAATGGTGCCTTTCGCTACTAGATTTTTGAGTGTTTGATCCAGCGTAATCATACCTTCACCTGCACCTGTTTGGATAGCAGAGTACATTTGAGCGATTTTATTCTCACGTATCAAGTTACGGATAGCAGGTGTGCCGAGCATGATTTCATGTGCTGCTACACGTCCGCCTGCTTGACGACGCAAAAGTGTTTGTGAAATAACGGCTTGTAGTGACTCTGATAGCATCGCCCGAATCATGTCTTTTTCTGCGGCGGGGAATACATCAATGACACGGTCAATGGTCTTGGCGGCAGAGCTGGTATGCAAAGTGCCAAAGACTAAGTGACCTGTTTCTGCGGCGGTCAATGCGAGGCGGATAGTCTCAAGGTCACGTAGCTCACCAACCAAAATTACATCGGGATCCTCACGTAGCGCAGAGCGCAATGCAGGCTCGAAACCTAAGGTATCGCGGTGCACCTCACGTTGGTTAATCAGGCTTTTCTTGGAATCGTGGACAAATTCGATCGGATCTTCAATGGTCAAGATATGCTCTTTACGGCTCTCGTTGATATAGTCAATCATGGCAGCCAGCGTTGTAGACTTACCAGAACCTGTCGGACCCGTGACCAATACCACGCCACGTTTAAAGTCTGACACGCGCTTGAATACATCACCCATACCGAGGTCTTCCATTGTCAAAACTTTGGACGGAATAGTACGAAAGACAGCGCCTGCCCCACGGTTTTGATTGAATGCGTTTACCCGAAAACGTGCTAGATTGGGAATCTCAAAAGAGAAATCCGTCTCATAAAATTCTTCAAAGTCAGCGCGCTGCTTATCATTCATGATGTCATAAATAAGCTGATGCACAACCTGATGAGTCATCTCTGGCATATTAATACGGGTCATTTCACCATCAACACGTATCATTGCTGGCATACCGGCTGAAATATGTAAATCTGATGCTTTATGCTTAACCGTAAAGCGCAGCAAGTCTTCGATGCTTAAATTGTTTTTTTCAGCCATAATCGGATATTCCTATCAATCAATAAGGGTAGGACAAAAGAGCAAAAAAGGGGAGTGATTCTCAATCGATCAACGATCTGATTAAAGTCGGTCACGTTAATAAAGGAGTAGCGATGGTCTTTACCATTACTATTATATTCAGTAGCATATGTTAAACCATGTAACAATATAATAACAATACTACCGCTAATTAACCATCTACTACACCAATAAAATGTAATATTAGTCAATATGAGTGTCGATTTATAGATTGATACTTGTTGAGTTTTTCTATATTAAAAGACATTTATATAAAGTTTAACCATAATTAATAAAAGTTTATTATAGAAGTCATTAAAAATAGAAGTCATTAAAAGTGACTGATTAAAAAATAGATTAAATTATTCTCGTGAGTAATATATGAAAGAAATAGAAAATAACATTGATAGCCAAAATCTGATTGCGAGCTGGCAGCAAGTGAGTAAGCAAATGACTCAAGCGTGTGAGCATGCGGCACGACAAGCAGATAGTGTGACGTTGCTGGCAGTTTCCAAGACCAAACCAGCTGATATGATTGCTACTTTGGCTCAGCAAGGACAGCAGCACTTTGGTGAAAATTATCTGCAAGAAGCCATCGAAAAAATCGATACGCTAAAACGACAGCCAGAAACTAAAGGCATTGTTTGGCATTATATTGGTAGTATCCAGCGCAATAAGACCCGTGATATTGCTGAGCATTTTGATTGGGTACAAACGGTTGAGCGTGACATTATTGCTCAGCGTCTAAACGACCAGCGCCCAGCTGAGCTGCCCCCATTGAATGTATTGATTCAGTTGAATATTGATAACGAAGAAAGCAAATCAGGCTGCCTGCCAGCACAGTTGCCTGATTTGATAACTGCTATCAAGGGGTATGACAGGTTACAGCTGCGTGGTTTGATGATTATTCCTGCTAAGGGAGGTACGGATGCTTTTACCCGTACCAAGCAGTTATTTGATGAGATTAAAGAGACTCATGCAGAGCTAGATGCTTGGGATACACTGAGCATGGGCATGAGCGGTGATATGACAGAGGCGATAGCCAGTGGTTCGACGATGGTGCGCGTTGGTAGCGCCATATTTGGCGCACGAGCTTAAATTTTTATTTATCAGACAGTCTCATCCATTCTGGTCACCAACATCTGAGTAATTTTGAGATTGTCCGTTGCGATAATCTCAAATCGATAATTGGCATACTCGATAGTATCGGTTTTCTTTGGAATCTTGCGTAGCATGTACATCATAAAGCCACTGATGGTTTCATAGTTCTGACTGCGTGGCAGATCAACGATATCTAAAGCGCGTACGACGTCTTCGATAGGAGTCATACCATCGATTAGCCACGAGTTGTCAGTACGTTGAACAATGGGCTGCTCCTCCAAGGTGACAAGCTCCCCCATGACGATACTCATCACATCCTTAAGCGTGATGACACCCACTACCAATCCATACTCATTCACGATGACGGCAAAGTCAGCGCCTGTAGATTTAAACATCTCTAATACTTCAAACAAGGACAAGGTATCAGGAACGAAGAGTGCAGGTTTTAATAGCGCTTTGTCAGTTAAGCTGACCTCCTGCTGGTTAAGAACCAATGCCAAAAAGCTGCGCGACTCTACATAACCAATAATGTGCTCTAGGTCATCTTCCTGACAGACCAAAAACTTGTTATGTGGTTGTTCAATCATCACTTCAACGACTTTTTCAGTGCTCGTTTTGGTATCAAAATAAACAATATTTTCACGTGGATTCATCACCGACGTTACGGTGCGCTCTTGCATGTCAAAGATATTTTCTATCAGATGATGTTCTTGTTTTTTGAGCACACCAGCTTCAGCACCAGCATCCATGACAGCATAAATATCTTCTGGCGTCATATCGTCTTGTCGTATGGTTGAAATACCCAGTAATTCAAAGATGACATTTGCTGCACCATCAAATATCCAAATCACGGGTTTGAATATAAAAATCAATAGCATCATTGGTCGTACGAGACGTACAGCGATAGCTTCAGTGTTTGACATCGCCAATCGTCTGGGCATTAAATCAGCGAGTAGAGAAAACAAACTGGTGATCAGCACAAATGATATGACAGATGACACTGCTTCATTCTTCACCAAAAGCTCTAGATAAGGGCTAATAGCTGACTCACCGACCGCACCAGCTGAGATAGCGACGGCATTCAAAACCACTTGTACGACAGTAATAAAACTGCCAGGGTGCTCTTGCATTTTAAGGACGTCAAATGCGCGGACATCCCCTTCTTTTGCCATGATTTGTAGCTTAATTTTGCGACCAGCAGCGATGGCAATTTCGGCAGCGGATACAAAGGCACTTAGGGCAAGCAATAAAAGAAGAAAGATACTAGCGGTTAGCAAACTCATGACATACTCGGTAAAAAAATATAGGGATTAAAATAATTGAAGTTAAAGAATGAATGGATTAGAAGTACAAAAAGAAAGTATTGTTTATAACAGCTTGGCATTAAAAGTCGGTTTATAGAAACTAAAAAAGCTGGGTAAGCACCCAGCTAATTATAATAAACTTGATTTTTTATAAAAGTATTAAATTAGCCATGTTGCTCGCGTTCTACATAATAAAAGTAGGGCAAGCAACAATGGCTAATCTAATTTAGCCTTTTACGGACCATTTATTCACTAATGGATAACGGCGTTCACGTCCAAAGGCTTTATGGCTAATTTTGGTACCGATTGGCGCTTGTAAACGCTTATATTCGCTATTGTCTACCATCTGGATGACTTTTGCGACCAGTTCAGCGTCAAACCCTTTATTAATAATGTCTTGATAGCCCATATCTTCATCGATGTATGACATTAAGATGCCATCTAATACATCATAGTCAGGCAAGCTGTCTTGGTCTTTTTGGTCTGGGCGTAACTCAGCAGATGGCGGGCGAGTGATGACACGCTCAGGGATGACTGGGGTGTCTTCCAAGCGGTTGCGATAACTGGCCAATTTATAAACCTGCGACTTATAAACGTCTTTTAGCACATTAAAGCCGCCTGCCATATCACCATATAATGTCGAATAGCCGACTGCTAACTCAGACTTATTACCAGTGGTGATGACCAAGTGCCCAAACTTATTGGACAGCGCCATCAGTACCACACCGCGCGCACGCGCTTGGATATTTTCTTCAGTGGTGTCTGCTGGCGATTTGTTAAATAGTGGGGCTAAGGTATGACGGATGCCTTCAACCGCATCAAAAATAGGACAAACCGTATAAGATACATTTAAGCGGCGAGCCTGTGCTTGAGCATCTTCTAGACTAATCTGAGAAGTATATTCATAAGGCATCATCACCGCATATACCTTGTCAGCACCCAAAGCATCAACAGCGATACATAGCGTTAAGGCAGAATCAATACCACCTGATAGCCCAAGGATAATACCAGTGAATCCTGAATGGTTGACATAATCACGCAGGCCAACGACCAGTGCTTGATACATCTCTGACTCACGGCTCAGTGTTAATGGCGCTTTAGTTTGACTATTAAACTTGGCAGTTTTGACGTCTAAAGTGGCAAGAAGTAACTGATTCATAAAACGTGGTGCTTCGTGGGCAACGCTACCATCAGCTTGCACCGCCATAGAACCACCGTCAAATACCAAGTCGTCTTGACCGCCAACGGCGTTGACATAGACGATAGGCAAATTATTCTCACGGCTACGCTTGGCCAGCATCGTTTTACGATTGTCTTGTTTTTCGATCTCAAAAGGTGAGGCGTTCAAGCTAATAATCAGATCAGCACCTTGCTTTTTAAGCTCGGCAATAGGGCCTTTTTCCCACAAGTCTTCACAGATGAGCAGACCGATTGTGATGCCTTTATAGTCAAATAAAACTTGGTTACGACCTTTATCAAAATAACGACGCTCATCAAATACGCCATAATTTGGCAAGATTTGCTTATGATAAAAGCCTTTTTGATGACCATTATGCAAAATAGCAGCAGAGTTGAAAGTACCATGATGGTCGACATGTGGATAACCGACAATCATCACAATGTCATCGATATCACTTAAAGTAGACAAGGCGCTTTTGATGCGACCAGATAAACTTGGGCGTAGTAATAAATCTTGCGGTGGATAACCTAATAAAGCAAGTTCTGGGAAAATAATGACATCCGCACCTTGCTCGCGAGCTTGCAATGCGAGTGCACGCATTTTTTCAGCATTGGCAGTGATATCACCAACCAAAAAATGCGACTGAGCCAATGCAAAAGTAACGGTTTCTTGGGTTTTATTGGTCTTACTGGCCTCAGTTGAGGGAGTGATATTGGGATTATCATTGTCTTTTGACATTGTTATTGTTCCTATCGATATATGGTTTAAAATTTGTTGGGTCGTTGTTGATTTAAAATAAAATCAAAGTAGGTCCGAAATTCACTCAAAATAGCACTCTGTCATATCGAATTCTAATAGTGAACCGAGATGATGAGCTTGCTTACGCACAGTATCCAACGTTGTAACGCCCCTCTACAGGTTTGATCTTATGATAGTCTATAGAAGGACGATGAAAGAGGGCTGTAGCGCATCGTCTGAAAAATGTTATATATGTAGAATGATCCAAATAAATAAGAACAAACGAATTTAATGCTATTAAAAAGCTTAAAATAATTGCTTTAGTATAGCATCAATTATCGTTGCAAATAGAACGCGCCAGTGAATTACCTTTCAATAGGTCAGTTTACAGTATGAATGTAAAATATCCTTTTAGTGCATTGTTTTTACATGTTAAATCTATGTGTCAACTTCTATCTATTAATGTCATCATCTAGTAAGCTTATACAGAGAAAGTTGTAAGTAAAGATTACAACATATCGTTATATCATTATCATATTTTGCGGCATAATAAGCCGTGATAATCGCTTGATATTTATCTTGCGTTAGTCAAAACTATCGTCCGTAAGTATGTTACGGTATGCTACGATTTGATGCTCTCAAAGCAGGTTTACTGGTACGGATTGTTTACACCCCTCGCTAATGAATACCGCTAATGGACAGGGTCTTTTTATGGGCACCGTCTGTGAGTTGATATTCATCACACATTTATAAACTTGCCAGCAAGGTCGCGATAGATCTTTGCTGTCTGCTCTTGGTTTATACGCTATGATTGAAAATTGGACAAAAGAATTTATTATTCAGCGCCTATTGGCTATTACTCTGTTGGTGGTGCTGTTCGTACTGTGTTTTCAAGTGGTACAGTTTTTTATTGTACCCGCATTATGGGCGGCGATTTTAGCGTATGTTACCTTTCCTATTTATAACTTTTTTTACGAAAAAGTAAAGCTGAGTCCTAATTTTAGCGCTGCTATTATGACGGTGAGTATCTCCTTAATGATAGGTGTGCCACTGGTTATCGGTGTTTTTATTCTACAGCAAGAAGCCTTGAGCCTAATCAGTAACTTGATTTATCGTATAAAAGTGGGCTATTTAGATGTGCCTGATTCTATTAAAGATATGCCTATCATCGGTCAGCAAGTGAAAGATGTGCTGTGGAGAATCAATAAAAACCCAGAAGGGACGTTAGAGGCGTTTCGTATTTGGGTACAGTCACATTTATATTATGGCAAAGTAGCGTTTGATGTGGTGTTTAGCGGTCTTGCCAAGTTAGGTATGGCGCTGATGACGTTGTTTTTCTTTTATCGTGATGGTACCAGTTTGGTGCGTCAAATTCGTCAAGCACTGCGTAATATCATTGGCAATCGCATTGATGGTTATATTGATTCTGTGGGTACGACCACGCGTGCGGTGGTTTATGGTATTGGTCTGACGGCATTGGCACAAGCACTGCTCGCAGGTGTGGGTTACTACTTCGCTGGTGCACCAAGTCCTATCTTACTTACTATCGTAACCTTTATTATCGCCCTGATTCCGTTTGGCACGCCATTTGTCTGGGGTGGTGTATCCATTTGGTTGTTAAGCCAAGGTCATACTGTAGAAGGGATTGGCTTGGCACTATGGGGCACTTTGGTTATCAGCTGGGTTGACAATCTCATCCGTCCTATTGTGATTAGTGGCGCGACCAAAATCCCTTTTATTATTATTTTTATTGGTGTATTAGGTGGTCTAACGGCTTTTGGCTTTGTTGGTTTGTTTATCGGTCCTGTAGTGCTAGCCATCGGATTGGCGGTATGGCGAGAATGGATATCGCAGCATAAAAATGAGATATTTGCTCCGCAGGATTTGGTGTTGTCTGACAACCAAACGTTGCCACCAGTCAATGAATCAAAGTAGAGGCACGTAGAGGCACATAGTCATGTTAAATAAGAATACTGCAAACGTTATGCAAAATAGAGCGAACTCTATTGACAGCATTACTATCGTGGCCGATAGCAATATCGCAAGCTTAGATGCGTTTTTTAATGCTTCGATGCTTGGACAGGCGTCTGAGCAGACGATCAATATAATCACCGTCGCTGGACGTGATATCAATGCGCAGTTGCTCGCAGACGTTCAGCCTGATGTGCTGTTGATACGCTCGGTGACACCAGTAGGCGAGGCATTGCTAGCCAATAATAACAGCGTAAAATTTGTCGGTTCGGCGACTATCGGTACCGATCATGTCGATCAAGATTATTTGGCGGCGCGAAATATCACTTTCGCCAATGCGGCTGGATGTAGTAAACATTCTGTTGCGCAGTATGTATTGACGGCGATTTTGACGTTGCGTCCGCATTGTTGGCAGCAATCCACGAAGCCATTAATATTGGGCATCATCGGACTTGGTAATATTGGTAGTACGCTCGCTCAGTATGCCATTGATTTAGGCTGGCAGGTACTAGGCTATGATCCATTACTGCCTACATCGAATACGAATAACGCAAGCCTTGAGCAAGTGCTTAGCCAAAGTGATGTAGTGAGCTTACATGTGCCTTTAACCGATAAAAAAGATAGTACAAACCTTAGTGGCAGTGATTATCCAACAAAGAATCTGATTGACGCAACTACGCTGGCAGTGATGCCTGCGCATACCTTGTTGATTAATAGTGCGCGCGGACCAGTCATTAATGCGCGTGATTTAGAAGCAGATATTGAGCGCACAGATCGCCAAGTAGTGCTCGATGTGTTTGAATTTGAACCAGAGATTTCTGAGTGCTTATTGTCCAAACTGGCTATCGCCACCCCTCATATCGCAGGCTATACGGTCGAAGGTAAGCTGCGTGGTACGCAAATTATCTATGACGCTTTATGTGAAAAGTTAGCAGTCTTGCCTGTATTGTCGATGCATAGTTTGCTACCGCTTAATACTTATCTCTGGTCTGAGCTAAAAGCACATCCAGACAGATTACAGAAGTTTTACGACATCATGCACGATGATGCTGCACTAAGAAGCAAGCTGGCTGACGGTCAAGTAAAGGGTGCTGACTTTGATCAGTTGCGCCGAGATTATCATTTACGCCGCGAATGGCAGTGGTAAAAGTTAGGCAGCCTTCAACCCTAAAGTAGCATCTGAGAACTTACTCTTATCCTTTAATTGCAGTAAATAATAATGACCCAAGCAAGTAACTCTTCTTCAAAACCCAGCTATGTGCCGACCATGACATTGGCAATGGCTCAGCAGCGTGCGCAATTGATGAGCACCATTCGTCAGTTTTTCGCCACGCACCAAGTGCTTGAAGTGCAAACACCGCTACTATCGCAGGCTGGCAATACCGATACTTTCTTACAATCCGTCGCCGCGCAAGTGACGTATCAAGATAAACCTTGTACTTATTATCTGCATACTTCACCTGAGTTTGCCATGAAGCGTTTACTTGCCAGCTGGCAAGTGCCTATATATCAAATTTGCTCCGTATTTCGAGATAATGAAATAGGCGTACGCCATAATATCGAATTTACCATGCTTGAGTGGTATCAGCCGAATTATAGTCTGGATGATATGGCGGCTGAATTAGGTGAATTATTAGCGGCGCTTTATGGGCATTCAGTGGTGATGAGTCATTACCGCTATGTTGATGCGTTTATGGATTTTGTCGGCATACATCCGCTGACAGCTAGCCTTGATGCCCTGCAAGCAGTAGCAGAAGATAAGGGTTTAACAGGTTTTGATTTTAATAGCGACTTGGATAACACAGAAGATGGCGAAGCAGATATTCGTCAAAGCTGGCTGGATTTGCTGTTTAGTCATGCGGTCGAGCCAAACTTGGGTCACGACTTACCGACCTTGATTATAGAATATCCACCTGCCACGGCTGCACTGGCAAAAACAGCGGTTGATAAAGAGGGCAATACAGTTGCTAAACGTTTCGAGCTGTATATCAATGGCATTGAGATTGCCAACGCTTATGATGAGCTAGCAGATGGACAAGCGTTAAGAGAACGGTTTGAGCGAGACAATCAACTGCGTAAGCGTCATAACCTGCCACAAATGCCAATCGATGAGCATTTATTAGCAGCATCTGATGCTTTAATTCCCTGTAGCGGTATCGCCGTTGGTATCGATAGATTACTCATGGTGATCACAGGCGCGAATAGCTTAGAAGATGTGATTTCTTTTCCGAGCGGTTTGGCCTAGTCGATTATTGATAGACTTAATATAGTTGCCACTTATTTGACAAGCCTATTAGAAAAAAGCGAGTAACCCATTAGGCTTACTCGCTTTTTTCGTTTTAATCGCTGTAAAGTTGATTCTTATAATTTTGCAATCGCTTCATCAATCGCAGTCTCACCGTTATGCATACTAAAGACTTTCTTGATGGTATTATTGGCATTTAAGACGGCTGCCAAAGTAGTCGCCACATCGGCAATTGAGTTTTCACCAGCATTATCATCGTTGACAGTGACTTTACCAGTTGCTTCGCGCTCTTTTAGCGCCCCTGCTTGAACGATGGTGTAGTCAAGGCTACTATTATTAATCAACCACTGATCCGCATAATGCTTGCAGATATAATATTCTTTTAGGTCAGCAATACCAGCATTGTCCCATTTGCTGGTGTCTAATGAAAAGACGGTACTGAGCATGATATAGCGCTTAATACCTTTATTCTCTGCGGCTTGCATTGTTTTGACCGCCCCATGTAAATCTACTTCTAAGACATCTTTGCCGCCAGACCCTGCAACGAAATAGATAGCGTCAATGTCTTGATCAATTTGCTTTTGTATAGCCTCTTTTTCGGCAGTGATATCTAAATCGAGTTGGCTATAATTGTCATCGGTAAACAGTTTTTCTTCTTGGCGTGTCGTGCCAATAACTTGATGGTTATCCGCTAATAGCTGCTTGGCCAAATCCGTTCCCACTCGACCACTTGCCCCAATTACTAAAATTTTCATTGTCATTCCTATTCTTATGTACGTTATCGTTGTTGTAAAAACTGGATATAGCGTATCAAGAAAAAACGGCACACTTCGTTATGAAGCGTGCCGATTGCATAGTGTTTGGTTATGGCGTGTATACGGTTTGCAAAGTGGATAAGATCAAAAAACCAAAGACAAAGCGTGTGAAAACTAGCGTACCAACTTGTTTAATCCATCAGCAAAAGCTTTTTTGTCACGATCGCCATAAGGTTTTTGACCGCTCATTTCTTGTAGCTCGAGCACGCCAGTACCGCGCATGGTATCCATGAAATCACGCATATTGAGCTTTTGCTTGATATTATTTTTGTCGTAGACCATGCCGCGAGAGCTCAAGACCATACCACCTTTGTCCAAAATGTCATTAGCCAAAGGAATGTCGCTGGTAATAGCCAAATCGCCTGGCTGTATTTGCTCAACGATATAATCATCGGCTTTATCAAACCCTGATGGCACCACTGTCATGACAAGCAGTGGTGACTTACGCAGTTTGATCGGCTGATTGGCGACGAATATTGCCATGGTTTGTGTGCGTTCAGCGGTTTTGATAATCAAATCTTTGGCAATCAATGGCACCGAATCGGCATCTACCCAAATCTGCATTATTTCTTAACCTTTTCTGTTTTTGCCTTAGCGTCGATAGCCTGAGTTGTTTGGCTGTCATCAATATGGATTTCTGTACTCTCTAAAATATTGTCATTGTCAGTAGTGGTTAGACTATCTGCCGCTTCTGGCTGGCTATCAATCGCAGATGGTTTTTTCTCAAGTCCCATTTTATTGGGTAGCGTAGCGACGAGCTTGGCCAAAGCAGGTTCTAAGTCGGCAACGTCGTTTGGCATCAAGGTAATATGCGCAATTTTGCGGTCATCGCGTTCTGCTTTGTGGTAGCTATGATAGTGTGCGCCATCGATATTTAGTACGGCGCTGATATCTGGATATTGCCCCAAGACATTGAGCATAATCGCTGGATGCACGTTGTCGGTATCACCTAATGGCAGATTGACGACGGCACGAATGTGGTTTTCAAATTGGCTGGTGACAGCGCCTTCAATGCTCCAGTGCCCAGAGTTATGTACGCGCGGCGCAATTTCATTAGCGAGTAGTGTGTCATGACCACGCGCATCTTTGGTCACAAAGAGCTCAAGTGCCATCACACCAACATAATCTAAATGATTCATGATCTTGGTGATGGCATCAGTTGCTTGTTTGAATAAATGACTGGTGCCAACGGCAGGCGCTTGGGTCTTGGCTAAAATACCATTATGATGATGGTTTTCGACCAAATCGTAGCAACGAACCTGACCATTTTGTGCGCGTGCGGCGATAATAGAAAGCTCGCGGCTAAAGTTAATAAAACCTTCTGCAATCAAAGGTGCAGGCGTTGGCGTTAGTGAACCCTTCCCCGTAACCGCATCTTTAAGATCTTGCCATGCCGCCTTGATATCACTGTCTTGTCTAATCACAAACTGACCTTTGCCATCATAACCACCACGGCTGGTTTTTAGGACGATAGGCAGTCCTAATTCATGACAGGCTTGCTGTAAATCCGCTTCAGAGTTGACAGCCATAAAGGGTACAGTGGCGATCTCAAGTGCATTGAACATTTGCTTTTCTTTCAAGCGGTCTTGAGCGATATCAAGCGCAATCAATGGCGGAAACATACCTTGTTTACTACCTGATTTTGACAGATCGGTCAGCTGTTCTACAGTCGCAGTCGGTGTGTTTTCAAACTCTAAAGTGAAAACGTCTGCTGCTGCGATGAAGTCTGCTAACTGATCACTATGAAAGACACGACCGTATAGGCTAGCAGGGCAGTCAGCGCTGTCTTCTAAAAACACACATTGGTAGCCAAGTGGCATCGCTGCTTCGGCAAGCATCATACCAAGCTGACCACCGCCTAAAATACCGATGGTACGAATGGTTTGGGTAACAGGGTAAGCGTTCGCTGTAGTCATGGCAGGCTCTTTGAGTTAAAAATGAATAATATTTTGGGTGTAATAAAAGGCAAAAAGTCATCTATTAAAATCGGAAAAGGTGCATTACATGCACCTTGTATTAAGTAAAACCCATCTAAAAATAAATATCAAGTAAATAGCGGCTATATCTCAATAATGGGATTCAAGAACCGTTATCAAAGACAGGTAATTAGGTATGGATAATGCCTGGCGTTGGGCTGGCAAGGATGGTATCAGTTTGCATTTGGCGCAGATTGTCCAGCTTAGCCGCAATGGTCTCATCATTCAATGCTAACACTTGAATCGCAAGCAGGGCAGCGTTGTAAGCGCCTGCTGAGCCAATCGCCAATGTGCCAACGGCAACGCCTTTCGGCATCTGTACGATGGACAACAAGCTATCCCAACCGCTGAGCATAGAAGACTTTACAGGAACACCAAACACAGGTAATGGCGTTTGACTGGCACACATGCCAGGCAGATGAGCAGCACCGCCAGCGCCAGCGATGATAACTTGTAGACCGTTATCTTTTGCACTTTTTGCATAGTCAAACAGTCTATCAGGGGTGCGGTGTGCTGAAACCACTTCACAATCAAAAGCGATATCAAAGTCTGCGAGCAATTGCGCTGCCGCACTCATGGTTGCCCAATCAGATTGTGATCCCATAATAATGCCAACTTTCGGCTGACCAGCAGGGGAGGCGATAGGGCTGTTTTGATCCATCGTGTTAACAGTAGCTATTGTGGTGCTCATGCTTTGATATCCTCAAAAAGACCATCATACAAAAGTTTTGTTGCTCTCGTAAAGCCAAGTTTGATTTTTAATAAGAAAGCGGGGCAATAGCACCAATTTTATGGATTGGGGTTTACCGATTTATCATGGCGATATTGGACAAAGTTACTGGCTTTTAGTGGCAATGGTTGCTCAGTATTGAGCTGATAACAAGTCAGATATCCGCTGTCTACCGCCGCTGAATAATCAGTACAGGCAACTTGTGAACTCAGTGGCTCAGGCGTGCCAGTTAGCCAATAATGACCGACAAATACTGCTTTATCCGTTTTCAGGGCGAAATCAATACTTTCAGCCAACACCTCTTTTGGAATCTGCGCCAATGCTGATGCAGGCGCACGCGCCACCTCATAAAGACGGCGCTTATTCAGCCCGTCAAGCCACCAGCATACTCGCACGCGCTTGCGCTCAGTGCCTTCTTTATCGACCATGACCATGCCGTCGGGTAATGCTGTTTCTACACCTTTTAATACCCGCTCTAGCGCGTCAAATGGCGCCGTGTTTTCTTTGGCAGTGGCGACTAGCCCGTGCGGCGTTAAGCAATTGTCGTCAGTCAATAGTGGCTGCAATACCGCCATACTATCAACATCCCAGCAGGCATGAACAAAACAAGCGTCGTCTGTTTCAATCCATAAAGGCAGCTCATACAACCGATTAAGCCAATATTGATGACGCTCTGAGCCAAAAGCTATTTCGGCTAAAAATGCCGCATGTTGGCGCGTATGTATGTCATTGTGCGAGCGCAGATATTGGCTGGAGTTATCAGGGTCAAGTGTGCCAAAGGCGAGGGCGTTATATTCATGATTACCCATTATCGCATCTGCTACGTTAGCATCTAACATCGCAAAAACAATCTCTAAGGTAGCCAATTGCTGTGGTCCTCGGTCAATCAAGTCACCGATAAATAACGCCCGATGCCCTACTGGCGGTACAAAGTACGTACCATTATGAACGTAACCTAACTGCTTTAATAAGCCAATTAACTTGTATGCGTAGCCGTGAATATCACCGATAACATCTATCATCATAATAATTATCAAATTCTTAAATAGTTTGTTAAGTATAAGTTTGTGCAAAACATAACGCGACGTTAATTATCGCTTAATTACTTAAACTGTCATCATAACCCAAGTGCTCATTTCAATTTTTATCATTGAGCTTCATTAATAAACTTCATTACTAAATTTAAAGCCCAGGTGATAATAGCGCATTGATAAAATGCGGTAGGACTTGCGGTTCTAAAATAATCGTGGCAATAACCCCAAACGCGCCGCCCCACATATGCGCCATATGATTGATATTAGAGCCGCCCCGTTTGTCTGCATAGATACTATAAGCGATATAAGCAACGGCGAATAATATCGCAGGTATAGGAACAATCGCGAATAGGTAGATTTTCTCCCACGGTGCCAGCAAAATAAAAGCAAACAATACGGCTGATACACCGCCTGACGCGCCAAGGCTCAAATAGCTCGCATTGTTTTTATTCTTAAGGTAGCTTGGAATCATCGCAATGATAATGGCCAATACGTAAAAGACCACAAAACCATAACCAAATAAGAACGGCTGATACAGCCCTTCAATAGCACGACCAAAAAAATATAAAGTAAACATATTAAAGAGCAGGTGCATGCTATCGGCATGAATAAAGCCATGCGTGACAAAACGGTCCCACTGCCCATTATTTACCGCTGGTGGATAAAAAATGAGTCGATTAAATACTGTCTTGTTTTGCCATGCCACTAAGCTGACAATAACCGTGATAATAATAATAAGGGTCGTATGATTGAACAAAGGAAAATCCTTAGGCTGCGCCTGATATGTGACAAGGTGATGAATAACAATGTTCAAAGCCTACGCATTATGGCTGAGTGCAAACTAAATAGGACTGACAAGCAATTATTAAGCATGAGCTATTTATAATAAAGTAATACTAACAGTAGTTATGACAATGCAAAAACTTATTATGTGACAAAATAGTGCATTTATATGCTTTTATAGTGAATAATATAGCAGGCTGTCAGGCAAATTGAGTAATGCTTCGTATCTTGACGGTAATGGTGGGTTAAATAAGAGCGGTATCTAAGAATGCAGACGCTAACGACAAGTAAAATAAACGTTTCATGCGTTGGTAAATTTAAAATAAAGGCCGAAAGAGGCAGCAATCTATGAGTATTATCGACCAATTAGAAAAGACCGTAACGCCAGCTGTCATAGGTGAACGCAATAGTCAGGATAGTGTGGCTTACATCAGCTTATTGGAGCAGTTTTATGCCATCTTGGCGTCGCGTCTCGCCTTGCCGCAAGTGTATTCACAATTTATCCGCGCCGAGCAAGGGATGGTTGATAGAGCCACAGAAAGTCCACTGTTCGAACAACTGTGGCAAGATAAAAGCATACAACAGCTTATGATCCGAGAGCTGTCTGCTACCCATCATATTGATGAGTCTGCTACGTTACAGCTGCTCATCAATGCCGCGCCACTGGCTTATCGTGAGCTGACAGTATTGGCAAAAGGCCAGTTTTTGCCAGCGTTTTTGCAGGGAGAGCAGGCGGCACTGCGTCAGTATTTACCGATGTGGTCAGCACCTATTATTACTGCTCCTCAAAACGTCAATAGCGCATCAGAAGCACACCCACACATCGCCGCAGATATTGATAGCGTACCAGTGCGTGACATCTCTTTGGATGGTCGGCAAAATTCTCATATAGACACCAGTACGATCACCGCAGCGCCAGCCGCTTATAAGCAAAATGCTGATACAGCAGATAAAAAAGATAGTGGAAATACTGATGTAGAAAGTATGAGGATAGGTGATACCGATGGTCATTTTAGCGCTCATACTGGCGCCATTCATGCCAATCCATCCACGCATCATTTGGCAGAAAATAGCAGTATGAAGCAAGAAAAAGTGCGTACTCGCAATCAACGTAATGATTTAGTGGTACGGGTGGGTTTGTTAATAGTAGCCATTGCCGCGATAGGGCTTGCTGCTTGGGCAATATTAATCAGACCGAACAACGCGCCGCCTGTAGAAGCCGCTGCGACAGTGCCTGTTGTGGTAGCACCAACGCCTGCACCAGTAGCGCAGGTAATGACTCCCATTGAGCTCATCGTTGGCGTAGATAACAGCGGTAGTCTTTATACCTGTAGTGCTACCATTGGCGATGCAGCGCTACAAAGCACCTTGCAACAAGCGCTCAATACCAGCTTTGGTGAGCAAGCGAGTATTTGCGAATTAACAGTACAGGCTGGAGTTGCCAGTAGTATTGCCAATTTACCAGAGGAAGTACTGCCCAATGTCTTGACGATGATTAGGTCTATGCCATTTGCACGCCTACATTTGCAGAATGATCGTCTTATGTTAGAAGCGCCAGATAGTATGCTATTGCAACGACTGGTTACGGATATGCGTACTTTGATACCTGCCATGGTCATCGATAGTACTGCACCACTACCATTGCCTGAAAATAACGATGCCAATGCAATGAATAATACGAATAACCAGTTTGAAAATGAGGGAGCTGCCAACAATCAGTATGCTAATGACTATAACAACGGTGGCTCTGGAGAGTTCCAAGCAGCAGATGATGATACAGGCGATCGTATCGTACCTAATCCTGCACCCAACAATTATAGTAACAATGCCAACAATATTCCCAGTAACATTCCTAACAATACCCCTAACAATGCACCGATGAATAACAGACCGTCAGGTTCTATTTCAGAATCGGAGGTAGATGATATGGCAAGCACACTCATCATCGCTGAACCTGCGCAAGTAAGGAATAAATGATTGGATAATAGAGGTGTTTAACGATTGTTTAATCACCTATCCATTGAAACAAGTTATCAAGTAAAGATGGCGGTATAAGTTGCTTATACCGCCATCTTTTCTGTAGATACCCAGTTAGAAGTATCTAAAAAACCATAAAGTATCTGAAAAAAGGATGTATTTTCTCCATTTATACATAAGTTTTACTGATTCTTTTATGGCTTCTCACTGGGTTAATGGTTGGTTATTTGCCATGTTTTTGGTTACGTGTGACACTTGAAATATTACCTAACGTATCATTTGTACAACAACCTGTTGATTGTTAACACTGACTTAATACTTTTATAATGATGAAAATTGAAAAGGGTCAAGATGGTTTTAGCTGTCATGGTTCTTATTTCAAATCATTATTTTATCTGGCATTTTTTGAATATTTAAATTATATAAATCGATACTTATGTAGGTATTAATAGGAGAATTGTATTATGGATATTATCAGTCATTTGACGCGTACAGTCAGCCCAGCCGTGCTGGAAGATGATCATAGTCCCGCTAAAAAGGGGCTGCTTGAACAGTTCTACGCTATTTTTGCGGCTCGCTTAGCGGATAACGATACTTATAATCGTTTTGCAAATGAGAATATCACTCGTGATGACCAAGGGTTTTATGACCGTGTATGGAGCGATGATGCGCAACGTGATCAAATCGCTCGTGAGCTGGCAGACAAGCATAATGTTGATGCAACGTCTTCGCGTGGACTGATAGCGATGGCAGCGCCACTGGCTTTTCACGAAATCAAAAGCTTGGCAGGTAACACACCAGTGCCGCAGTTCTTAAATGATAATCTCGACAGTTACCAGCGTTATATCCCTGCTTGGGCAAGCGCCGTTCTGCCAGTCGGTATGTTGGCGGCGACGCCTCCTGCTGGCGCGCGTATCTCTGATACGGTGAGCACCGCTCCATTGCAACGCGAAGAAGAGCAGCAAGGTAGCTTTATGAAAGCATTGCTCCCCATTATTGGCTTGATTATTTTAGGCGCATTGGCTTGGGCTTTACTTCGTGGTTGCCAAGAGAATCCTGAGCCTGTCGCTACACCGGTGGCTACTGCCCAACAAGCAGCGCAGGGAGAGGGTCAGTTGGCAGTGGCAGGTGATATTGAGCCTGCATCATTGCGCATTGCGACTGGTGAAAATAGTGAGCTGTATGCTTGCCGTATGAATGTGGGCGACGAGACTTTGCAGACCAATGTAATGAATGCGTTAACCAGTGCATTTGGTGAAGAAGCCAATAAATGCCGTGCTGATGTCGATGACAATTTTGCAGTAGATATGCCAGCGGCGGCTCAGCTAGCTACTATCTTACCTATCGTCAAAAATGTACCAAATGCGAGCATGATCATCAAAGGCGATGTGATCACTGTCAATGCGCCTGATGCAGCGGCATTAGATAAGCTAGTGGCTGACTTACAAGCGGCTGTTCCTGCGATGACCATACAAGCCGAAGGGCCATTAGATTTGCAGGGTGAGATTGATAATAGTTTGGCAGCTGCGGATGTTGCTATGACCAATCTTGGTAAAAACCCAGATCCACGTGATGTGGCTCGTGCATTGAGTATTCAGGTGATCAACTTTGAAGTGGATGAAGCGGTCATTCCTGATGTCAATAAAGAGCTGCTTGACCGCGCTGCTAAGATTATCAACGAAGTACCGAATATGAAGCTGACGATTATCGGTCATACTGACAGTCAGGCATCAGATTCTTACAATGTAGAATTGTCTCGTGATCGCGCTGAGGCAGTGAAAGAGTATTTGGTATCTCAAGGTGTTGATGCCAGTAAATTGATGACGAAAGGCATGGGTGAATCAGAACCTATTGCTGATAACTCAACTGAGCAGGGTCGCTTCCGTAATCGCCGTATTGAATTTATAGTCAATGACGAGATGGCCAGTGCGAACGATGGTATGATTATTAGTAATAACGCGCTTGACCCAGACTTAAATCCTCTAGATAGCAATAACGATGACTTATTGCCTGATGGTGATGATGCCACTCAAGGTATGGCAGTAGATCCTGCCAATTAATGTACAACAGCTTGATTGAGAAGTTATTCATTCAAAAGAACCGCACCTTATAAAAGGTGCGGTTTTTTATTTTGTTAAAGCTGTGATCTATAGGTGGCTAATGATAAGTATCTAATAATAAGCGATTATTTATAAGCGGTCGGATCTTTTAATTCAGTAGCGCTGCGAGTCGCTTGTGCCTCAGATTGAGGATTAAAAAAGGTTTGAGTCACGTTTTGCTTTGCCTGTTGCCAATAGTTGAATTGTTGGCAAGTTGATTCCAGATCACCCTGCCATGTTGGTATCTGTCCGCACATCGTTTTAATACGGTTTTGATTGGGATAAGGCAGCTCTTGTGCGGTCTCTGCGGCTTCATGGGCGGCGACGCGATCGTTACAAACCAGCGCAATATCACAACCCGCTTCAATCGCGGCTTTCACACGTGCGCTGACATCGCCTGCGGCTTGAGCACCTGCCATACATAGATCATCAGAGAATAAGACCCCATCAAACTTTAGCTGATCCCGTATGATGTCCTTGAGCCAAATTTTAGAAAAACCTGCTGGCTTATCATCGACTTGCGAAAAAATAACATGGGCAGGCATTAAGGCATCAAGCCACGGTAGGGTTTGGGCAAAAGGCTGCATATCGCTATGCATAATCTCATCCAAGCTACGCGTATCGATGGCCTCAGCCACATGGGAGTCAGGGGCAATCGCGCCATGACCGGGGAAATGCTTACCTGTGGTTGCCATGCCAGCGGCTTTCATACCGCGCATAAACTGAGTCGCCAGCGCAATGATCGCTTGCGGCTCTTGATGAAAGCTACGATCCCCAATGACTTGGCTGATGCCATCTCTGTCAAGTACTGGGGCAAAACTGAGATCAATGCCCACGGCTAATACTTCTGTTGCCATTAGATACCCACAATCGTAAGCACAGCTTAGCGCATGGCTAGGCTCTTGATTAAATAATTCCCCAAGCCTGCCCATGGCGGGTAGTGGGGTAAAGCCATTGCGCAGGCGTGCGACTCGTCCACCTTCTTGGTCGACGCCGATTAATATATCCGGGTTGTGATAACGTATGTCGTCACACAATGCCCGTACTTGTGCCGCATCTGCAACGTTTCGGGCAAATAAAATCACCCCGCCCACTTGTGCCTGTTTGATTAAGCTGACATCTTCTGCTGTCAGTGCGGTACTATCGATATCAATCA
Source organism: Psychrobacter sp. TWP2-1-2 (assembly GCF_049896785.1). Taxonomy (NCBI): domain Bacteria; kingdom Pseudomonadati; phylum Pseudomonadota; class Gammaproteobacteria; order Moraxellales; family Moraxellaceae; genus Psychrobacter; species Psychrobacter sp. TWP2-1-2. Next base: position 72,706 of record NZ_JAFCVA010000008.1, on the reverse strand, counting down.
TTAAAACGCCGTACATTGCGTAATCCTTATGGTGTTATATATTGTTATATGATCGGTTCAGCTTCAAATAAATAAATGATGATAACTGGCAGTGTGCCCCTATTATCAAAACTGCTTTATTATGACAGTTATTAGCAAATGAGCATAATGTGGCAGATGAATAGACTCGAATCAATTCGCGAGTGGGCATTGAATCGTCAATAAATGACCCAAATAATGATGAACAATAAATGTAATAGAAAGTTTGGTATGTGCAGGCGTAGCGTGTAAGATTGCTTATACAGTTTGAGACAGTTGGATATCTATGTGCATGATAATATTGAGTGATTTTTAACAATATATTAGCAAACAGCAATGGCATTTAGTGACCATAATGATTCAGAAAATAGCATATTTAGAAAATATCGTTTTAGATTTTAGAAAGTATCATTGAATAAATATTCGATTTAGATTTTAGAAAGTATCATTGAATAAATATTCGATTGATAATGGTAGATAAGTATTTCGTGACTTAAAGATAAAGCATTTATAGGCGGCGACTGATTCAGTCACTTTTGATTTTTATAAAACAAATAATATTATTAACGTAAAATAACTAGGTATATATGATGAAAAAACAACCAGCACAGTGGTTACTCAGTGCAGCGTCAGTGGGCATCGCCGGTATTATTCTTACCCAGAGCTACGGGACGGCAATGGCCGACACCAATACTGAAGGCTTTGTACAAACCCCTGAACAAAAAGTCACCACTCGCCAAGTAGCCGCATTGCTGGATCGTAGCCACTATTTGAATCAGCCGCTAGATAGCAAAACGGGCAGCGAAATCTTGTCTATGTATATCGATAGCCTTGACCCAAACCATACGTTGTTTTTGCAGTCTGATGTGGATGAGTTTAAGAAAAAATACGCCGATGAATTCGGTGCTCGCCTCAAGCGTGGCGACTTGTCTGCAGGAGTAGAGGTCTTTGAACGCTATCGCAAACGCTCAAATGAGTATTTTGCGATGGCGAGCAAGATGCTAAAAACCGATATTGATTTGACGAGTGATGATACGATCGTGCTTGACCGTGAAAAACTCAATCATTTTAAAACCAAAAAAGAGCAGCGTGATTATTGGACGCGTCAGCTTAAGTTTCAGCTGATGAGTATTACCTTGGGTCAAGAAGATGAAAAAGCCAAAGAAAAAGTATTTCTGAGCAATCCTGATATTACTCGTGGACAAGATTTGGTGCGCAACGACCAACGTACACCAAGCGAGATTTTACAAAACCGTTTATCGCGACAGCAAGAGCAGTTTAAGCGTCTCACAAACGATGAAATCATGGAAACCATCTTAAATACGGCGATGCTGACTTACGATCCGCACAGTAATTATTACGCACCGATTCAAGCCAACGAATTGCAAATCCAATCTAGCTTGCAATTAGAAGGCATTGGCGTCTCTATTCGCCCTGATCGTAAAAACCCAGATTATACTCGCATCGTGACCTTGGTCGATGGTGGTCCAGCAGCCAAATCTGGTCAGATTAAACCCAACGATTTGATTATCGGTATTGCCAAAGATGGCGAGAACATGACAGATGTAGTTGGCTGGTCAACGCGTGAGATTGTGAGCTTGATTCGCGGTAAACGTGGCACATCAGTGACCATTAAAGTGCGTCAGCCAAATACCCCTGATGCCAGTGCCCGTAACGTGACGGTGGTTCGTGACATTATTCAACAAGAAGAGTCAGGGGTTACCCAGCGCGTGGTAGAAGTACAGCGCCCTAATATTGATAAAACGCCAAAACGCATCGGTGTCCTTGAGATACCGAGCTTTTATCTGAATTATCAGGCACGCCGTAACGGTGAGGATTATCGCAGCGTCAGTATCGATACCGAAAAAGCATTGAAAGCATTGAATAAAGAAAATATTGATGGCCTCGTGGTTGATTTGCGCAATAATCCAGGTGGTTCATTGGATGAAGTAGCAAAAATGCTTGGCTTCTTTATCAAGAGCGGACCGATGGTGCAAATCCGTGACAATCGCGGCAACATTCAGGTCTACCGTGACGATGATGGCGGTGAGCAACTTTATGATGGCAAAGTGGTCGTTATTACTAACCTAGCGTCTGCCTCAGCCAGTGAGATATTTGCTGCGGCTATCCAAGATTACGGTCGCGGGCTAGTGGTTGGTAGTACGACAACGGGTAAAGGTTCAGCGCAGATTCAACTCGATAATTTGGCATTGGGTTCAGCCACTTTAACGCAGCGCAAATTCTATCGCATCACTGGTGGTAGCACACAGAATAAAGGTGTGGTACCTGATGTAGAGTTGGTCAATATCTACGATGATGCCACTTTTGGCGAACGTGCACAGAAAAAAGCGTTGCCTTGGGATACCATCAAAACGGCGCCTTACAAGCCTGAAGGTAAGTTCACTGATACGACGCTGGCGACACTTAACCAGCAGTCTAAAATTCGTCAAGAGCAAAACCCACAGTTTGTTTATCTCTCAGCGCTAAACAACATTCGCGATATGGAAGACGAGAAAAAACCAATTCCACTTGATATTAATAGCCGCCGAGCTAAGATGCAGTTAATTGAAAAGCGTTCACTAGAGGCTGAAAATAAACGTCTTATTGCAACGGGTGAGCGCCCTTATGCCAATTGGAACACCTATCAAGCGGCAATGGATGCAAAATTTGAAGAGCGCAGCCGCATGAAAGCCAAGGAGCGCCCAGAGCTACCTGAAGACGAAGCCTTCATCAATGAAGCGGCCTATATTATGCTAAGCGCTGAACCTAAAGCATTGTTAAGCCCTGAAGAAAAGCTATAAACAGTCATTATTGTCAGCCAAAAAGGCTGTGATTAAAATCCATGTAAGCATATGCTTACATGGATTGACGTTTATACCTCTTACTAACCATGAGGCAATCTGCGATTATAACTGTACGGCACGATTGAACGAAAAGGTTCATTGATACTAGGGATTGGTATCTCAAAGGTCGCATCAGGGATAGGTGGTTTGCTGATTAAGGATGATAAGGCTAGAGGCCTGTCAGTTATAGGATACTCCGGGATTAGGTATCATATAACGATAACATGGATGGTTAGTGATAAAAGCCGCATAACGCTTGTCGTTATGCGGCTTTATTACGTCTGGACATTAGTAATTTTTATGGTAGATTTTTTGGAGAGATATTGCTCAAGTTTAATATCACTGTAGACGTAAATAGCGCTCAGCTTATAGATAAGTATATTTATATTAATATTGAACTTATCATAGAATAAGCATAAAAAAGGTCAGTAGACAAAGTCACTGACCTTTTTTGACCAAATGGCAGTCTTAATAAAGACTACCATTTAATATTTTACTATACTCTAGAAGAGATTAGTGCTCAACGCCACCAGCGCCATGGACATGACCATGGTTTAGTTCGTCTTCAGTTGCTGCACGTACTTCTTGGATTTCAACATCAAACGTCAAACGCTTACCAGCCAATGGATGGTTTGCATCAACGGTCACTTCTTTGTCATTTACTTCAGTAACGGTAACTAGCATTACTTGGCCGCCAGCTTCTGACTGAAACTGCATACCCGGCTGGATATCGTCAACGCCTTGGAAGTTATCACGTGGTACATGTTGTACCGCTTGCTCTTGATATTCGCCGTAGCCATCAGCAGGTTCAACAACAGCATTGACTTGTTCGCCAGCAGATTTACCTTCTAGCTGTTGCTCAAGGCCTGGAATGATGTTGCTGTGGCCATGCAAGTACGCAAGTGGTTGACCTTCTGGTGATTGGTCAAGAATGTTGCCTTCGTCGTCTTTTAGTGTGTAATTGAATTTGACGGCAGTGTCTTTTGCAATAATAGTCATAAGTTATCCTAAATATATCTATGTAAAAAATTAAATACGGTTGCAATAAACCTAAAAAATCCAATCAGCAAGCCAAATAGCCACGTCATTAGTCAATTATCATCAGTTTATTAAAGTAACTTTAGCAGTTAGCATCTTTAATTGAGATGGCTCATATAACTTTCAAGGTAAAAACAATAAAAAATGCTATTTTATACTGATAAATGGCGTTTTTTATGAAAATAAACACAGTTTTTTGTGGTTTGAAGACCGTAAATGGATATTTGGGGTTTGTCAGTTGCGTTTTTGGACAATGGCTTTTACCATAATGATATAAATAAGGATAAAAAAACAATGACTTCATTTGCTAATAATTCACGCAATCAGCTATCAGATGCCAATACAATCAATGATCACCATAAAGCTAAAGCTGATATTAATTATCGACTCAATTTCGAGCGTTTTTCTGAGCACTTGGTTGATGTGTCGCTCAATTTTACGGCAGTAAATGATGCGCCTCAACTTTGGATGCCAGCGTGGATACCAGGCAGTTATCTGATGCGTGAGTTCGCGCGCAACATTACCGCGGTGCATTATAAGGTGTTAGACAGCCAGGTGCTAGATAGTAAAGCATTAGACAGCCAAATCATGGATGATGATACTCATACTAAGGTTTATCGCGCGCACAAAATAGATAAAAACACGTGGCAATTACCAAAAGCTAAGGCAGGGCAAGCCGTCAGTGTCCATTATGAAGTTTATTGCTATGATTTATCGGTACGTACTGCCTATGTCGATCAGCAACGTTTGTATGGGAATTTCACCTCACTGGCATTGGCTGTAGAAGGGCAGGAGCATCGAGCTGTACAAGTCAGTTTAGCAGTGCCAGTAGCATTTTTAGCAGGTAAAGACGAGAGTCGGCTACTATTGGCATGTGGTTTGGAGTCTACGCATCTACGCCTTGATGGGCAGCATAGCTATGGACTACAAGCAGGCAGTTATCACGACCTTATTGATTACCCGTTTGAGATTGCAGAACAAGATAAGTTTGACTTTATTATTCAAGACAGTACGCATCAGACGCTACACCATCGTTTTTATCTCTCAGGTAAGCACAGTGCCAATATGGGCAGGCTACAGCAGGATGTCACTCAGATCTGTCAGTGCTATTTAGATTGGTTGGGTGATGCGCCATTTAATGATTATACGTTTATGACCTTTGCCAGTGGTCAGGATTATGGTGGACTTGAGCATATCAATTCGACCAGTCTCATTACGCCGCGCCGAGACTTACCAACTCTTGATGAGCCAAAAATACCAAGCACCGATTATCAGCGATTTTTGGGCTTATGCAGCCATGAGTATTTTCATTCGTGGTGGGTCAAAACGGTACGCCCAGATGTTATGTTGAATGTTGATTTGCGCCGCGAGGCATTTACACCACTGCTATGGGTATTTGAGGGATTTACTTCGTATATCGATGACTTTATGTTGCAAGCGTCGGGCGTGATTGATAAGCCAAGCTATCTCAAGCTACTGGCTGAGCAAATTAATCGTTACTATCAAACCGCGGGTCGCGCGTATCAAAGCGTTGCAGAGTCGAGCTTTGATGCGTGGATTAAGCTATACCGTAACGATGAAAATACAGGCAATGCTGGTATCAGTTATTACAACAAAGGCGCATTGGTGGCGTTATGCTTGGATTTAACACTGCTCCAAAAGAGCAATGGTCGCTATCGTCTGTTTGATGTGGTCAAGGCTTTTTATACTCAAGCAAAGCAAAACGACAATAAACGCATTGGCATCAATAGTGCTGATATGGGTACAGTCATTGGGCAGTTCATGCCCATAGAGGATTGGGAAGACTTTGAGTATCGTTATGTCAATGGTGTTGAAGAGTTGCCAATTGAAGCGCTGCTGGCGGCAAACGGCATTAGCATGCATAGCAATAGCAAAGAGACGGCTGACAAGCATGTGCCTTGGGGCATGCGCTGTACTGAAACACCTGCTGGACTCAAAGTCAATCGCGTGACACGTGCTAGTGTCGCTGCTAGAGCGGGTATTTCAGCGAACGATGTCATTGTGGCGCTTGACGGTATCAAGGCTGACAGTAAACAATTGGCGTTGCTAAGTAATGTGGAGCGTGACATTGAGTGTCATCTATTTCGCCGTGATGAGTTGATGCGTGTTAACGTGCTTCATAAAGCGGCTAATGAAGCCATTGACAAAGCATCTCCGCATAAAGTGAGCTTGCACTTAACAAAAGCAAATCAATCGTCAGGAGTCAGTGATAACTCTTCTCTAGTCGATGCAGGCTGGCAAGCATGGCTTAACGCTATAGAGCGTTATCAAAGTTAAATACATTGCTAAATGTATTAATGTGAATGTATTTGTTCTCACTATTCTGTCCAATAATTGGTTAAAAGTAAAAGCCCCTGCCAAATAATATTATTTGGCAGGGGCTTTGTGTAATGACTGGCAGTCTTTTTTGAGGCGTGCTAAAAATTAACAGCTAAGTCAGCGTTTAGTAATTCAGCACCTAAGAAGCAGATTGCTCAGATTGCTGATGATTATCCGCTTCACTTGTGCCCTGTGTCTCTTTAGTATTTTTATCGGTACTAGCACTAGCATCTGCAATCCATTGTTGCATACGCGCAATCTCCATCTGCTGACCATCGATGATATCTTGTGCCAATTGACGCATCTCTTCGTCAGTACCATATGTCAGCTGAATGTTTGCCATCTCTACCGCGCCAATGTGATGCGGCAACATGCCACGTGCAAATGCCATGTCAGGCACAGGATCGGCGATACCCAATACCATCTCGCCATTTAAGACATCCATGCTTCTGGCATACGCTTGCTGCATCGCTTCAGTATTGGGTTTAGGTTTGGCTGTATCAGGGTGGCTAGCAAGCCATTTATTCAAAATATCGATTTCAACTTGCTGAGCGGCGATAATCTCTTGTGCCAATTGACGCATCTCTTCGTCAGTACCATATTTCAGCTGAATTTTTGCCATTTCTACGGCACCGCGGTGGTGTCCAAGCATCGCTTTAGCAAAGGCTGTATCAGGATCGTTATAACCCATACCGATCATCATCTCATCATGCATTCTAGTCATCGACCTGGTATAGTCTCTGAGTATATCGGTCATTTGGCTCTCATCCGCGCTGTTTTCGCCAGCTGCTAGTTCGTTGTCAGCGTCAACGTCATTTGGAGTATCGACGATATCAGTCACAGGTGGGGTCGCTGCATTAGGATCTGTGTCATCGTTGTCTTTTGTCGGCTGACAGGCGCTCAGTATAAGCGCCGTAGAGACGCTAGTAGCCAACAAGATCCAACGACGAGAAACAAACATAACATATCCCTATAATAAAAAATTAAATGATAAGTGGATGAGACTTATGACACCTAAACAAAGGTGTTCTGAAGCTTAGCAGATAAACCTTGCTCGTTCGAGACGCGATGTTTAGAAAGTCGTAATTGGTTTTAATTGCTACCAAAGCCAATGACTAAGACGTATTCTTATTTAAAAAAGCTGATAGAAATAAGGATATCCTCTAATAAGCGGATGCCAGTCACGAGCAATCAGCAATGAGATACCAGTAGATTGGTAGTAATAATTAATCAAGAATGCCTAATTGCTGACAGCGTTCGCTAGTGAGATGAATACGCACAAACTCACCAACGGCTAAATCACCCAATTCGAACCCTGCCACTGACCAGCGTATCAAACGCAAACAAGGCAGTCCAACCTGCGCTGTCATGCGTCTGACTTGGCGATTCTTACCTTCATAAATCGTCAGCATGAGCCACGAAGTCGGTACATTCTTACGCTCACGAATAGGCGGCTCACGTTGCCATAAATCAATGGGTAAGTTTGCCTCTTCTACCATGAGAGCCGTCGCAGGTAGTGTCTTGCCATCTTTTAAATGTACGCCAGAGGCAAGCTCATTCAACTGCGCTGGCGTTGCTGTACCTTCAACTTGCACCAAGTAAGTTTTGCCCTGCTTATGACGGTTTTTTGCAAAATTAGCAGCAGAAGGTGGCTGGGTAATGGCTTTATTGACTCGACCATCACTCGTTAAAATCAGCAAGCCCTCTGAGGTGGCATCAAGCCTACCCGCAATCCGTAAAGACTTATCGGTAAAATACTGTGATAGGGTGGTGTGATCATTGTTGCTGTCATCACGAAATTGACTTTGCACCCCATAAGGTTTGTTGAATAAAATCAGACTAGAGGTTGACATGGTTTGGGATTTCCTAAATTTGAATCATTATTTTGTGCGTATTTTGAGATTAGAGCGTGTCCTCAATTCACCATTTTTAAAATGAAGACACACCCTAATAAAACGTTATTTTTTTAAATCAACGCTATAAGCTGCAAATTTGTTGATTTTATATAAAGTATCTTTGTTATTTTGCGCGTTATTATAACAGTCTGTGTGGATGCTATTTTACTAAAGGGATTTTTACAGTATCGTTAATTCAATAAATCGTTAAGTCAATAAATGATTATTCACTGTATCGCTATTTTACTTATTCATTTTTTAAATCATTTATCAGCATATCGCAACTTACCTATTGCTCAAAGTTTTTAGTTTGGCTCACCCGCGTTTAAAGCGGTATAAATAATCATAATAGAGTGGCTAGCATAACAGAGTGCTAAGGATGCTTGCGATATCTAACATACAACCAAGGAGTTTTATCCATGTCTTATGAGAAGGTTATCGTCCCAAGAGACGGCGAAAAAATTACCGTAAATGCTGATCTGTCGCTAAATGTACCCAATCATCCTATCATCCCGTTCGTTGAAGGGGATGGTATCGGGATCGATATCACGCCGGTCATGATAAAAGTGGTCAATGCAGCAGTAGACAAAGCTTATCATGGCAAACAGTCCATCATTTGAATGGAGGCTTATCTCGGCGAGAAAGCCGCTAAAATATATGATGGTGACTATCTGCCAAGCGAGACGCTAGAGATTTTAAAAGACTATGTTATCAGTATCAAAGGTCCATTGACCACGCCAGTTGGCGGTGGTTTTCGCTCATTGAATGTGGCGGTACGTCAAGAGCTTGACCTCTATGTGTGTCAGCGCCCAGTTCGTTGGTTCGAAGGTGTACCAAGTCCTGTTCAACATCCTGAGCTGACAGATATGATCATTTTCCGTGAAAACTCAGAAGATATCTATGCAGGTATCGAATGGAAAGCGGGCAGTGAGGATGCTAAGAAAATCATCAAATTCTTAAAAGAAGAGATGGGCGTTACGAAGATCCGCTTCGATGATGATTGCGGTATCGGCATCAAGCCAGTATCCAAAGAAGGTTCGCAGCGTCTGGTGCGTAAAGCCATTCAACACGCTATCGATAATGATTTGCCCAGTGTGACTTTAGTGCACAAAGGCAATATTATGAAGTATACCGAAGGCGCATTTAAGGAATGGGGCTATGAGCTGGCCGCAGAACGCTTCGATGCAGAATTATTAGATGGTGGTCCTTGGATGACAATGAAAAATCCAAAAACAGGCAATGATATTATTATCAAGGATGTTATTGCTGATGCCTTTTTGCAGCAAATCTTGATGCGTCCTGCGGATTATTCAGTCGTTGCGACGCTAAACTTAAACGGTGGTTATATCTCTGATGCCCTAGCAGCCGAAGTGGGCGGTATTGGTATCGCACCAGGCGCTAACAAAGGCGGCGCAATTGCGGTTTATGAGGCAACTCATGGCACAGCACCTAAATATGCGGGTCAGAATAAAGTAAATCCTGGCTCATTGATTTTATCAGCTGAGATGATGTTACGAGACATGGGCTGGACAGAAGCCGCTGATCTCATTATCAGTGGTATCCAAGGTGCGATTGCAAATAAAACAGTCACTTATGACTTTGAGCGCCTCATGCCAGATGCTATCTTGCTCAGTACTTCTGAGTTTGGTAAAGCGGTTATCAAGCACATGGATGTTTAAAAAGTATATAGCACTGAGTCAGCAGTTATCAGAATTTTATACTATTGATAAAAGTATCAATATTCACAAAAGTATCGCTGAACATAGCAATGTCAAAAAGCCACCTACAGTTATGTAGGTGGCTTTTTTATTGGCAGTTTTTTGCTGTTTATAAGTGATATTTCAAAAGTAACGTTTTAAACGTACTGTCTTATGTTCAAGCATAAAAAACACCGCTTAAGTCTGAGACCTAAGCGGCGTTTTTATTTTACCTAACTGGGTTCAAAAGTCTTTATAAATAAAGAAAATTAAGCCCAATTGTTTGCTGTATTAGCACACAACTCCATTACAATGAGGCGATTGCTGCATTGAATAGCGTGCTTGGACGCATCGCTTGTTCAGCCAATGCTTCGTCTGCCAAGTAGTAACCTTTCAGGTCCACAGGCTTGCCTTGAGCTTCATTTAGCTCCTTGACGATAGCAGCTTCGTTGCTCTCAAGTTTTTCTGCCAGCGGTGCAAATTTTGCTTTTAGATCAGCATCTTTATCTTGTGCCGCAAGCTCCTGTGCCCAGTACATCGCCAGATAGAAATGACTACCACGGTTATCGATTTCACCTGTTTTACGCGAAGGACCTTTGTTGTTTAACAACAGTTTTTCTGTCGCCGTGTCCAATGTATCCGCCAAGATTTGCGCTTTAGCATTGTTATCGTGACTGGCCAAATGCTCCAAAGAGACGGTCAAGGCTAAGAACTCACCCAATGAATCCCAACGTAAATGGTTTTCCTCTAACAATTGTTGAACGTGCTTAGGTGCAGAACCACCAGCGCCCGTTTCAAACAAACCGCCGCCTTTCATTAATGGTACGACTGACAGCATTTTCGCACTGGTGCCTAATTCTAAAATTGGGAACAAGTCAGTCAAGTAATCACGTAAAATATTACCGGTCGCAGAGATAGTATCCAGACCACGGGCAACGCGCTCTAGCGTATAACGCATCGCACGAACCTGTGACATGATTTCAATATGCAGGCCTGTAGTATCATGATCTTTTAAGTAAGTTTGAACTTTTTTGATCAGCTCGTTTTCGTGCGGACGGTAAGGGTCTAGCCAAAAGATAACAGGCGTATCTGATTCACGGGCACGGCGTACGGCAAGTTTTACCCAATCTTGGATAGGCTCATCTTTAACCTGACACATGCGCCAAATATCGCCGTTTTCAACCTGCTGCTCAAGCAATACCTCATCAGTATCTTCATCGACAATACGAGCCAACCCTGAACCACTCGCCTCAAAAGTCTTGTCATGCGAGCCATACTCTTCGGCTTTTTGCGCCATCAAACCAACGTTAGGAACCGTACCCATCGTTGTTGGATCAAAGTTACCATGCCATTTACAGAAGTTAATCATTTCTTGATAGATGCGAGCAAAGGTAGATTCAGGCATGACTGCTTTACAGTCATACATTTTGCCATCAGCGCCCCACATTTTACCGCCTGAACGAATCATCGCTGGCATAGACGCATCAACAATTACATCACTTGGTGAATGGAAGTTGGTGATACCTTTTGATGAATCAACCATCGCTAGGCGTGGACGATGCACTTGGCAAGCATGTAAATCGCGTTCGATTTCTTCACGCTTACTGGCAGGTAGCTCAGCGATTTTTTCGTACAAACTTGCCATGCCGTTATTGACGTTGATACCTAACTCGTCAAAGAAAGCGCCATGCTTATTAAAGGCATCTTTATAATAAGTTTTGACCGCATGACCAAACACGATAGGATGCGACACTTTCATCATCGTGGCTTTTACGTGCAGTGAAAACAAGATACCAGCTTCGCGGCAATCTTCCATTTCACGCTCATAAAACTCAAGTAGTGATTTTTTGCTCATAAACATCAAGTCGATGACTTCTTTGTCCAGCAAGGCAATGCCTGTTTTGAAGACATGAATAGTGCCATCTTCAGCGACACGTTCCATACGTACAGTACGTGCTTTATCCAAAGTGATAGATTGCTCACCAGCATAAAAATCGCCACTGTGCATGTGCGATACGTGGGTCTGTGACCATTGCTTCCATTCACCCATAGAGTGTGGATGCTTGCGTGCATAGTTTTTAACCGCTTTTGGTGCACGGCGATCTGAGTTGCCTTCACGCAATACTGGGTTGACAGAACTGCCCAAGCTTTTGCCGTAACGCTTACGGATCTCTTCTTCTTCTTCTGTCTTAGGATCATCTGGAAAGTCAGGAATAGCGTAGCCTTTGCTTTGTAATTCTTTGATACAAGCTTTTAGCTGCTGAACAGAAGCACTGATATTAGGCAGTTTAATGATATTGGTGTCTGGATCTTGAGTCAGACGACCTAGCTCAGCCAGATTATCAGGAACGCGCTGCTCTTCCGTTAGGTACTCTGGAAACTCAGCCAACACACGGGCAGCAACAGAGATATCACTGGTTTCAACTTCGATGCCTGCTGTTTGAGTAAAGGCTTTTACAATTGGCAAAAATGATAAGGTTGCTAGCGCTGGTGCTTCGTCAGTTTTTGTATAAATAATTTTAGACATTAGTTGGGCATTCCTTTTAGTTGTAATTAATAATAAGGCTCAAATATAAGTTAATCATTCCATGCAGCTCTGATGTAATAATGGATCATGCAACGATACTAAATAATGTGTCGCGAGCTTTTTGTAGCCAGTTTCTTGGAGACCATCGAGTCTGCTTAGAATTTTTCTTCGTTAAGCGGCAGTTTGACTGTCTTGTCTGAACGACCTGCTCATATGAATGACTTAAAAATAGAGTGCGGACGCTACATCATAGTTAACTGATTATAAATCTGATACGATGTCAATATCGCATAATGAACTAAGTGTAGTGTTTTCGGTTGTTTCTAATATGTCTTAATTACATTAAGCTGTTAAGAGCCTTATTCTACCAGTCATCGATAAAAATTTCATCCTTTCTATACAAACACTGCCTGCTAATACTCGTCATAAAACGATGAATAATACAATCATTATTCAAAAAACTGCCAGTCATATCATAGATATGAGTCGTGACTAAGTGATTCTTACTCTTCTGTCAGACATGAGCTGACAAACCAAATTATCTATGTTTTAGAGATGACTGTATTGGGATAGCTTTTATTATCGAGAGTGCATTGTTACCTATTTTATCCATAATATCTGACAATTATGAGAGCATAATTGTGACAGAGTTTGAGTAGAATTTTGCTAGGCTAGTCATATACAAAACAAGGTATAAAAAACTACGCCCATATAAAAATAAATAGTGAGTATTATGAGTTTACAATATGCATTACTCAATGACACCAGCTGGCAGAGTCAAGCAGACTGGCAAACCCCCGATACCCCTTTTATGTCGTTTGCCTTTTGGCAAGCGTTAGCTGACACTAGCGCGATTGGTGAGCAGGCAGGCTGGTTGCCGATATTTGTGTTGGTACATCGTGTCGCAGATAGTCAAAGCGACAGCTCGATAGACCACGCTGATCATAGTGAAAACCATAGCGAAAACCATTCTGCGATTAACGAAGCTGCGCAAACAGTCGCGCATCCTGTGGCGGTGTTACCAATATTCCTCAAAGGTCATCATCGTGGCGAGTTTGTGTTTGACCATTCATGGGCAGAAGCCTATGCGCGTTATGGTGTGGATTATTATCCAAGGCTGGTTACCAGCGTGCCCTATACACCGATTACGGGTCAGCGGCTTTGGTTGGCAAAAGGTGAGACGTTAACCTCCGATATTATAAAAGTAGCTATCGCAGGCATCGATGATATTGCTCAGCAAGTAGGTGCCTCAAGCTGGCATGGATTATTCATCACGCCTGAGCTGGCAAAGATTGCGACGGCATCTATGCCTACTGATATTGATATAGCGCATTTGCTAGCCGCTCAAGATAATGGTTTAGAATCAACCGCAATTGACATGCCTATACTGGAACGTCAAGGCTGTCAGTTCTTATGGCAAAATAAAGACTTGCTACAAGACTGTCAACCGTTTGCTGATTTTGAAGCATTCTTAGCGACGCTAAAAGCCAAAAAACGCAAAACCATTCGTGCTGAGCGTCGTAAAGTTGCGGAGCAAGGCATCATCTGCCAACGCAAATGCGGTGATGCTATTACCGATGAAGACTGGAAAGCCTTTTATCATTGTTACGTGATGACGTATGCAGTACGTGGACAACAGCCTTATTTGACGATAGATTTTTTTATAGCACTGGCAGCGACTATGTCTGAGCACTTAATGCTCGCACAAGCGTTAGATTCCTCTGGAGAAATTATCGCCAGTAGCTTGTTTTTATACGATGATCGCCATAGCGAAAATGCCACTCTTTATGGTCGCTATTGGGGAGCACTGGGTGAATACGACAGCTTACACTTTGAGCTGTGTTATTATCAAGGTATTGAGTTTGCCATCGAGCAAGGGCTTAAGTATTTTGATCCGGGTACGCAAGGGGAGCATAAGCTGGTTCGTGGTTTTATTCCAACGACGACACACTCTATCCACCGTATTTATGACCCACGTTTTGTGCCAGCTATCGCCAATTTTTGCGCCCAAGACCGTGAGCACATGGCGCAGTATCGTCAGCAAGCATTTGAGGCATTGCCCTTTAATGCGGATAATATGCCAGCCTTTGATAACAATCAATAGGCTTTGCTTAATACGCCTAACGCTCGCTTTCTTTTTTATTATTATGTCACTATTAGCCGTTAACTATGTCCAGTACTCAATTTTTTTGTCCTACCCATTTGTCTCCTCCTAGTGAGCTACTCTCGTGGCTCAATGTCGCAGGCTCTCTCACGGCAGTGTTGGAAGTGAAAGCAGGGCAGCCCTTGCGCGTGGAGCGCAGCTTTGAGGGCTACCGATTGCTGTCATTGGCACAAAAAAAACAATTGAATGTCACAGGTGCCATGCTAAATCGTCCCATGCTAGCATGGGTGCGTGAAGCGCAACTATATGGCAATGACGCGCGCCCGTGGGTGGCCGCGCAAAGTATCTTTCCGTTACCCAGTCTCAAAGGTAACGCCCGCCGTCTACAGCAGCTCAAAGGCACGCCCATCGGTTATGTGTTATTTAAACGCAGCCGGACTTTGCCCAATCAGCGTTTTATCCAGCAGACAAGTGAGGGTTGGCAACGGCAAACACGTTATGATTGGTATGGTCGCCAGTTGCTGATCAGCGAAACTTTCTTGCCAGCATTTGTCGCTACTGACAGTTGAATATCCGTTAAGTAGCCAGTCAATAGATAAATATCGCTAATAATCTGCTGACCAACAACAGGCTAGGAGCAGGATGATATCGGTAAACCATTTATTTTATTGGCTATTTATCTGCGTTATATCACCATTTAATTCACTCAGCTTACAGTGAGGTTTTTTTGCGCTCACCGCACAAATTTTCATGTTACACTTAATGTTTAGCGATGATTTTGATGCCAACGCGTATCGAGTTTATTGCCGAATTGGACAAGTTAATGACAGGCCTATTGCCTCTGCTTACTCCTACTTATCTTTGCTAATAGACTCAATTCACAATAATGGTCATACCATAAAACTGAGCGTAAAAGTACCGCTGGTACTTTGAGCGACGTTGACACAGTAATTGTTTTATTGTGGGCAGCCTATAAGCTTCTTTTCAACGACATTTTTCAATGACAGTCACTACCTAGGACATCACTATGTTTAAAGATATTTCTATCAAAGATTTTGATCCAGTACTTGCTGAAGCGATGGCTGCAGAAAGCGTTCGTCAAGAAAACCATATCGAATTGATTGCGTCTGAAAACTACTGCTCGCAAGCAGTGATGGAAGCGCAAGGTACAGATCTAACCAACAAATACGCTGAAGGCTATCCTGGTAAGCGTTATTATGGTGGTTGTGAGCA
Organism: Psychrobacter sp. TWP2-1-2; assembly: GCF_049896785.1. Classification (NCBI taxonomy): domain Bacteria; kingdom Pseudomonadati; phylum Pseudomonadota; class Gammaproteobacteria; order Moraxellales; family Moraxellaceae; genus Psychrobacter; species Psychrobacter sp. TWP2-1-2. The sequence goes on along the minus strand of NZ_JAFCVA010000008.1, from coordinate 57,011 downwards.
TGTAGACGTTGTAGAGCAATTGGCGATTGATCGTGCAAAAGAGTTGTTCGGTGCTGAGTATGTCAACGTCCAGCCACATTCTGGTAGCCAAGCAAACTCTGCCGTATTTTTAGCGTTACTTGAAGCAAATGACACCGTACTAGGCATGAGCTTAGACGCAGGTGGTCACTTGACTCACGGCGCACACATTAACTTTTCAGGTCTGAACTACAATGCTGTACAGTACGGCTTGGTCGAAGGCACTGGTCTTATCGATTATGACCAAGTTGAAAGTTTGGCAAAAGAGCATAAGCCTAAAATGATTATTGCTGGTTTTTCAGCGTATTCACAGGTAGTCGATTGGGCACGTTTCCGTGAAATCGCTGATGAAGTTGGTGCTTATTTGCTAGTAGATATGGCACACGTTGCTGGTCTAGTTGCTGGTGGTGTTTATCCAAACCCAGTACCGTTCGCTGATGTGGTTACAACAACTACGCACAAAACCCTACGTGGTCCACGTTCAGGTATGATTTTGGCACGTGATGAAGTACTTGCTAAAAAGCTCAATTCTGCCGTATTCCCAGGTAACCAAGGTGGCCCGTTGATGCATGTCATCGCGGCAAAAGCGGTTTGCTTTAAAGAAGCGTTAGAAGATAACTTTTCTACTTATCAGCAGCAAGTGGTTAAAAACGCTAAAGCGATGGCAAAAGTGGTTCAAGACCGCGGCTATGAAATCATCTCTGGCGGTACTGAAAACCATCTCATGCTGATCAGCCTAGTTAAGCAAGAAATGACGGGTAAAGAAGCAGACAAATGGCTTGGCGATGCGCATATTACTGTGAATAAAAATGCCGTACCAAATGATCCGAAATCTCCGTTCGTGACTTCTGGTATCCGTATCGGTACGCCAGCAATCACTACTCGTGGCTTCAATGAAGCGCAAGCGGGTGATTTGGCAGGTTGGATTTGTGATGTACTAGATAGCCGCGGTGATGAAGCCGTCGCTACTGAAGTACGCGGTAAAGTAGAAGCGATCTGCAAAGAGTTACCAGTTTACGAAAAAAATCAGTAGTTTTTGTTTGAGCAGTTTTAAACGTTGGTTAAAATAAAAACCGCTTAGCTGAATGGCTAAGCGGTTTTTTTATGGTCAGCTCACTTCTGTTTTGAGATAAAATATACTGCCTTCTTTTTTAACAAGTATAACGCCTTTATTAAAAGGCTTTATAGCATCTTGATTCTGCGGAATAATGGCGATTTCATTATCGAAATATCCTAATTGTGCGTCTTGTTTCACACTGGTGATATCTCCTTCAAAGTACCATAGGCTATCTTCTGAAAATTTGGTTTTGTTATCTACTACAGCTAAGGCATTGCTTTGCTCATTTTCTAATTTAAAGGTCGTTGCACCTTTTAGAGCTTCATCCAAAAAATTAATATACGTTAAATCTAAAAACTTAAGGTCATTGAACTGTACTGGCACAATCTCTTTACCCAGTTTATCTACCAAGCCTACTTTAGTCTTTTTGGTGACATGAGCTATACCATTGGTAAAAGGCTCAACCTTATCGTATTTAAAGGGAACAACGGTTTTATTTTTGGTATCAATAAAGCCGCATAATCCGTCTTTTTGAGCGGGTGCTAAACCTGCTTCAAACGTATCAATTTTATCGTATTCTAACGGTATGACCACTTGGCCAATTTGATTGATTAGCCCCATCCTACCGTCTATATCAACTGCTAATAAGTCTTTATCAAAATGCCAAGTATAATCATACTTTAGAGGGATAATTATAGCTCCTGTCGTATCTATAAACCCTGATTGACCATTTTTAGTGACAGGGGCAAGACCTTTATTAAAATCCAAAACATTCTCATATTGCAAGGGGATAACTGCGTTACCTAACTTGTCAATGAAACCATATTTATCATCCTTTTTAACCCACGCTAGACCATCAATAAATACACCAGCCTCATCGTATTGTGGTGGTGAGATGACTTTGCCTGACGCATCTAAAAAGCCAAATTTATCTGCTTGAGAGATATGTATAATGCCGTCGGCAGTGTGAGAGATATTGTCGAATTCCACAGCCACAATGACGTTGCCTGCACTATCGATAACCCCTCTTTTATTTTCTTTTGTGACGATAACTAACCCTTGACTAAAGTCTTCGACAGAATCATATTCTGTAGGTATGACCTCATGACCCGCTCTATTAATAAAGCCAAACTTATCATTCTTCTCAACGCGGGCTAGCCCTTCATCGAAAACTTCAATAGCACTGTACTGTATAGGAGTGATTTTATTTCCGCTTTGGTCGATGAGACTCCATTTGCCTTCTTTTTCTACCCGTGCGATACCCTGCTCAAAAGAGTGAGCGCTATTAAACTGCTCTGGAATGACAAAATCTCCTTTTTTATCAATAAATCCATAATGATCATCTGAGGATGGATAGTGTTCAGTCATGGTTACACTGGCTAAACCCTCATTAAAAGAGGTTGCATTGCTATATTGTAGAGGGATGATTTCATTGGCCTGTTTATTGATGAATCCATATTTTCCAGCCTTTTCGACGACGGCTAACCCTTCAGAAAAAAAGTTTACATAGTCATACTGGATAGGGATAACAACCTCTTCAGCTCTATTAATAAAACCCCATTTATCATCTTTTTGAACTCTTGCCATACCTTCAGAAAAAGACCCAGCATTACTATATTGTAGTGGGATGACTTCCTCTCCAGTTTTATTGATAAACCCACTGTTATTGTTTTTCTCAACCATTGCTAAGCCTTCAGAAAAAGACTCAACATTTTCATATTGTAATGAAGCAATAGTGTTGCCCTTTTCATTGATAAAGCCCCATTTATCTAGCATAACGATATTTGCCAATGGGCGAGATGTCGCGACAGCGGCCAACCCTTCATTAAAAGATTTAGCCTTATCATATTGCAGTGGTACAATGATTTGTCCTGAAGCGTCAACATAACCATATTTGTCGTAATTATATGGGCTTTTAAAAGTAGTACGCATTACTCGTGCTAATCCTTCACTTAAGCAATCAATACTCTCGTAGTTTGCGATAGGTGGCTTTTTACATACCTCGGTCAATGAGTCATTTGCCCAAGCAATTTGTGCAAATAACGTTGTCGCTAGAGCGAGGCTGACCTTCAGTTTTGAGAAAATCGGATTAAAGAACATAAATATCTACAACAGTCATCATTAGTTCAATAGTAGGTAGACAACTAAGTTAAGTCCAGACAAATATTCTCATCCGTTACTGTACCTGGTTTATGCTAAAAATCAGTAAGTCTTAATTATTGAGTTTTAAGCTTGAAATAAAAAATCGCTTAGCATTTGCTAGGCGGTTTTTTTGTGTCGTAGAAAATAGTAGCTAATCCTTCTTCAGCGCATGACTGTCTTCTAATATGCCCATAAACCTCTCATATAACCAAGGCTCAGCATCATCGATGGCTTGGTTATATATTTTAGAGCCAATCAAGTCCACTATAAAATCGAATAAGAACTTGGCAGGCAAATTACCGATATCCAAATCAAACTCTTCGCTCATATAATCTCTCAAATTATCTAACAGCGCTTCTTCCTCTTCTTTCGATAACTTGATAAGTTTGTCTTTACTCATATCATTCTCTCAATACTAGGTAATGATCTAGCTTAGTTCAATCATATCTTTATAGGAAGGTTGAATAACCAATAAAAAGGCTGGGTTACGATAGCGTAGCCCAGCCTTATTCAGGTTAATTCGACTTTATTGCTTATAAAATTACATAAACGGCAGTTTAGTAAATATCTGCAAGATCGTCGCGTTGACGATATCGACGAAGAAAGCACCAACCATTGGCACAATCAAAAACGCCTTAGGCGAAGGCAGATAGCGATCCGTGACCGCCTGCATATTGGCAATCGCCGTTGGCGTCGCACCCATACCGAAACCACAATGTCCAGCTGACAAGACCGCTGCATCATAGTCTTTACCCATCACCTTAAAGGTTATGAAATAGACATAAACAACCATAATGACCGTCTGTACCAGTAAGATAATCAACACAGGACCTGCCAAATCAGTCAGCTGCCATAGCTTCAATGACAGCAGCGCCATGGCTAAGAACAGACTCAAAGAAGCGTTACCAAATACGTCGATAGAGCGATCAAACATATCAAAATTAAAGATAGTGGTTAAGACATTACGAATAATCACACCACCTGCCAACGCCCAAACGAAGGTAGGTAGCTCAAACCATGTGCCTTGGGCAACAAGCGTCATGACATCGGCGAAAGCCAACGCTGCGGCAAACAATGCCAATGTCTCAATAGTAGAAGAGGCGGTGATAAAGCGCATGCTATCAGGTCTTTCAAAAATTTCTTTATTGCTACTCGCCGAATCTTCATCATGTTTAGTGCTATAAAGCGACTGCGCACCAGCGACTTTTTCGATGTCACTAGGATTGGGATTGGCGGGCGTTGGTTTTAACCCCAGCTTTTGAATCAGGCGACGAGCAACAGGACCACCAATGATACCACCAGCGACTAAGCCATAGGTGGCAACAGCGATACCAAGTGTCGTTGCACCGACCACACCGTAATCTTGCTCCAAAGTGATACCCCAAGCGCCTGCCGTACCGTGACCACCAGTCAGGGCGATAGAACCTGTCACTAATCCAAGTAGTGGATCAAGTCCCAACGCGCTTGCCATGGCCACACCAACGACATCTTGCAAGACGATAAAAACGGACACAACGATGGTAAAAATCAACAATGGCGTACCACCGGCTTTGAGTCTACTAAAATCAGCACTCAAACCAATAGAGGCAAAAAACATCAGCATGGTAGCCGTCTGTAATCCTTGATGAAAGTTAAAACTATATCCCCAAATGATATTTAGAATATAGACCACTATTGCTGCGACCAAACCACCAGCAACAGGCTCTGGAATGTTAAAATCTTCTAAGAATTTAATTTTCTTGACCAAAAAGCGCCCAAGCAGCAGCACTAGAGTGGCTAGTATCAGCGTGTAATAGCCGTTTAGGGTAATTTCCATATATTAATCCTTTCTATAAAAATAAATTAACCTGAATTCGGGATAAATATGGTTTTATCTCGAATTCAGGTTTGTGTGGTGATTGGCGACTAGGCATCATCCACGGACGGCATAATAACCCATAATTGCGGCTTGCCAAAATCTCTGTAGGCATCTTCAATGATGCTTTTGAAAACATTAAAATCTTCGGTGTTTATTTTTTTCACCGCTGTTAGATCCAGCATCAGGTGAGTCACTTCGCTATCCGTTAAACAGTCCCATGCGCTATCCCAGTTATGTGAAAAATAGCTGGGAAAATCACAGGCATTGGCTAAGTTTGTTAATAATGTGGTTTTATTGAGTATCTCGTCTACTGGTATGTTAACAGTCTGAGCGGGCATGCTAGCATTTAGTGCTGTAGTTTTTTGGTTAATATCTTGGTCAAAACCCAGATTAATATAGTGGATGGCTTTACTCATATTATTTTACGTCCAGTCTGCGAAAGCTGTCATAGTGATCAACGGTTAAGTAATACACGGTCGGCGGATGACCACCTGTGACGATACGCCGTGCACCGCGATGTGACACGCCAGGGGTCGGCACGGTATATTCGCGGTAGTAGCCTTGTGACTGCGTGGGCAACCTGCCCTCACGATTATAAAATGTCGTGCCATCTTTATGAGGATAAGGAAAGGGCCCGCCTCGTTGAATAAGGGCAATGGTATTGTCTATCTGAGCATCGCCCGTGACGCCGCTTGTCTTTGCTGGCTGGGTCTCTGATGAGGTTTCTGATACCGCCGTTGGGTCAATACTATTGGTCAAAAACCCAGACGACAAATCACCAAAAAAGTAAACAGCAACGGCAATAAGGGCAATCAAACTAAATAGGGTAGATCCTAAGCTTCTCTTGTTTTGATTGCCACGCTGACTATGACGATTGTCACGGGTAGTGTGTCGCGGGTTTTTGTTATTATCAGTAGGGTTGTTTCGGCTGCCATTATTTGAATGGTGATTGGCTATATTTGAGTCTGGAGTGGCTAAAATACTCAATTCGTTGGAAGTGACTTCAGTGGCTCGTAGTTGGTTTTTATCATTACGCTCACTATTAAAATAGACGCTTTGACCGATGGTTATCGGCTGTGATAATCGCACTTTACTCACATGAAAAAACACGTCTTCACTTTGGTTGTCTACATCGATAAAGCCATAGCCTTTATCTGAATTCCAGTGCTTGATTTTACCACTCTGCATAAGCCCACTTTCCTATCGCATGTTTTGTTATCGTGCCGCATGACTTCTATCATATACATAGTTTTAATACCGCATATATAACATATTTGACACTACTAAAAAACGCCAGCAATTGAGCTGGCGTTTTTTTGTGGATTATACGTTAAATGAGAGAGTGGATGATAGGCTAAGCGATAAGACGTTAGGCGCGAGTCTCACCATGACCATACACGATCCATTTTTGTGAGGTGAGACCTTCAAGTCCTACTGGACCACGAGCATGGATTTTATCGGTCGAGATGCCAATCTCGGCACCCAATCCATACTCAAAGCCATCGGCAAAACGGCTAGAGGCGTTAATCATGACGCTCGCCGAGTCGACTTCACGGATGAAGCGTTGCGACTTGGTATAGTTGTCGGTAATGATAACGTCGGTATGATGGCTGCCATGAGTGTTGATATGTTCAATGGCTTCGTCAATACCTGACAAAACTTTTACCGCTAAGATAGGCGCTAAATATTCGGTATCCCAATCCTCAGCAGTGGCCGCAGACAGATGTCCAGCAAGCTTAGCATTGTCATTTAAGATGGCTTGCGACTTGTCATCAAGGCGCAGTTGCATCGCATCATCAGCGGCGATGATGGCTTCGGCAATCTTAGGTAATAGCTCACCCGCAACTGATTCGTCGATCAATAGCGTCTCCATGGTATTACACGTACCGTAGCGATGGGTTTTTGCATTGACGCTGACTTTGATGGCGATTTCGGCATCCGCATCACTATCGATAAAGGTGTGGCAGTTGCCATCTAAATGCTTGATGACAGGAACGCGAGCATCGCGGCTGATACGCTCAATCAACCCTTTGCCACCGCGTGGGACGATGACATCGACATAATCTGTCATGGTGATCAGCTCGCCGACAGCAGCACGATCTGTCGTTTGTAATACTTGCACACTGTGCTCAGACAGCCCGACTTTTTGTAGTCCTTCCAAGATACACTTGGCAATCGCTTGGTTGGATTCAAACGCTTCAGAGCCGCCGCGCAAGATAATAGCGTTGCCTGATTTTAGCGCCAATGAAGCCGCTTCTAAGGTCACATTAGGGCGCGACTCATAAATCATGCCGACCACGCCGAGCGGCACCCGCATTTTACCCAAATGAATCCCTGATGGCTGATAGGTCATGTCGGTGACTTCGCCGATAGGGTCTGGTAATGAGGCGACGTCTTTTAACCCTTGGAGCATACCGTCAAAGCGGGCATCATTTAGTTCTAAGCGATCCAGTAAGGCTGCCTCTAAATCGTTGCTTTGTCCATTATCCATATCGATTTTATTGGCGGCCAAAATATCTGATTTGGCCTCTTTTAACACATCATGAATCGCTATTAATGCTGAGTTTTTGTCACCAGTGTTTGCCGCAGCCAGCACACGAGAAGCCGCTCGTGCTTGTTTGCCGACAGCTTGCATATAGGCAGTAACGTCTGTGGTATTCGATTGACTCACAAATTATTTTCCTTATGTTATAAATGTTTTAAGCAAATGAAAGCGCCCAAAAAGGCGAAAATGTGGCAAAAAGATGATTTTGATACCTATCAGGTATTATGCTATTTAACATAGAGGAGATTGAGGCGATAGTAAAGATGATTTTGTGAACAGTGCCTGCTTTACATAGCGTTTATGAGCATTGTCGTCGCGTCATTTTACTGACTTTACCATTACTGAGTCCTTGCCACTTCATGATACAAACATCATTTTAGAGAAAGCAAAAATACAAGCCTTCGGTTACGTGGTTTTAACAGAACTGTGTTGTAACTACTAAGGTAGCTAGCATTAATCATACGTATAGTAGAGCTTAACGGTGCATCAAAAAGCAATTAAAGGGCAGACATTCATGTACGAATGGTTGCTCGTCAAATACAATTCAATAAATGAAATAATGATGGAGAATAAAAATGGCTATTAGAAATGACAGTATCGACAACACCACGCGTAAAAGCTTACTGACAGTTGGTTTGGTTGCCGCGGCATTGACATTGGGCGCTTGCAGTAAGAAAGAGGAAGCCCCTATGGAAACTGCTCCAGCCGTTGATGCACAAACAGCAGTAGAGGATGAAGCTACTGGTGTTGCGACAGCAGGTGATGGCGATGATATTGCAGTTGCTAGCGCCGATGATGGCATGGCAGTGGATAATAATGATGATGTGGCGGTGGCAACAGCAGATGACGCCGAAGTGCTGGATGGTACTGAGAGCGAAGAACATGTCTCGACGTATTAAATCGCTACTTTGATTAACTGATTATTATTAGTTGATGATATAAGCGAATAAAACTAGATAATCAGATAAAACTACGCCCAGTACACGAAAGTGATAAAATAAGGCTCAGCGCTGTAAATACAGTCTGGGCTTTTTTATATTAGGGCGTGTCTTCAATTCACTCAATAGTCATCTAAATGGGCTAAAAATGGATAAATATTGCCAAACATCGTCAAATAGCTTGTTAATATCCCGATATTATCTACGCTATTTTTCTTGTTTGACGGCAATTTATCTCATTTTTATCTCCATTTTTGAAATGAAGACACGCCCTAGCTATTTAGTGGCTTATTAATATTTATTTACCACTGATTCAGCGTTGATTGAGCATCTGGTTCAATACAGGATTTGCCTTTTTGCTGTGTAATAAGAGACAATGTGACATTTTTTCTATTTGTGTCACGAATCATTGCCTTATCACAATAATGCTATGATTGATGCTGATACTATTTATGCTGCCTATGCCGCTATTTTTTATTCATTTTTATTCGTGTTTTCACTCATATTTATTGGAAGTCTGCTGAACCATGCTTGATATTGCAAAAGATCCGACTCGGCCTATCGCCTTAGATTTACAAGACGTCCATAAAAGCTATGGCTCATTGGCAGTTCTAAAAGGAGTGTCCCTTACCGCATATGACGGTGATGTCATCTCTATTTTGGGCTCATCAGGCTCAGGTAAATCTACCTTGCTGCGCTGCATTAATTTGCTCGAAAAACCCAATCAAGGTCGTATTATTATCGGTAATGATGAGCTGATGCTTAAGCCTGCCAAGTCAGGTGAGCTGCAAGCGGTCGATATCAAGCAATTGGAAAACTTGCGCGCGCGCGTGGGTTTTGTCTTCCAAAACTTTAACTTGTGGCCGCACAAAACGATTTTGCAAAACATCATCGAAGGACCAACGCAGGTTTTAAAGATTAAAAAAGATCAAGCCATTAGCGATGCTGAAAAACTGCTCGATAAAGTCGGTTTGCTTGATAAAAAAGACGCCTATCCAGCGAATTTATCTGGTGGTCAGCGTCAGCGTGTGGCAATTGCCCGTGCGCTTGCCATGCAGCCACAGGTGCTACTATTCGATGAGCCAACCTCAGCCTTAGATCCTGAGCTGGTCAATGAAGTGCTCGCCGTCATGCGTGAGTTGGCAGAAGAGGGGCGTACTATGCTTATCGTCACCCATGAGATGCGTTTTGCGAGAGAAGTATCAAGCAAAGTGGTGTTCTTGCATCAAGGCGTGATTGAAGAGATTGGCACGCCCGAGCAAGTTTTTGATAATCCTACCTCTGAGCGTGTCAAAGACTTTATGGCATCGCATCGTCAGAACTAGCCTCGTATTTAGTATCCGTTTTATATGCAAAAATGGGGTGGTAATATTCTTACCACCCTATCGTCATTTTATTTTAAGCATAAAATTACTGCTTAGTAAGCAGCGTTGACCGTTTATTACTCGTTAATAACAGTCGGTATGTAAAACGTTTGTTTTTGATATTTTACTCAGGTATTATCAAAAGGTTTACAGGTGGTCGATAATGACGGCTGCTTGTGTATTCTGCTATCTATATTGCTTGTCTGGCAGGGACGTCAGAGAACAAAATATCAGAACCCTACATTAAAAACCCATCAGAATTTAAGGAATGTATGATGTCGAATTCTCGCCTATTGTGGTCATCGATGACCGTTACCGCCGCATTGATGCTGAGCGCCTGTAGTCAACCGGCTAATGAAACTACTGATAGCAACACTGACGCCACTGCAGCAGAAACGGCTGGCAAGACCATTCGTATCGCGACTGAAGGTGCTTACCCTCCTTTTAACTACACCAATGCTGATGGCAGCTTGGCAGGCTACGATATTGACGTTGCCAATGCCTTATGTAAACAGATGCAAGCCAAATGTGAAATCGTCGCTCAAGATTGGGATGGTATTATTCCGGGTCTTTTAGCACAAAAATATGATGCAGTGATTGCGGGTATGTCTATTACACCTGAGCGTCAAGAAAAAGTCGACTTTACCGAGCCTTACTTTGCCAATACGATGGTTTGGCTGACCGATACCAAAGGCAGTTTTGATCCTATGGCGATCAAAAACTTGACACTTGGTGGTCAACGTTCAACCACGCCTGGCGCTTATTTACAAGATAACTATGAAGGCAAAGACGGCAATACTGTGCAGTTGTATGACAATTATGACAATGCTTATCTGGATCTAAAGTCTGGTCGTAGCGATGCAGTATTGGCGGAAAAAGTCTCTGCCAAATCATGGTTGGCAGACAACCCTGAAGGCTTTGGTATCGTTGGTGACGAAATTGACAATGACGACAATATTGCCATTGCTGTTCGTAAAGGTGACGCACTCAGAGACGACTTTAATAAAGCACTCAGCGAAATCCGTAGTAACGGTGAGCTGGCACGTCTTGAGCAAGCGAACTTTGGTCAATAATCTTCTGATTGAAAAATGAAGGAATAGCAAACATGACAATATCAATGACATCATCATTAAAAACTAAGGTGCTTTGGCTTGCGCCATTAAGTGCCGCGATGCTTATGCTGGCTGGTTGTAATAATAGCACCACGCCAGAAGATGGTGCGGCAGCTGACACCACAGCCGATGCACCTATGAACATAAAAATTGCCACCGAATCAAGCTATAAGCCGTTCAGTTATACCGATGCTGATGGCAAGTTAATTGGTTATGAGATTGAGCTGGTCGACGCTCTGTGTGCACAAATGAAAGCGAAATGTGAAGTCATCTCACAAGATTGGGATGGTCTCATTCCTGGTCTAAATGCCCAAAAATTCGATGCAATTATCGCAGGTATGTCGATCACGCCTGAGCGTAAAGAAGTGGTTGAATTCACTGACCCGTACTTTCACACCGGCATTATCTTGATTGGTAAAAAAGGTGATGACATTCGCGTCGATGCATTAAAAGGTCAGCCCATTGCCTCACAGCGCTCAACCGTCGCTTCACAGTACTTGCAGGATGAACATGCAGATGCTGATATCAAGCTTTATGATACCCAAGATAATGCGTATCTGGATCTGACTTCAGGTCGCGTACGGGCAATGATGTCCGATAAAGTCACTGGCATCGATTGGCTAAAAACGGATGCTGGTAAAGACTATGAAGTAAAAGGACAAGAAATCAGCACCGACGAAGATGCCATGGGTATCGCGCTTCGTAAAGGCGATCCATTGGTCGCTAAGTTCAATAAAGCGTTGGCTGAATTAAAAGAAAACGGTACTTATGACCAAATCACAGGCAGCTATTTTGGCACCAGCTCTACCGCTGCTGCGCAAAAAGCCGTGGCAACCACCGACGTAAAAGAAGTGATGGTGGTTGAAGGTGATGATGCTGTTGAAGTGAAAGAAGAATCAGCTGAAGCGGCGACTAACTAATATCATAGCTCATCTCTGTGCTCGGCTGATATGGCTGTCACGTATGGCGATATTCACTCATAGAGATGAGTGTTATTTTACTCACAAACCCCAAGGATGATCATGAATAACCATTTTGACCAACACCGTGCAATCGCGAACGCATCCGTTATCAATGGCATCAAGGCGCGACGTTTTTCAGCGCCCTTGCTTGCGATGGCGGCGCTTTTAACCTTAGCAGGGTGTAGCAATGGTCAAAATGATGCAAATGATGATGTCAGCCCAGACGCCGCTGAGACCGCAGCGACGGGTGATGTGTTACGTATTGGTACCGAAGGCGCTTATGCCCCCTTCAACTATACCAATGCGGATGGCACCCTTGGTGGTTTTGATGTTGATATTGCCAACGCTATCTGTGCCGATATGAAGGTGACGTGTGAAATCACGGCGCAAGATTGGGACGGTATTATCCCCGGTCTAAAAGCGGGTAAGTATGATGCGATTGTGGCCGCTATGTCGGTGACGCCTGAGCGTGAGCAACAAGTCAGCTTTACAGAGCCGTACTTTAGCAATACCTTGGTGTTTTTGGCCAGAAAAGACAGCAGCTTCGATCCCAGTAATAGCGATGATATCAATGCGCACTCTATTGCCGCTCAGCGCTCGACCATTTCTTCGCAGTGGTTAGAAAAAGTTTATCCAAATGCTGATATGAAGCTTTATGACACGCTCAGTAATGCGTTTTTGGATTTGGGTTCGAATCGTGTCGATGCGATGGTGTCTGATAAGCTGCCAGCGCTAGAATGGCTTGGCTCCACCTCAGGCAGTCAGTATGCGCTCAAAGGTCAAGAGATTGACATCAATGATAATTTTGCCATCGCGGTGCGTCCAGGCGATGCATTGCAAGCAAAAATTAATAAGTCATTGGTCAATATTAAAGCGGATGGCACTTACGATAAAATCAATCAAAAATATTTTGCGATTCCAGCATCAAGCTCGACGGTCACTACTGAGCCGACAGAAAAACCTGCTGAATAAGTCTTAAAATATGTTTAGCACTGTTGCATCGTAACCGTGAGAATGGTGATTTTTAATAGGTTAATTTGAATTCCATTTCATAGGAAGGGTATTGCTTCAATAGCGATATCCTTTTTTTGTTTTTTATAAAAAATAGTTTGGTCTTGTGATATTGACTGTTCGGTTTGTAAAAATATGACTAATCTAATGCATTTTTAAGAAGATAAGCGTCTATTTAAGCACTGCTTTTACGTGTGAGTATTAACATAGCTGGCAGCGAATATGATAAAATCAGCGCTCATTTCTACTGTGTCAATTTCCGCCGCAATAATCGTATTGATTTGACGTCCATCTATGACGCAAAGTACCAAGGTCTATTTGGTATAAAATACGCTTATCAGCAGCGCTCAGCGATTGATGCTGATTCTTTTAACTCATATTTTGCAAATTGCTAATATAAAGAGACTGAGTGGATAATTGTGTTTGATTTACAAGGATTTGGCGCGCTACTACTGAGCGGCGCTACCGTCACCATCAAGCTTGCCATGACCAGTTTAGTCATCGGCATGGCTTTAGGGCTGCTCGGTGCCACAGCTAAGCTGTCCAATGTCTGGCTGCTGCGTAAAATTGCGACTGTATATACGGCGACAATGCGCGGTATTCCAGAGTTGCTATTGGTACTGTTTATCTATTACGGTGGCTCTATGCTGCTGATGACGATTCTCAAAAAATTCGGCTATAACGAATATGTTGAGATCAGTGCCTTTTGGGGTGGCGTGATGGCGTTGTCTATCGCGTTTGGCGCTTATGCGACTGAAATTTTTCGCATGTCGATCCAAGAGATTCCAATAGGGCAGAAGGAGGCGGCGCAAGCGATTGGTATGCGTCCTTTTCAGACGTTTTATCGCATTACCTTGCCACAAGTTTGGCAGATTGCGTTGCCAGGATTGGGCAATTTGTTTTTGGTGTTGCTCAAAGATACTGCATTGGTATCAGTTGTGGGTCTCAAAGACATCATGTATCAGGCGTCACGTGCCGCTCAATCAACGCAGCAGCCATTTACTTTTTATATGGCTGCTGCGATTATTTATCTGGGTTTAACCATGTTGATTACTGGTTTTATGATGTGGCTCGAATGGCGCGCCAATCCAGCGGCACGCTACGCTAAAAAGCTGAGCCGTCAGTCAACCCACCGTCAATCGACCATAGGATAGAGGAGAGATACTATGGATTGGAATTGGCAGGTTATTTTTGATAGTATTCCTGATTTATTAGACGGGGCAGTATTGACCGTACAGCTGGTGGTTATCTCAGGTATTATCGGTCTCTTTTTTGGTTTGGTTTTAGCCCAGTTACGCTTGTCAAAAAACTGGCTGGTGCAGATACTACCCTTTTCTTATATCTTCTTCTTCCGTGGCACGCCGCTGCTGGTACAGATATTTTTGATTTATTATGGTCTAGGACAGTTTGAGGCTATACGGAATTCGTTCTTATGGGAACCTGTGCTCAGTCAAGCGTATTGGTGTGCCATCATTGCCTTTACCATGAATACCAGTGCTTATTTGGCAGAGATCATTCGCGGTGCGATTCAGACGATTCCTGTTGGTGAGCTCGAAGCAGCTGACGCTATCGGTATGTCGAAATGGCAGAAGCTTACGCGTATTACCTTACCCCGTGCCTTTGGTATTGTCATTCCAGCTTATAGCAATGAAGTGATCTTTATGCTAAAAGGCAGTGCGCTTGCGTCAACCATCGCTTTGATGGATATCACGGGTGTCGCTCGAACCATTAGTGCGCGAACTTATACCTTGATGGAGCTGTTCTTTGCTGCTGGTATTATTTACCTTCTATTATCATGGGTGATTCTGTTTAGCTTTAGGTTGTTTGAAAAAAGAATGAATCGCCACACAAGCTATGTACCGCCTGATGTAATGACCAACACCATACCTTAATGGTTTGGCTCAAAATAATGCTAAAAAATCAATGAAATAGCGGGTTAATATCTTAATATTAACCCGCTATTCTTTTGTTTAACTGCCATTTATCTCATTTTTATGACTATTTTTAAAATGAAGATAAGCCCTAGAAAAATAGCGACAGATAGTGCAGTATGTATGACCAACCTATCAATAATCTGCTGTGAGTGCCTAGTATGAGCAAATCACCCCATATGTCTTTAATCAATGCGATTGCTGCCAGCGTCAATGATGACACGAGTATCGCAATGGTTAACGATAGCGTACGTGCATCCATCGGCAAAGTGGTCTGTGTCGGCCGTAACTATGCGGAACACGCCCGCGAGCTTGGCAATGAGATACCAAAATCACCCATCTTATTTATGAAACCAGCATCGTCAGTGGTCAGTGTGCGTCATGATATCGTCCGTCCCAATCCAGCGATATATGGTGAGACCCATTATGAAGCTGAGCTGTGTGTGCAATTAGCAGCAGACTTATCGGCAGCCACGCTTGAACAAGCACAGCAAGCGATAGGTGGCGTGACTTTGGGGCTGGATTTGACCTTACGTGACTTGCAAAGTAAGCTCAAAGAAAAAGGTCATCCATGGGAGCGTGCTAAGTGTTTCGATGGTGCCTGTGTGCTTGCTGATTGGATTGATCCGCAAGCGTTTGGTGATTTTAGCCATGTCGAATATCAGCTTTATATCAATGATGAGTTGAAGCAAGATGGTGATAGTGCATTGATGCTATTTCCAGTTTATGAATTACTGGCAGAGATTAGCCATGCCTTTAGCTTACAAGCAGGTGACGTGATTATGACTGGAACGCCGAGCGGCGTTGGCATATTACAAGCAGGCGATGCGTTAAAATTGAAGCTCGGTGCCCATGAATGGCAGGCGCAGGTTCAATAAGTTTTTATAGCAGTACTATTTTATCAGTCGTCAAATGCAGCGACGCTATCAAAAAATCCCAAGTTAACGCTTGGGATTTTTTTCGTTTTATGAGGGGCTTACAAAGTGCTGTCATGAGACTGTCATCTATGTTTCAACGTTCTGTCATAAACTCTCGGTAGACTTAGGCGTAATTCGTATTTTTGTGGTGATAATTGTAAAGCCGCGACCAACTCTCCGCCAATCCAGCCTAATAGCAAGGTGACTGATAATGACATTATTGAATAATAAACAACCACTTGCCCATGAAGTCGTTGAAGATTCTAATCCGACTGACAATATCGATTTTCAAACCATTATTAGTCGTCGTTTAAATCGTCGCAGTATCCTAAAAGGTGGCACAGGATTGACGGCGGCGGCTTTTTTTGGGGCGCTACCTTTGGTTGGCTGTAGCGATGACGATGATAGCAGTCCTATCAAAAATACTGATAATAACGCGGCTATCCCTGCACAGGGCGATCTCAAACGTCCTGAGACTTTGAAGTTTACGGCAGTGGCGCATTCAACTGCCGAGACGATGAGTGTGGCAGCAGGCTATAAAGCCGAGATGATATTACCACTTGGTACGCCGCTGATATCGGGTATCGATGATTGGAAAGACAACCGAGAGCAGTCGGCAGAATCATTCGAGTGGCGCATGGGTGATAACCATGATGGCATGTGGTTCTTTGGTAAGAATGGCGGCACGTATGATGCCAAAGCGTCAGATAATGGCCTGCTAGTCATGAATCATGAATACGTGAATAGTAACGAATTGAGTCCGTTTGGCTACTATGTGACCCAAGATGATAATGCTGCTCCGATATTTAAAAACCGTCGCCTTGCGAGCGATGTGCGCCGAGAAGTTAATTGCCATGGTGTTGCGGTGGTCGAGATGACCAAACGTACTGATGGTAAGGGTTATGAGATGGTGACTGATTCGAAATATAATCGCCGTCTCACGAGTAGTAGTACGGCGCAGTTAACAGGGCCCGTTGCTGGCTCTGATTTGGTCAAGACTAAGTTTGATCCGACAGGCTTTCAGACGCGCGGCATCAATAATAACTGCGGTGCAGGTTTGTCACCTTGGGGCACCTATCTGACCACCGAAGAGAACTTTTTAGGGGTATTCGCCCGTGGGCAAGATGCTAGCCAATTAAGTGATGGGCAAAACTATGGTCGCGAGCGCTACGGTGCAACAGAGTATTTCCCAGGCTGGGAGTATCTGTGGCACACACCTGAAGCCAAAGATGCCAAGATAGCCGATGAGTTTTCGCGCTGGGATATGACCGCCGTCGGTACCAGTGCGGCTGACGATTATCGTAATGGCTTTAATACCTTTGGCTATATCACCGAAATTGACCCTTTTGACCAAAACTCTATGCCGCAAAAACGTACGGCACTGGGACGTTTTGCCCATGAAAACTGTGCTTATGCCCCCGTTGAACAAGGCAAACCGGTGGTCTTTTATATGGGCGATGATGCTCGCGGCGAATATATTTATAAGTTTGTCTCCAAAGCCACATGGTCAAATAGTGATATCGGCGGTGGCTTAAAAGCAGGTGATAAGTATTTGAATGACGGTACGCTCTATGTTGCTCTCTTTAATGAAGATGGCAGCGGTGAATGGAAAGCACTCGTCCATGGTCAAAATGGACTGGATGCCTCCAATACTATTTTGCCTTTTAATGGGCAGGATGAGGTGTTGGTTTTTGCTCGTGCCGCAGCAGATGTGGTCGGCGCCACCAAAATGGATCGACCAGAGTGGGTGTCGGTTAGCCCTATGACGGGTGAGGTATACGTCACATTGACCAATAATAAATATCGCGGCGTACGTGAAGACCAACCTGTGTCAGCCTCTAATCCGCGTAGCTATCAGGCAGGTGAAAAAGCGGCAGGTAATGACAATGGTCATATTATTCGCTGGGCAGAAACAGGTGGCGATCATGCAGCCACGAGTTTTGAGTGGGACATTTATTTGTTTGCCACGCCTTATGATCTGGTCGCAGAAAATTTGTCACAGTTAAATGATAGCAATGATTTGTCTTCTCCCGATGGTTTGTACTTTGATCCACGTGGGGTATTGTGGATTCAGACCGATGACGGCGCTTATACCGATACCAGCAGTTGTATGTTACTGGCGGCGCTGCCGGGTAAAGTTAGTGATGGGACAGCCATAACGACCTCAGCAGGACAACAAACACGAGTCGGCATGCCTGCTAGTAATGACAATATCAAACGTTTTTTTGTCGGTCCTGAAGGCTGTGAAGTCACAGGTATTACCATGGCTCCTGACTTTAAAACCTTATTTATCAATATTCAGCATCCGGGTAATACTTGGGGCGCTATTGCTGGAGGCAGTACGCCGCGCTCAGCGACCGTGATGATTACGCGCGAAGATGGCGATGTCATACTGGCAGAGTCGTTTGTCTAATTAGACATTTGCATGAGTAATGATGTGTCTTACTCAACACATAAATCCCAAGTCATGGCTTGGGATTTTGTATTTTGGAGGATAGTTATTAATATGCAAGCATTGGTATTAAGGGATAGCGCCTTTCTTTGACAATAAAAATACTTGATAGTTAAATCATTCTCTTCTGTTTATGACAATTACAGGATAGTATGGAAAATCCTTTCAACTGCTTGATATGTTAACACTATGACCAGTCCAAAACCTTTAGAAACCATTCATGATTTATTTGCCACCACTCGGCGTCCAACTGCTATTGAGTCGGATACTGGTGAAGGTTTTCAGGGCGATGTCTATGAAGAGTTGGCGAAACTCGAATATATCTATGTCGATGAGCTGAGCGCAGAGACGGTGGATAACAGTTATAGCAAACCGCATCAGCCCATTACGTTGGTTGATTTTTTTGAAGGCTTGGCTCAGTTGGCAACGATGGGCGTGGTGGAAGTCACTGATATTGTAGAGGCTATCCATCGTGAGATTCTGCTGCGTCCTTTAGGGCGGTTTAATAAAGGCAATATTGAGCACTGGCAGCGCGGTATCACGGGGCGTATTTATGGCACGGTGCGTTATACGATGCAATTGGTGGGCAATAATCTTGCCTCAGGGCTGCGTCTTTATAACACTGTTTCTAAACCCAAAAAAATACAACCTTTACCCAAAAACTTACGTCGCTTGGTCAATATTCTAAATGGCGTCATGGGCGATCACCTTATCACTCATCACAACCCATTGGCAGTATCGATGGTGCTATACGATGAATACAATCGTGTACAAAGTGGCGCGCTGTCAGGGCATGTTATTATTTTATGCCATGGGCTTTGTATGAGTCACTTGAGCTGGCAGGTATCTGGAGAAGGCAATTTGGGTGAAGCGTTGGTCAATCACTTGCCAAAAGCGACGGTGCTGTATTTAAACTATAATACGGGTCGGCGTATTTCTAGCAACGGACGTAGCTTTGCAAAAGTTTTGCAAGATTTGGTTGAGAATAATCCAGACGTCACTCAGATAGATTTAATCGGTCATAGTATGGGCGGTTTGTTGAGCCGTAGTGCGTTGTTTTACGGTAAAGAGCAAGGCTTTAGCTGGGTCAAACGCGTGGGTAATCTTGTCACCTTAGGCTCACCGCATCATGGCGCAAGCTTGGAGCAGATTGGACATTTTGTTCAAGATAAAATCGCTAAGCTGCCTTTTGCAGGATCATTGGCTAAATTGGGCGACTTGCGTAGCGCCGGTATTATAGATTTACGTTACGGCAGTATTCGCGATGCTGATTGGAAGTCTACCGAAGGGCGCAGTGTGCTGCCAGCAGAGTTTCGTCATCCCACGCGTTTGCCCCTGCATGTGAATACCTATTTAGTGGCAGCAGCTTTGATTGAAACTCATTATGAATCTAAGACCACAAGTTTGCTTGGGGACGGGTTGGTCTCAGTAGAGTCAGCGCTCGGCGAATATACCGAAGAGCATACGCTAGCAGTACCAGAGGGACATAAGGCGATTTTTTATGGAGTCAATCACATGAATTTAATCTACAGCGATAGAGTACATGAGCAAGTTATTGCTTGGCTATTGGATAACAGGCTAGGCGATGCCCATGATGCAAAGTATGGGCTTGATAGTCGTATCTATTCTTATCCAGAAGTGGATGAGGTAGCCAATTAAGCGTGCTCGAAACCATTTATATCGTCAGTCATAAATTTCAAGCCCTGACGTTAAAAACCCCCAAGCGACACACTTGAGGGTTTTTTTATTACTAAGCGAGCTGCACTAAACCCTAATTACTCAGAAAATATCGCGGTCACATCGTCTTTATTAAATTTATACATCTCGCCACAAAAACCGCAATCCATCTCAAAGTTACCGCCTTGCTCATCAATGATGTCTAAGGCTTCTGCTTCACCGATTTGCTCAATGGCCATCTCACATTTCTCACGGGAGCAGGTACAACCAAATGATAAGGCAACAGGGTCGGGCGCGACGACATTTTCCTCATGATACAAGCGATAAAGGATTTCGTTGGCATCAAGCGTGGTCAACTCTTCAGCTTTCACTGTCCGTGTCAAAACGCTCAGACGCGTCCACAAGTCATCGTCGATACCCGCATCTTGGTTTTGCTCGACTTCATAGGTTTCTTCAGCAGTACGAGGAAGCATCTGTACCAACATGCCACCCGCTTGTAGACCATCAGATGCCAAATTAATCAAGGTTGGAATCTGCGCCGATTGCTTTTGGTAGTGCGCTAAGCAGTCTGCCAAATTGTCATGGCTGCGCTCGACGATGCCTTGATAGGCTTCGCCGCCTTCAGGCTGAATGTTAATAAACAACACGCCTTGACCCATCGAACCCAATTCAGCAAATGCCTCTTTGGCATGAGTCATATTTTCCCAAGCCTGTACTTGCTCATCAGTCTCACCCTTCCAGCTAGCAAGGGCACGGATGATACCGTCTTGATTGCATTCTGCCATTGCCCAGTTTAGCAAGCTATCGCTGTCTGATGATTGCAACTGAATGGACAGGTGACCATTGATTTTGACCGTGCCGATAAGCAAACTCGCTGCTGTCAGCATCTCACCCAATAAGCGCTTGATCGCTTCAGGATAAGGCTTTTGGGCTATTGTACTGGCATAGCTGCGTGATAGGCGCACCACATCACCGCGCACTGGCGAATCTTCAATAAAGAAACGTTGACGTACGTCATTGTCACTATGGTTGCCAGCGTTCTGGCTGTCCGTATTAGGGACTTGAGTATCTTGTGTCATAGGTCATTTATAGTATTAAGAAGTTGTTAGCTTTATGGGGATTCATCGTGATTTATCAATTGCCCGTTAGATATTGTTTAACAGATTAAAGGCGTTTATTGGATAGTTATTGTGATACTAAACCCGATATCCTTAAAAAATAAGCCTCATTAAAAATTTTTTACCCACACCCGCTATTTTGTTGTACAGTAACATTAAGTTGCATTGTGATAAATAACAGCAACAACAACCGCATGGATGCGTGGCAATAAGGTCAATGAATAAGACCTGTGTCGTCCAAGCACTCATTCAATCTTGTGATAATGTGATAAAAGGATGTATCTCATGAGCTATCTATCTTCTAGGTCTTTCTCTAAACCTTTAACTCTCGCTGCTTTTATGGCACTAGGTCTTGCAGGGTGTAATAACAGTAGCCAAACCAGCACTGATGCGCCAGCAGATGATGCAACAGCGACAGAAACCACTACCAACGGTACTCTACAAAAAATCAAAGACTCGGGTACTATCGTGGTCGGTCACCGTGACTCTTCTATTCCATTTTCTTATATCGCTGACGACCCAAATAAGCCGATTGGTTATGCACACGATTTAGAGATGAAAGTCGTCGAAGCGGTTAAGCAAAAGCTAAACATGCCAGACCTCAACGTCCGTTATAACCTTATCACCTCACAAACCCGTATTCCCTTGGTACAAAACGGCACGGTCGACTTTGAATGTGGTTCGACCACCAACAACGAAGAGCGTCAAAAACAAGTGGCATTCTCTAACGGTTTCTTTGAAATCGGTACGCGTTTATTGACCAAAAAAGACTCAGGTATTCAAGATTTCGAAGACCTAAAAGGTAAGACCTTAGTCACCACCGCAGGCACAACTTCAGAGCGTTATATTCGTCAGTATAACGATGACAACAAAATGGACATGAATATCATTTCAGCAAAAGACCACGGCGAAGGCTTCCTTATGCTAGAAAATGGTCGCGCGGATGCCTTTATGATGGATGATGTACTACTTGCTGGCGAAAAAGCCAAAGCAAAAAATCCTGATGAATGGGTCATCGTCGGCACGCCGCAATCGTTTGAGATTTATGGCTGTATGATGCGTAAGGATGATCCTGAGTTCAAAGCAGTGGTCGATGAAGCGTTAGCGAATGTCTTTAAATCAGGGGCAATCAACAGCATTTATGACAAGTGGTTCCTAAACCCAATCCCACCAAAGAACGTCAATCTAAACTTTGAGATGTCTGACAACTTGAAAGCCTTGATTGCCAGTCCGCATGACAGCGCTCAGCCGAAAGTTGCGACGGCACAGTAATTATTGTCCTGCAACATAGCTTGCTTACGTGTTCAGACTGATGTTGATGTCAATCTGAACACGTAGGATTTTCAGTCGCTGCTCGGAGAGACAACCATGAATTATAGCTGGAACTGGGGTGTGCTCTTTGAGCAGACTGGTATCGGTAATGAGCTTTATATCCATTGGATGATTACTGGTCTTGGCTGGCTACTATTGATTGGTAGTATCGCATGGGCCATTGCTATGGTCGTAGGTACTATCTTTGGCATCATGCGTACTTTGCCTAATAAGACCGCTCGTGCCATTGGCACCGCTTATGTGACATTTTTTCGTAATATTCCACTGCTTGTCCAGTTGTTCTTTTGGTTTTATATTGCACCTGGCTGGCTCACGCCCACGATACAAGAGTGGTGGTATAAGGATTTATCGCCCAACACGTCAGCCATGCTCTCAGCAAGTATCGGTCTTGGCTTATTTACCGCCGCTCGTATCGTTGAACAAGTACGTACAGGTATTGAGTCATTGCCCGAAGGTCAGATCAATGCTGCTTATGCACTAGGCTTTAGTATTCCGCAAGTCTACAAAGAAGTACTGCTACCGCAGGCCTTTCGTATTATTTTGCCACCGCTCAGCTCTGAGCTGACCAACTGCTTCAAAAACGCCTCCGTCGCCTCATTAGTGGGGGTAATGGAGCTGATCAGTCAAACCAAAACCATCAGCGAATACACCCAAAACAGCATCGAGATTTATACCTACGCGACGATTATTTATTTAGTATTTAACTTATCGTTGATTGCTATGATGGGGTTAATTGAGCGCAAACTGCGTGTACCTGGGCTCATTGCAGGAGGTCAGAAATGAACATGATGACCGAATTGGCAACGGCCTATCCTGGTTTGATGGGCGGCATGATTACCACCTTAAAGGTGCTGTTTTTGGCGATTATTGGTGGTATTAGCTTAGGAACGGTATTGGCGTTGATGCGCTTGTCTGGTATCAAAGCGCTTGAGATTCCAGCAAAGCTATACGTCAATTACTTCCGCTCTGTACCGCTACTACTAGTGCTACTGTGGTTTTACTTTGCCGTACCGATGATTTATTTTTGGATAGCGGGTAAGTACTTACAACTTGATGCTGCTTTTGCCTCTTGTGTGGTTGCATTTATGATGTTTGAAGCCGCTTACTTTTCAGAGGTGGTGCGTGCTGGTATTCAATCGATTGGTAGTGGTCAGGTTAATGCGGCTAAAGCGTTAGGCATGACTTATGGGCAGACCATGCGTCTGGTCATTTTGCCACAAGCCTTTCGCAAGATGCTGCCGCTAATCTTGCAGCAGTGTATTATTTTATTCCAAGATACGACGTTGGTTTTCGCTATTGGTTTGACAGACTTTTTCCGTGCCGCCTATGTACGCGGTGAGCTGATGGGTTTGCTGACGCCTTACATTTTGGGTGCTGGTGCGGTGTATTTCATCATCAGTGTCAGTGCCTCCGTGGGTGTACAACAATTGCAAAAGCGTTTGCGATTTTGATAGATATTTATCTTGGCTTGCGCTTTTTGAGTGTTGAGGCTTTGGTTGAGTAGTTGATTCAACTTTTCTTAAATGACGATTATTAAAAACAATGTGGTTAGGAGCCAGTGATGAGCAAAGCTGATACATACTTAAATGCCTTTGGCGGACTGGTCACTAACAATGGTCATGCTAGTGATGAGATGGTCATTCAAATGTCCGATGTCAGCAAATGGTATGGGGATTTTCAAGTATTGAGTGATTGTACGGCGCATGTACATAAAGGTGATGTCGTTGTCGTGTGCGGGCCATCAGGTAGTGGTAAATCAACCTTGATTAAGACGGTCAATGGACTGGAGCCTTTTCAAGAAGGTGGAATCATGGTGAATGGTATCTCAGTTGGTGCGGCAAAAACCAATCTGCCAAAATTACGCAGCCGTGTCGGCATGGTCTTTCAGCATTTTGAGCTGTTTCCGCATTTGACTATCATTGATAATTTGACAGTGGCTCAAATTAAAGTATTGGGTCGCAAAGAGAGTGAGGCCAAACAAAAAGCTATGGCATATTTAGATCGTGTTGGACTAACGGTACAGGCCGCGAAGTATCCAGCCGAGCTCTCTGGTGGTCAGCAGCAGCGTGTTGCGATTGCACGAGCGCTGGCAATGGATCCTGTAGCGATGCTCTTTGATGAGCCGACCTCTGCGCTTGACCCTGAGATGATTCAAGAAGTACTTGATGTCATGGTTGAGCTGACTCGTGATGGCATGACCATGATGTGTGTGACGCATGAAATGGGCTTTGCCAGTCAAGTAGCCAACCGTATTATCTTTATGGACGAAGGTCATATTGTTGAGAACTGTAGTAAGGATGAGTTTTTTGAAGGGGCAAAAAGTGATCGCGCGCAACTGTTCTTATCGAAGATTTTGAATCACTAACCATTTATATGTTTCTTCTCATGTAGCTTTATGATTATATCAAGCGTCTACTTATAGGCGCTTTTTTGTGCGTGATAGCTTGATATATTTAACAGTGACTTTGATACGATTCACTATATAAGTGAAAAGGTGAGTGAATACCTGTTTACTGATACAATAGCAGTCAATATTCTAACAACTAAAATAATTGCTTATCTATATGGGAGTTCATATGAGCGCTGAAAACTCAGAAGTATCAAACAACGGTATTGTCATTATCGGTGCAGGTTTGGCTGGCTGGCATGTCATTGATGCCATTCGTGCGAAAGATAAAGACATTCCGATTACCTTAATTACTGCCGACAGTGGCGATCGTTATCACAAGCCAATGCTGACGATGGCGATTAGCCAAAAGAAAAGTGCGGCAGATTTGGTCAGAGCAACGGGTGTTGATGCCGCAGAAGCTGCAAATGTTAAGCTACTTGCCAACACGCAAGTGACTGATGTTGATACGACCACTCAACAGTTGCAGCTTATCTCTGCGATGCGCTCAGATCCCGTTTATACCAATTACGCTACGATCGGCTATGACAAGCTGGTACTAGCGATGGGTGCGCACCCTATCTTCCCAAAAAGCTTGCCAGAGGATTTGGTATGGCACGTCAATCATATTGAGCGTTTTGGACAGTTGCAAGAAAAGCTAGCCACTGGCAGTCAGCACGTTGCTATCGTCGGTGCTGGTATGGTTGGGACAGAGATTGCCGAGGACTTGTTAAAAGCAGGTCATCAGGTGACACTCATTGATTTAAACGATGCGCCGCTATCACAAATGCTACCGCCAAAAGCAACGGCTCGTATTGCGCAAGCGGTCAAATCGCAAGGGATTAACTTTTTAGGAGGGTATCAGGTATCTGCTATTACTCGTATCAGTGATGGAAAACTGCAGGTCAGTTATGAGGCGTTAGCATCAGCGACAGAAAGCAGTACTGCTGAGGCAATCGAACCACTTATGGTCGATCATGTGATTGCTAGTACCGGTCTGACGGTCGATGACAAACTACCTGCCGCAGCTGGTGTCGATTTTGACCGTCGCACTGGTATCGTGGTGGATGCGCCGACCTTGCGTACCAGTAAGGCCAATATTTATGCGATTGGTGACTGTATGTCTATCGATGGCGTGCCGTGTCGCTATGTCGCACCGTTACGCGCGCAGGCTGCTACCATTGCTGATGATGTATTGGACTTAGAGCATAATGGCTACGATTATAAGCCACCCATGATTCGTCTAAAAAACAAAGCAATCTCCGTCATGGTGACAGGCGTGCCAAAAGCGACTGGTAATTGGCAGGTCAAGATAGAAAGTGATGAAGAATTGGTCATGGACTTGCTAAATGATAGTGATGAAGTCAGCGCAACGGTAACGATTAAATCGCCTGTAGTGCCTAAAACATAATTGTAAAAGTATTACAAATCATAGCCAGTGTTGTCATCTTTATGCAGCACTGGCTTTTCTATATCTATAGTCAGAGAACTAGTAAACCGCTACGGTGTTACCCTCCCTAGAGGTACTATATTATGTACAATCTGCGGTCGGCTGCCTTGTAGCTGGTTTAGATTTCTTTGACTATATAACTTTTTATATCAATCATAATCGATACGCACTGTATCAATATTATTGACAGGCTTTCATTTAAGAGGCTATATTGGTTAGGGCTGGATTTAATTATAGTCTATGGTGACAGAGAATATTCAAGGAAGAATATGAGATTTACCTTTGTAGTCTATTACCGCTCTGATAACAAACATTAAACAGCAAAACGAAAGGACTCGTAATGACTCAGATTACCGATTTTGACAGCATTATTAATGAAAGTACGCCTAATAACAGTATTCTCAATAATATCCCTAAAGTTAATGTAGGCGTGCGTTCAGCAAATGCGCCACTCATACAAAGCCATGATAAAGGCATTGATGTGCCGCTGATTGAAGCGACAATCGGTGATTTTTTTGATGCTATCGTATTCAAATATCCAGAGCGTGAAGCATTGGTTTCTCGCCATCAAAATATTCGTTGGACGTACCTCGAACTACAAGAGAAAGTCAATCAGTTAGCGAGTACCATGATTGAAATGGGACTTGAGATTGGTGATCGCATCGGTATCTGGTCACACAATAATGCTGAATGGCTGCTGATGCAATTGGCAACCGCGAAAGTCGGCGTTATCCTTGTCAATATTAATCCTGCTTATCGTACCTTTGAGCTGCAGTATGCGCTGAATAAGCTAGGCTGTTCGGCATTGGTATTAATGCGTCATTTCAAAAGCAGCGACTATACACAAATGATTCGTGAGCTTTGTCCTGAGATTTATCATAAAGATTATACACAGCTTGATTTGGTCGAGATTCCAACGATTGAGCGCATCATTTGGATTGATGACTCAGACAGCGATGAGAATTTTAATTTTATGCAAAAATTCTCTGCTTGGATGGTAGAGGGTAACGCAAACGACCCTCGTTTAGCTGCGCGCCAAGCACAGCTTAAGAATACCGATGCTATTAGTGTACAGTTTACTAGTGGGACAACGGGTACACCCAAAGGCGCTACTTTAACGCATCGAAATATCCTGAATAATGGCTACTTCCTTGGCGAAGGTATGAGGCTGACAGAGGAAGATAGGCTATGCATTCCATTACCACTTTATCACTGCTTTGGGATGGTGGGTGGTAACTTAGCTATTTTGACCCATGGTGGCTGCGCGGTGTATCCCAACGATGGTTTTGATCCGCTAACGGTATTGCAAACGGTGGAAGAGGAAAAATGTACCGCTCTGCTTGGGGTACCGACGATGTTTATCGCAGAGCTCGATCATCCAGACTTCGACAGTTTTGACTTGACCAGCTTACGCACTGGTATCATGGGCGGCTCTAGCTGTCCGATTGAGGTTATGCGCCGCGTCATGGATAAAATGCACATGAGCGAGGTGACGATTGCTTATGGCATGACCGAGACCAGTCCAGCTTCTTGTCAAACCAGCTCGCAAACACCCCTTGAAAAAAGAGTCTCTACCGTAGGGATGGTGCTGCCTGCGATTGAGGTCAAAATCGTCGACACTGAAACGGGTGATGTCGTCCCGATTGGAGAGACGGGCGAATTACTCACTTATGGCTATGCGGTGATGAAAGGCTATTGGGGCAGCCGCTTTAAAACACGCGCGGCGATTACTGATGGCTGGATGCATACGGGTGATTTGGCGGTAATGGACGAAGATGGCTACATCACTGTGGTTGGACGTAGCAAGGACATGGTCATTCGCGGCGGCGAAAATATCTATCCAGTAGAAGTCGAAAACTATCTCTATCGTCATCCGAAGATTCGCGATGTACAAATTGTTGGTGTTCCTGATAAAAAGTATGGTGAGGTACTCGCGGCGTGGATTATTACAAAAGAGCCAAATAGCTTAAGCGAAGAAGAGATAAGGCTGTTTTGTTGTGACCATATTGCTCATTATAAAGTGCCGACCTACTTTCGTTTCGTTGATGAATATCCAATGACCATCACTGGTAAAATTCAGAAATTCAAAATCGTTGAGCAAATGATAAAAGAATTGGGTCTGAAGTGATTTGAGACTATTAATCACTGGAAAAGCCAGCTTTTTTCTATATGTGATAAGGCTGGCTTTTTTGATTTAAGTCATTCAAGAAATTCGTCACTTAATCATGACTGATGAATTTATCTTATAACATCATTTTAAATGATACATATTGTATTACTATTATTGACAGCCTTCGATTTAAGACGGTATAGTAGCTAACGCTAGTTAAGACCTGTTCAAGGAAGAATGAATCGGTGATAGGCGACTAATAAGCACCATAAAAAGTAAAACGAAAGGACTCGTTATGACGCAAACTTCTGATTTTGATGCGACTAAAATTGATTTTGATACTATTCTAAATAGCATTCCTAGTATTAATATGGGCGCACGCTCAGCAAATGCACCGCTTACCCAAAGCTATGATAAAGGTCCGGATGTGCCGCTCATTGAAGCGACTATCGGTGACTTTTTTGATGCTATTGTATCCAAATATCCAGAGCGCGAAGCTTTGGTTTCTCGCCATCAAAATATCCGTTGGACTTACCGCGAGCTGCAACAGCAAGTCAATCAGCTGGCCAGTAGTATGATTGAGATGGGGCTGGAAATCGGCGATCGCATCGGTATCTGGTCACACAACAATGCTGAATGGCTGCTCATGCAGTTAGCAACGGCAAAAGTCGGTATTATCCTTGTCAATATCAATCCTGCCTATCGTACCTTTGAGCTGCAATATGCCTTGAATAAATTGGGCTGCTCGGCGCTTGTGCTCATGCGTCATTTTAAAACCAGCGATTACGCCAGTCTCATCAGTGAACTGTGTCCTGAGATTTATCACAAAGACTATACCCAGCTTGATTTGGTCGAAATTCCGACGATTGAACGTATCATTTGGATTGATGAGCCAGCATCTGAGGAAACCTTTGGCTTTATGCAGAAGTTCTCTGCATGGATGGCGGAAGGCGATGCCAACGATCCTCGTGTTGCCGAGCGTCAAGCCCAGCTCAAAAATACGGATGCCATTAATGTACAGTTCACCAGTGGCACGACTGGTACGCCAAAAGGTGCAACATTAAGCCATCGTAATATTCTTAACAACGGTTACTTCATCGGTGAGGCTATGAATCTCACAGAAGAGGATAAACTGTGTATTCCGGTGCCACTCTACCATTGCTTTGGTATGGTACTTGGTAATTTAGCGATTCTCACGCATGGTGGCTGTATCGTTTATCCGAACGATGGTTTTGAGCCATTGACGGTATTACAAGCGGTGGAAGAAGAAAAGTGTACGGGTCTGCACGGTGTACCAACGATGTTTATCGCTGAGCTTGACCATCCAGAGTTCAAAAACTTTGATTTATCGACTTTGCGTACTGGCATCATGGCAGGCTCTAGTTGCCCGATTGAAGTCATGCGCCGCGTCATTGATAAGATGCACATGAGTGAAGTGACGATCGCTTACGGCATGACAGAGACCAGTCCCGTATCTTGTCAGACCAATGAACATACGCCACTTGATAAGCAAGTATCAACCGTTGGCTTAGTGCAGCCTGCACTTGAAGTCAAAGTCGTCAATACTGAAACGGGTGAGATTGTCGCATTGGGCGAGACCGGTGAGTTATTGACACGCGGTTATTCAGTAATGAAAGGCTATTGGGGCAGTCGCTTCAAAACCCGCGCAGCCATCCAAGATGGTTGGATGCATACGGGTGATTTGGCTACGATGGATGAAGATGGTTATGTCAAAATCGTTGGCCGTAGTAAAGACATGGTGATTCGTGGCGGAGAGAATATCTATCCGGTCGAAATCGAAAACTATCTCTATCGTCATCCGAAGATTCGGGATGTGCAAATCGTCGGTATTCCTGATAAAAAATATGGCGAAGTGTTAGCGGCGTGGATCATTCCTAAAGAACCAGACAGCTTGACGGAAGAAGAAGTTCGCCAGTTCTGTAGCGAGCATATTGCCCATTATAAAGTACCGACTTATTATCGTTTCGTGACTGAATATCCAATGACTATCACTGGAAAAATTCAGAAATATAAAATTATTGAACAAATGAAAGAAGAGCTAGGTTTGTAGTCAGATGATGACTTAATCTGTAATACTAAAGACTATTTCAGATCTGCTATATTGAAAATTATTATTATGAGTCAAGACTAAAAGAAAAAAGCCACTCGCATTTACGTATCTACGAATTAAAGAAAAAGGGATGTCATGAGCGCTATCATAACCAGTAAACTGAGTCCAAACGCCGCTGAATTCCAGCAGAACAGTGCCGCCATGCAAGCGGTGGTCGATGACTTATATGGTCACTTGCGTAAAGTCGTGCAAGGCGGTTCAGAGCGTGCACGTGCCAAGCATTTAGCCCGTGGTAAACTCTTGCCTCGTGAGCGTGTTGAGCGTTTGCTCGATGTAGGTACGCCATTTTTAGAAGTGGCACCGATGGCTGCACACGATATGTATGGCGAAGAGATTCCTGCTGCTGGCGTGATTGCGGGTATCGGTCGTATCAATGGTATTGAGTGTATGATTGTTTGTAATGATGCCACGGTAAAGGGCGGTACTTATTACCCAATGACGGTCAAAAAACATCTGCGTGCGCAAGAAATCGCGCAAGAAAACAATTTGCCTTGTGTTTATTTGGTGGATTCAGGCGGGGCTAACTTACCCAATCAAGATGACGTGTTCCCTGATAAAGAGCACTTTGGTCGCATCTTTTTCAATCAAGCCAATATGAGTGCGGCAGGTATTCCACAGATTGCCGTGGTTATGGGTAGCTGTACGGCTGGCGGGGCTTATGTGCCAGCGATGAGTGATGAGTCTATTATCGTGAAAGACCAAAGTACTATCTTTTTGGGTGGTCCGCCACTGGTCAAAGCGGCGACTGGTGAAGAGGTTACGGCCGAAGACTTGGGCGGCGGCGATGTGCATACCCGTCTGTCTGGGGTGGTCGATCACTTAGCACAAAGCGATACCCATGCGTTGTCCATTGCACGCAACATCGTTAGCCATCTAAATCGTCCTGTTAAGCAAGTGCCCAATCAAATCAAACCGCGTCCACCACGCTATGATGCCAAAGAGCTATACGGCGTCATTCCAACGGATAAGCGCAAGCCATTTGATATCAGAGAGATTATTGCTCGTATCGTCGATGACAGTGCCTTTGATGAATTTAAAGCACGCTTTGGTACGACGCTGGTATGTGGTTTTGCTCATATTGAAGGTATGCCCGTTGGTATTATTGCCAATAATGGCATCTTATTTAGTGAATCAGCGCAAAAAGGCACGCACTTTATTGAGCTGTGCTGTAAACGCAAAATCCCATTGATATTCCTGCAAAATATCACTGGCTTTATGGTTGGTCGCAAATATGAAAACGAAGGCATTGCGCGTCATGGTGCAAAAATGGTCATGGCAGTCGCCAATGCAAAAGTGCCAAAGTTCACGGTCATCGTCGGTGGCTCATTTGGTGCTGGTAACTACGGCATGTGTGGTCGCGCTTATAGTCCGCGCTTTTTATGGATGTGGCCAAATGCACGTATCTCGGTGATGGGCGGCGAGCAAGCAGCATCAGTATTGGCAACGGTCAAGCGTGACAATTTTGACCGTAAAGGCGAGGCATGGAGTGATGATGATGAAGCCGCATTTAAAGCGCCGATTCTCGATATGTATGAAAAGCAAGGTCACCCATATTATGCCACTGCACGTCTATGGGACGATGGGGTGATTGATCCTGCTGATACGCGTCATGTATTGGCATTAGGGTTGAGCGCCGCCTATAACGCGCCGATTGAAAAAACGACTTTTGGTGTTTTTAGAATGTAAGCATTCTAAAGTTTGCCTAAATAATGAGATATAAAATATAGAGAAAGTTATGCAAAAAGACAGTGATAAAAATTATAAAAGCTTACTGGTTAAAGTCGAACAGCACGTTGCTACAGTGACGTTAAACCGTCCTGAGATACGTAATGCTTTTAACGATGAAATGATTGCCGAGTTAACCGATGCATTCAATACGCTTGGCGCTGATGATGAGGTACGTGTCATTGTGCTAGCCGCTGCTGGCAAGGCATTCTGTGCGGGTGCTGATTTAAATTGGATGCGTGCCATGGCAGATTATAGCTATGAAGAGAATCTAGCAGACGCCGATAAATTGGCGCAAATGCTCAAAACTATTTATGAATGTCCTAAGCCAACAGTTGCTGCTATTCAAGGTGATGTTTATGCCGGAGGCATGGGCTTAGTGGCTGTCTGTGATGTGGCCATCGCTGTCAAAATTGCTAACTTTTGCCTCAGCGAAGTCCGTTTGGGCTTAGCCCCTGCAACGATTAGCCCTTATGTCATCAGAGCACTGGGTGCTAGAGCCTCGCAGCGCTACTTCTTAAGTGCTGAAGTATTTGATGCCAAAAAGGCACGGCAGCTTGGCTTTATCCATGAGCGGGTTAGCGAAGAGTGGCTGGCTGATGAGGTCGCTATATTTTGTAGCAAAATCGTCAAAAATAGCCCTGATGCAGTCAAAACCTGCAAGCAACTATTACACGAAGTCGCTGGTGCGCCTATTACAGATGAACTGATTGCCGACACGGTCAAAGGTATCGCTGATATCCGCTCATCAAAGCAAGGCAAAGAAGGGGTACAAGCCTTTTTGCAAAAACGTAAGCCCAATTGGTTGACGGCAGATTGATAATGCACGAAAGATAAATGAGTAAATAGACAAGACCTCAAATAAAAACGATAACACACAGGGATAGTTATGTTTTCTAAAATTCTAATTGCCAACCGTGGTGAAATTGCTTGCCGAGTAGCCGCGACCGCCAAGCGTCTGGGTGTCAGCACCGTCGCTGTTTACTCTGATGCGGATCGTGAAGCCAAACATGTGGCTGTCTGTGATGAAGCAATCTATTTGGGTGGTTCGGCACCGAAAGACAGCTACCTAAAAGGTGATGCGATCATTGCGATAGCGCTTGAGACTGGCGCACAAGCGATTCATCCGGGTTATGGTTTTTTGAGCGAAAACGCTGACTTTGCGCAAGCTTGTCAGGATGCTGGCTTGGTGTTTATTGGCCCATCGGCTGACGCTATCCGCGCCATGGGTGGCAAATCTGAATCCAAGCGGTTAATGGAAACAGCTGGCGTGCCACTGATACCGGGCTATCATGGTGACAATCAAGACGCAGAATTTTTGCAGCAGCAGGCAGACGCCATTGGCTATCCTGTCTTGATTAAAGCGAGTGCAGGTGGTGGCGGTAAAGGCATGCGTATCGTCGAGCAAAGCCGCGACTTTGTGGATTTATTAGACTCATGTCGCCGTGAAGCCATTACCAGCTTCGGTGATGATAAAGTGTTGGTTGAAAAATACGCCTTAAAACCGCGCCATATCGAAATCCAAGTATTTGGCGATACGCATGGCAACTATGTGCATTTATTTGAGCGTGATTGTTCCGTACAGCGCCGCCACCAAAAAGTATTAGAAGAAGCGCCTGCACCAGGTGTTGACATTGCGATGCGTGAGGCGATGGGAACAGCTGCCATCGAAGCAGCTCGTGCAGTCGATTATGTCGGCGCAGGCACGGTTGAGTTCATCGTTGAGCAGCGCGAAAATTCTATGAATTTTTATTTCATGGAAATGAATACTCGGTTGCAGGTTGAGCATCCAGTCAGTGAAGCGATTACCGGTGTCGATTTGGTCGAATGGCAGCTTTTAGTTGCGGCAGGTCAACCATTGCCAAAAACCCAAGCCGATCTGACTATCAACGGTCATGCTATTGAGGCGCGTATCTGTGCTGAAAACCCTGACAATAGCTTCTTGCCCGCGACCGGTACGTTGTTTACGTATCAAAAACCTGAACACAGCGCTTTTATGATTGATAAAGACGGTACTGGTGTGCGTATCGATGATGGCGTGCGCGAAGGCGATGTGATTAGCCCGTTCTATGACTCTATGATTGCCAAGCTCATCGTTCATGCGCCAACGCGAGAGCAAGCATTAGCCAAGCTCGATCGAGCACTTGCGCAAACGCGCATCGTGGGTTTGCCGAATAACGCGGCATTTTTACGCTACATCTTAAATACAGAGTCTTTTAGCAAAGCCAATCTCGATACGGCATTGATTGAACATGAGCGTGATGCGATTTTTAACCAGCAGCCTTTGGCATTATCCACGCTTGTTGTGACCGCCATTACTCGTCAGCTTGCGAGCGAGATGGCGACGCAAGAGTCAGATATCGACCCATTTAGTAAACCTACCGGCTTCCGTGCTTATAGCGATTACACCAGATCATTTAGTTTAGTTTATGGTGAGAGTGCTTATACTGCCCGCATGAGCAACTGGCACAATGCAAATTGTTCAGACAGTAAAAAGGGTAGCGATAACCTCAGTAGCTTTACACTCGTTATTGAAAAAGAAGTCGCGAATACGCAGGATAATAGCAATATCAATGTCGCTGCTGAGACAGAAATGGTTTATGAAGGTCAAGTGAGCTATGCCAGCAGTGACGAACACAATCATACGCTATGGTTAGAGGGTGCACGTATCAGTGCACAAAGCTGGGTGAATAACGAGACGGTCTATGTGTTCACCGATAGTGGACGTGATGAGATTATGCTTATTGATATCATGGCACATGTGGGTGAGGAGACAGCAGCGGTTGGTAGCTTGAAGTCACCAATGCCAGGACAAGTGGTTGCATTCAAAGTAGCTGTTGGCGATACTGTGAAAAAAGGCGAGCCATTAGCTGTCATCGAAGCCATGAAAATTGAGCATACCATTACTGCGCCGACGGATGGGGTGGTGGCAGAATTGCTGTTTGCAGCCGGTGATTTGGTCGCTGATGGTGATGAGCTATTGCGCATTGATACTGAAAGCCAATAGCTGACAGAGCCTCATAAAAAGGTGAATAATAAAAAGGACGACGAGCATGAGCCATTCGTATCTAAACCATTCATATCCAAGCCATTCATATCCAAGCCATGTCAGAATCGTTGATGTCAGTCCTCGTGATGGACTACAAAACGAATCAATGACGGTACCGACTGAGGTTAAGCAAACGCTTATCAACGATTTGATTGCAGCCGGTGTCAAAAAGCTAGAAGCAACAAGCTTTGTCTCACCAAAGTGGGTGCCACAGATGGGCGATAATAGCGCGCTACTTGACGCGCTAGCGCCGACACGGCAGACAGACATTTGCTATTCAGTGCTAGTACCCAATATGCGCGGCTTTGAAAATGCCATTTTGCACCGCCCTGATGAAATCGTTATTTTTGGTTCAGCAAGTGAGACCTTTAGTCAAAAGAATATCAACTGTAGTATCGATGAGAGTATCGAGCGTTTTGCACCAGTGGCAGCGGCTGCAAAGGCGCAAGGTATCAAAGTACGCGGCGTGATCTCTTGTACGGTTGGCTGTCCTTATGAAGGCGAGATTGACCCAAGACAAGTAGCGTATGTGACCAAGCGCTTGGTTGAGATTGGTTCAGAGCAAATTGGTATTGCTGATACCATTGGTGTTGGTACACCGCTCAAAGTGCAGCGTGCGTTACAAGCCGCATTAGAATATGCCGATATCTCTATGCTATCGGGTCATTTTCATGATACTTATGGTCAAGCATTGAGCAATACGCTAGCCGCACTACAAATGGGTGTTAGCGAATTTGATACCTCAGTGGCTGGACTGGGCGGCTGTCCTTATGCTAAAGGCGCAACGGGTAATGTCGCGACCGAAGATGTGGTGTATATGCTGCATGGTATGGGTATCAGTACAGGTATCGACTTAGATAAATTGGTCGTGGCAGGCGAGCGTATCAGTGCGTTTTTAAAGCGTCCAAATGGCTCAAATGTGGCACGGGCGCTGATTAATAAACGTCAGTCTTAACCAATATAGTCAATCCACTATAAAAGTGTTACTGCGTTAACCTCGCTTGAAGTATTACATATACATCTACACTCGGTTGTCTTGTCAGACTTTCACATTGAATTGACTATGACTCCAAAAATGACATTATAAATACAGTTACAGTGGTTTTAAAAAGCAGATTAAAATTCGAAATTTAAAAATATCAAAACACAAGGAATAGTTATGAGTTTACCTGGATTGAATTTTCAGCTTGGCGAAGATATTGATGCCCTACGCGATATGGTACAGCAGTTTGCCACCAATGAAATTGCTCCACGTGCTGCCGAGATTGATAGCAGCGACGAGTTCCCCATGGATCTGTGGCAAAAGATGGGTGACATCGGTCTACATGGCATCACCGTTCCTGAAGAGTACGGCGGCTCTAACATGGGCTACGTCGCACATATGGTCGCGATGGAAGAGATTAGCCGTGCGTCTGCTTCTGTAGCACTGAGCTATGGTGCGCACTCAAATCTATGTATAAACCAAATAAAACGCAATGGCTCTGAGGCACAAAAACAAAAGTATTTGCCAAAGCTGGTTAGCGGTGAGTTCATCGGTGCACTGGCAATGAGTGAGACTGGTGCTGGCTCAGACGTCGTTAGCATGAAGCTCAGAGCCGAAGAGAAAGACGGCAGCTATGTGTTAAACGGTAGCAAAATGTGGATCACCAATGGCCCTGATGCTGACGTGATGGTGGTTTATGCTAAGACTAAGCCAGAGCTTGGCGCTAAAGGCATGACGGCTTTTATCGTTGAAAAAGGCATGGAAGGTTTTGGCACAGCACAGAAGCTAGACAAGCTTGGCATGCGCGGTAGCCATACGGGCGAGATGACCTTTAACAATGTAACCGTACCGAGCGAAAATATCTTGGGCGGTCTCAATGAAGGCGTTAAGGTATTGATGAGTGGCCTAGATTATGAGCGTGCCGTATTGGCTGCAGGCCCTATCGGCATCATGCAAGCGGTGATGGACAATGTCGTGCCTTATATCCATGATCGTAAGCAGTTTGGGCAAGCCATCGGTGAGTTTCAGCTTATCCAAGGCAAAGTTGCAGACATGTATACGATATTGCAAGCAGGTCGTAGCTTCTTATACACCGTCGGCAAGAACCTCGATATGTTGGACGCGCGCGGTGCTGGTCATAGTCGAGAAGTACGTAAAGACTGTGCCAGTGTGATTTTATGGTGTGCTGAAAAAGCCACTTGGATGGCAGGCGAGGGCATTCAAATCTTTGGTGGTAATGGCTACACCAATGAGTATCCACTCGGTCGCTACTGGCGTGATGCCAAGTTGTATGAGATTGGCGCAGGTACCAGTGAAATCCGCCGTATGCTAGTCGGTCGTGAGCTGTTTAACGAGACTAAATAAAGCATAATAATGATTTAAAAGTTAACTTTTATCGAATAGTTTTGTCTTAAGTTTTAAAAATGTGCTACGTTATATGTCTCATAGCGTGGCACTTTTTAATGACTGAAATAAAAGACTTTTATCATGATTCGTAAATTACATATCAAGCTAGCCTTTAATACAGTTTCTACCTTTTTTACCAATATAAAACCTATCAGTATCTATGGACTGTTAGTTACCTTTTTTGCATTATTTACGATGACAGCGAATGTCACGCCTGCACAAGCAGAGCTGGTTGATTTATCTAGTCCTGAACCCATTATTCAACTCTCTACCCAAGACGCTAGCTGGCTAACACCGCCAAAGTTTGATCGACTTGTTCGTTCTATGGATAGATACTTAATCAATTGTTCTTATGATCAAGACGGGAATGTTATCAGACCTTGCGAGAGAACAGATTTAGAAATGGTTTTTTCATTGCGCGTTGATAAGCAAGGTAGTATCCAAAATGTCAAAGTTATTAAGAGTAGTGGTAAAGAAGTGATAGACAAAAAGGTTGCTAGAGAACTTTCCAAAGCTCGATTGAAGCCTTTTTTGAGAGAAGGAAAGGCAGTAATGGGAGATGTTAATGTACCAATTGTATTTACAGCACCATAACCATCGTATTTAAGTCAAAAAAAGCAGGACGACTAAAACGTACTGCTTTTTTATTAATCATTTTATAAGGTTCATAAAATGATTACGACTGTTTGGTATGATCAAAATATCGTGCCAAGCCATTTAATAGTAAATCATCACGCAGGCGTACTGGACGGTTAACATGCTGCGAGATAATGGCAGCATCACCACCCGTCATGATAACTTCAAAGTTGGGATGACGATGGCTAATCTCATTAATGGCACCAACAATAGAGAGCAAGATACCGCGATGTACCGCATCTTGTGTGGTCATGCCTTGACCAACACTATCAAAGGTGCCATTGGATATGGTAATTTGCTTAGTGCCTGAAAATAGTGATTCACGTTGCAGATAAATACTGGGGAAAATATAACCGCCCAAATGCTCAGCATGATCAATCAAGTCAATGGTCACTGCTGTGCCACAGCCAATCACGCATTGACGTTTTTTCTTATCCACGGCGCCCAGCATCTGTAACCAACGATCACAGCCGAGCTGTTCGTCATTATAAGCACTCTTCATCAAAGCATGCGCGGCATCGACATGGACAAACTCAAACGGGATATTCAGACGACCTAACGTCTCTGACACTTTAACATTCAAATCATCGCCCAGCACCGATGAGATACCAATGAAATCAGGCGCATAACGCTCGAAGCGATCGGTCAAACCCATCAGTAGTTCGGCAGGCGCTTGCAAATGTTGCTTGGCATCATGCGCGACTATTTGTCCGATATCATCGGTGAGCCAGTATTTTAGGCGGGTGTTGCCAAGATCTAACCAGAGCATAAAAATCCCTTTATATCGTGCCCATTGGGTCTTTGATTTAAGCCTTATCAATAACGTCGATGCGTCCGGTAAAAAGCGCAGAAATCTTACCGCTATCTTGACGCAATTGCAAACATCCATGTGTATCAAGACCACAAGCATAACCTGTGATGCTATCTGTTTTACCGTTATGCTCTTGAGTAACGTGCAAGCGTAATCCTGCCAGTGCATCCATCGATTCAAACTGTTTTAAAAAGCTGTCCAAATTATAGCTTTGACCAGTGGGCTTCTCTAATCCTAGGTGCTCAAAGCGTGTCATCGCGGCTAGCAGGGCTTTACTCATTTGTTGGTAAAGTATTTTTAGGCTTGGTAGGCTCACAATATCTGTCTCTGGTTTTAGCTTCTCATAAATATCCTGTAGGCTAATCGCTTGATAACTCATGCCTTCGCAGGTCTTTGCAGTGAGATTGGGCGTTGCCTGTACATTAAGTCCTACGCCCATCACCACGCCGACCAATTTGCCCGTTTGGGTAACAGGTTCTATTAAAATACCCGCAAGTTTATTAAAAGGTAGGGTCTGTGCTGCCAGTTTAGGCTCATTTGACATTGAGTCAGATGGCAGTTGATAAAAGCCCAAATCATTTGCCCACTTCACGCCGATGGGCGTCAATCCTTGCGCGCGCAATTGCTCATTTAATATTTGAATAACGGGCATTTTTGCCAGTTCAACGCCAATAATTAACGACAATAAACCGCTAATCGGCAGATGGACAGGATGATATAACGACAGATAGACATTGCCGCGTGGTGATTGCCACGAGCGCCCGTGCTGCCCACGACCTGCACTTTGGGTTTCAGCGGTCAGTAAATGCATCTCCGCAGCATTTAACGTGCCATGTTGTACATCTGCTATCAGCTCGCTATTGGTAGAGGCACTGCTGACAAGGTGGCGATGGTTCAGCTGCGGTAAATGATGAAGCTCTAATGAGTCGTCAGAAAAATTGGAAAATGGCGGCATAAGTTTCGTCGATGTGGTTAATATAGCGTGGATAATCTTTGTTATACTGGGCGATTGTCATGAGATTGTCACGATTAAACAGTATCAAATAAACAGCATAAAGGTCGGATTATGATTTAGCAAATGCGATAGGCAAGTGATTATAAAACTAAAGAATTTTTATAAAAATAAGTGTGATAAAAGGCTGATTCGATGATGTTATATGTGTGGTTTGTGATTGCAGGCGCGTTTGCGGGTGTCAGTGCCGGTCTATTTGGCGTTGGCGGCGGCATGATTATCGTACCAGCATTGGTATGGATTTTTACCGCTTATGATTTTTCACCAGAAGTGGTGACCCATTTGGCGATTGGTACGTCACTGGCGACCATCGTTGTGACCTCGATCAGCTCAATGACTGCGCACAATAAGCGTGGCGGCGTGCGTTGGGAAGTGTGGCGCAAAATGGCACTCGGCTTGGTCATCGGTAGTTTGGTCGGTGCTGGTATTGCCGATATGATTGACGGTAAAGTATTGCAAGCCATCATCGGTGTCGGCGCGTTATTGGTTGCTTTAAAAATGCTGTTTTTGTCCAATAAAGAGCAGCTGGGTAAACCGCTACCGTCAACTGGCGTACAGTTCGGCGCGGGTACAGGGATTGGCATGGCGTCGTCTATTTTTGGTATTGGCGGTGGCAGCTTAACCGTACCATTTTTAAATTGGGCCGGGTTACCGATGAAGCAGTCGGTCGGCACGTCTGCCGCTTGTGGATTGCCGATTGCATTGGCTGGTGCGGCAGGGTTTGCATGGTTCGGGCAAGACGTGGTCAATCTGCCTGAGGGTACGATAGGCTTTGTGCATATCACGGGATTTTTATGTATCTCCGTCGCTAGCTTTGCGATGGCAAAAGTCGGTGCGAAGCTTGCGCACCAATTGCCTGCGCTAACGCTTAAGCGTGCCTTTGGGGTGTTGTTATTGGTCGCAGGCGGGCAGCTGTTGTTAAGTGGGCTTGGGGTGATTTAGTTTTGGTTCAGTAAAGTAGTTATTAATCAATAAATTGAGGGTTTAAAATGGCTATTGTTGAGTTATTTCATAAAAGACAGAAAAGGCTACGGGGCGAATATCCTGATGTTTATCAATACGATGAATTGCCGGATAAATTAAAAGTTCAAATCGTGCACATGTGGGATGAAACGGTAGGAAGAGACCCGAGTATATATAATACTTATTTGGATTCAATCCAAAAAAATAGTCGTATTGTTTTAGAACAAGTATATAAAATATTAACAAAAGAATTAGGGGTTTTTAAATTAACTTTAAACGAACAAAGTGACTCTACTTATTTTGAAAAAATATCTAACTATTTTCTTAATGAGACTGAAACAGAAAAGTCTTTAGATGTTGTTGAAGTTATGATGCAAGCAATAATCTTATTCCATAGAAGCTCTCGAAATAAATTCAAATTAGTAGAGGTAATGGATGAATTGAATCAGCGTTTTCGTGAACATGGCATAGGTTACCAATATGAGAACGGACAAATCATTAGAATGGATTCCGAGTTTATCCATGCTGAGGCTGTTAAGCCTGCTTTACACTTACTTAGTGATCCAACATATAAAGGTGCACAACAAGAATTTCTAAAAGCACATGAACACTATCGTCATGAAAGGTATAGCGAAGCTTTAATCGACTGTCTTAAAGCGTACGAAAGCACATTAAAAATTATTCTAGATAAAAATAAATGGGAGTACAGTCCTAATGCAACCGCTGACGAGCTCACAGGTCGACTCATGCAGTCAGGGTTAGTTCCCGAGTTTTGGCAACAGTACTTTAAGTCCTTAAAAAATACTTTAACTTCAGGTGTTCCTACTGCTCGTAATAAATTGGCAGGTCATGGTGCAGCCAATGAAGTTAGAGAAATACCTGAATATTTAGTTAGCTATATCCTTCATATGACAGCCTCTACCATTGTATTTTTAATCAAAGCAGATGAAAGCTTGAGATGATTATTTTTTATCAATCGCATCTAGCCCCAAACGCATCCATTTTCTCGCTAGCTCATCATGGCCGCTGAGCATATTCCACAGCGCATCTTCACTAAAGATAGAGTATTCATCACCTGAATGTTCAATTGGCA
The DNA here is from genome assembly GCF_049896785.1 of Psychrobacter sp. TWP2-1-2. NCBI lineage: Bacteria > Pseudomonadati > Pseudomonadota > Gammaproteobacteria > Moraxellales > Moraxellaceae > Psychrobacter > Psychrobacter sp. TWP2-1-2. The sequence continues at coordinate 14,822 of NZ_JAFCVA010000008.1, read as the reverse complement.
GATCCGCTTCACGATCTGTCATCCATTGAGGGTCTAGGTAGTAATTTTTCAACTCATTTTGCAAGGCTTCAGCTTGCAAAAACTGCTGCTGCGCTTCGAGTTGCTGGCGATGTAGTTTGCACCATTCTTCATATTTTTGCTGTAGTTCTTGCGGATTATAGTTAGGCATTTTTATACTCTTATTTTTTGATAGTTAGACGAATGATTATTATTTTAAGCCATATTATAGCATCTGTCACAAACCCTAAAAATTTAGCACAATTTCAGGTAGAATAGCCGCCTGTTTTCGCCATATTTACTGATCCCTCATGCGCCTAAAATCTCTCAAGCTGGCAGGCTTTAAATCCTTTGCCAATCCAACGACTTTTACTTTTCGTCATGGTATCACCGCCATTGTCGGGCCGAACGGCTGTGGCAAATCTAACGTCATTGATGCCATTCGTTGGGTGCTGGGCGAGACATCTGCTAAGCAGTTACGTGGCGGCGCGATGAGTGATGTCATCTTTGCCGGTACGCAAGATAAAGTCGCCAAAAGTGTCGCTAGCGTTGAGCTCACCTTCGAGCATACGCAAGATGAGCAAAACGGTATTCGCCATGAGTTTAATCTCTATCAAGAACTGTCCGTTCGTCGTCAGGTAAATAAAGAGGGGCGCTCGGATTATTTTATCAATGGTACGCGCTGTCGTCGCCGTGATGTCGTCGATGTATTCTTGGGTACGGGACTTGGCGCACGTAGTTATGCGGTGATTGAACAAGGTATGATTGGGCGGATTGTTGAATCTAACCCGATGCAGCTGCGTGAGTTTATCGAAGAGGCGGCTGGGGTCTCGCGCTATCAAGCTCGCCGTGAAGAAACCCAAAAGAAGCTCGAGAAAACTAAAGATAATTTAGCACGCCTGCATGATATGCAAAGCGAGCTGGTCAGCCAACAAAAACGTCTGTCTAAACAAGCCGCTAGTGCTGAGCGTTATGAGGAATTAGCGCTAACACTAGCTGATATCAAACAGCAGCTCGCCATTCAGCAGCTCTATCAAGCCAAGCATACTCAGCAGCAGCAAAAAATAGCGCATGAGCGCAGCGCCACTGAAGTATCAACTTTACAAGCCAACTATGATACCCTAAAAGCCAAGCAAGATAAGCTTGCTGTTCATATCAATCAAGAGCAATGGCTAAAAGACGATGCCCAAAGCGCCCATTATCAACAGCAGCTAAGCTATCAACAAGCAGAGCATCAATTAGGTGATGCCAAGTCACAGCTGACTGCTACCGCGCAGCAACTAGCCAGCTTGGATCAACAGCGTCAGCAAGCAGTCGATGAGATAAATCGCTTAAAGGCTGAGCAAGCCGAGCAGCAGACTGTGCTAGAAGGATTGCGTCCACAGCTTAATGAATTAACGAATAAACGTGAAGCGCATAAACGCAACGAGCAGCCATTACAGCGCGCCTACCATGACGCGCAAAATCAGCTATCACGCTTGCAGGATGAAGCTCGCTCGCTAGAACAGCAGCAAGCCATTAATAGCCAAGCACAAAAACGTTATCAGCAAAATAATGAAAAATGGCAACGTCGTCAGCAAAACTGGCAGGATTTATGGCAGCAACTCCAACAGTCGCTATCACCAGTTGCAAGTGCTGGTTTGCAAGATAATTCTGATACGAATAATTTGCAGCAGACATTAGTGGCGCAAGTTGCCGAGCTAAACAAACAATTGCATCAGATTGAACGCCAACAAGACAGCGTCGATGAGCGACTGTCTGAGCTACAACCGCAAGCGCAGGATTTACAACAGCAATTACACACGCAGCAGCGTGAGCTTAGCGAGAGTGAGAAGCGCTACGCCGTATTGGCAGGTGAGTACGATACCCTGCATCAGATATTGCATCCTAAGCCGACACCAAAATCGCAACCGCTTGTTCATGCAAAAACTGCTGATATTAAAAGTGATTTAGAAAATGAAATAGCTAGCGACTATAGCCAATTGACCATTACCATCTTGCGTGACCAGATTGAGTTAAGCGCGAAAGGGCAGCAGCATGCAGAGCTACTTGATAGCGTATTGGCATTGTGGCTAGATAGCCATGTGCTGGTTTCTAACCAAACTTATCAACCAAGTGTTGATAACGCGAGAGACGACTCTGAGAAACCGCATAGCTTATGGCAGGTGCTTGAGCATGAGTTAAAAGATTTATTTGTTTATCAAAATGCGCAAACCAATACAGTGGACAAGTCATCAATCAAAATAGAAACGGGTCATAGTTTGTGGCTATCTGCTAAGAAAAATGAGGTAAATACAAAGCCATTGATTAGCGAATTGCCTGAGAGTTTGATTGATAAAGTACTGCCTTTATCACAGCTGATTAGCGCACCGAACTTAGCGCTTTGGCAGCAGTGCTATTTATATATTGCACAGCCTGAGACAGATAACAGGCAAACGTTAGAAGCGCTTGCTGAGATTTTAAAAGTATTGCCATCGTCAGCTATTTTACTAACGACTGACGGCTGGCTTATCAGTCGTCAGGGCACGATTAATCTCAGTAAGTTTGTTGGTGCGCAAGATGGACAAAATGATAGCAATAACAGCAACAGTCAATTTTTAACCCAGCGTTTGCAGCAGCGCAGCCGTCTGCAAGCGTTAGAAGACTTGCTCGATGATTTTGAAACAAAGATACAAGGCCAGCAAAAGGCGATTGCTAATAACCAGCGTAACTATGATGCAATGACAGTTAGCTTAGAAGAAACGCGCGCGCAAGCTGAGCAGTTAACCCGCGATAAGCATCAATACCAGCAAAAGCTCACTACTCAGCGCGCGAACGCTGAACGATTGCAAGCGGACAGCCAACGCCTCAATGCTGACAAAGCTACCCTTGAGCAAGAGCAACAAGAATTAGAGCAAGAACAACAAACGCTGAATCAAGAACAGCAGGATATCCAAAGCAAAATAGCAGCGCTAACGCCACAAATTGCCGATGCTCGTGCGGCAACTCAGCAATTACAAGCTGAGCGCAGTGAGCTAAATAGTACACGTCAAGCGGATGATGACGCTTGGCAAGCCTTGCAACTTCGTATCCAGCAGAGTGAGATGCGTTTAGAACATAGTGTCAGTAGTCTTACTCGGGCAAATGCGCAATTTGATAAGTCGCTACAAAGCGAGCAAAATCTAAAGACGCGTCATGAGCAGCAGCAAAATAGGCTGCCAGCACTGCAAGCTGCATTGCAAATAGCACAGACCGCGCGCGATGAGCAGCAGGCTGTATTAACAGGGCGCGAGACCGCGTTAACGGCGCTCAAGCAAGAATACAATCAGCAGCAGCTTGAGCTAGATAGCTTGCAAAACACACTGCAAACCCAGCAAAGCGCGCTTGCCAATCACTCGACCGAGTTGGCATTAAGCGCTGCAAAATTAGAGGATGCTAGTAGCCATACGCAAGAAGCGCTAGATGCTTATTATAAGGTGAGTCATAAATATAAAGCACAATCAGACATAGCGCAGTACCCACAGCATCAGCAACAAGTGATGAGCGTCTCAAACTTATTGGCAGATTTTATCGCGCATGATCGCCGTGTGCGCCCAGATAAAATCGCTGAGCTTGAGTCTGAGCGCGTGCAGCTTGAGCAGCAGCTAAGCAAAATTGGCGCAGTCAACTTGGCAGCCGTGGCAGAGTTAGCAGAAGTTAATGAACGCTTAGAGCCACTCGCGCAGCAGACCGCAGATATTGCTGCCAGTATGCAGACGTTAACGGAGGCGATTGCTTCGATTGATGAAACGACCAAGACGCTATTTATGCAGACGCTCGATGCCGTCAATATTGAGCTTGCCAATTTATTTGCCAAAGTGTTTGGCGGCGGGCAAGCCAGTTTAACGCTCAATACGGATGATATGCCTGTTAGTGCGCCAAAATCAGAACAGTGGCGGGCAGGGCTAACCTTGATGGCACAGCCAAAAGGCAAACGTAATAGCCGCCTCGCTGTACTTTCAGGTGGTGAAAAGACGCTTACTGCATTGAGTTTGATTTTTGCGATATTTAAGCAGCATCCCGCGCCATTTTGCGTACTGGATGAAGTGGATGCACCACTTGATGACGCCAACGTCGCCCGCTTTACCAGTCTCATTCATGAATTAGCAGACGATTTACAGTTTATCTTTATCAGCCATAATAAATTAACGATGCAGATTGCCGATGAGTTAAAAGGCGTGACCATGCCAAGCGCGGGCATTTCTACCTTGGTCAGTGTGTCACTCGATGAGGCAGCGCGTTACCTTTCTGATTAAGAGCAGCGCTGAATAGCAAAAATAATTGATAACTGGCAGCAGTTGTCGGTGGTATAGTTAGAAATGATGTGCCAATATTACAACGTCACGCAAGTGTGTCAGCCTCACGGTAAACGATGACTATATGGTGACGATATTCATTAGCCATGCTAGACTATTGCCATTTATTCCCTCTTATGTATTCCCTTTTGTCATATATTAGGATGTATCTCTTATGACCGCTATTCAGTTTATATTGATTGCCATTGCCGCATTTATCATGCTTGCAGGGCTATTTATGGTCATTCGTAGCTTTAAGCGCCGCAACAATGCTGAAGCGGTAGCGGTCAATTATGATAAAAACGGTATTCCTATCATACCGCGCCATGAACGCAATATCGTCGATCAGCCAGACTTGGATGATACAGTCGCTGGCGAAACAAGTATCACCCCTGATCGCAGTTATCTAAATGCGGTGGTCGAAGACGAGCCTTTGACCCAACCTCATACCCATGTCGATACGCAGCTGACAGCTGGGCATGCGGATGTTAATGACAGCGATACTGAAACCGATACTGACACAATAGATGATGCTGACTATGTGCGCTGGCAAGCAGAGCAGCAGCGTGCTGACAACAGCGAGTTTGCAGAAGCCGCTGAGCAGATGCATATCGAGCAAGAGCAGGATGCGTTTTCAAGCTTGATGTCGGCAACTGACAGCTTGATGCCCTCTATTGATACCGCAGACGAGCCAAGCTTCGATAATAACAGTCCGATACTCGATCAGCATCTCTCAGAGCCAGTAGATGAAGCGCAAAACGGTCCACTCATCAATGCCAAAGACAACATTAATATCACTATTTTGCCGCATCAATATCGCGACCGTCCAGCCGCAATTATCCGTGGTCGTGATTTATTGGCATTAATTGATAAGTATGGTCTGCGCTATGGCGCGATGAACATGTTCCATCGTTATGAGCAAAAAGACGGCACGGGCATGCTATGGTTCAGTATGATGGGTATCACTGATAGTGGTATCGCGCCTTTTGATCCGCATAGCGTGGCGACCAATACTTATAATGGCGTGGTAGTATTCTTATCGCTGCCGCATCCACAAGCGCTGCGTAGCTTCGATAGTATGATGAGTATTGCTTATATGATGGCAAGTGATTTGGATGCCATTATGCTCGATGAAGAGAACGAACCAATCACCCCTGAATACAAGCAGCAATTGCGTAACCAAGTTCGCGATTATGAAGGTTAGTTTTAATGTATTAATACAGGTTGATTAATAAAAGCTGATTCATATTAGCAGTATTCTAAAAGGCAAATAGCGCTTGACGTTATTTGCCTTTTTTAATGGGCTTTAGTTTCTGCAAAATGTCAGAGTCGGTTCAAGATAATTTAGATACAAGGAAGGTGAGTGAAAGTACTACACATAGTAGACTGAGCGAGCCTGACACAGTATCTAATTTATATAGGATCGACTATATCCGAGCATCCTACAAACTTGTTATCATATCGGCATCTTGAATTGCAAAGAAAAGACGCCGACTATGACTGATCCTATCTCACCGCTTACCTCCAAAGACATTAATAAAGACATCAATACTACCAATCCTATAAAAAATGATGATGCTATCGTCACCCAGATGCGCACGTTTATCGATGCTCTCAAGCAGCACAATTATGCCTACTATGTGCTTGATAGTCCCATTTTAGAAGACAGTGAATACGATCAGTTGCGCCGCTCTTTATTGGCGCTTGAAGAACAATATCCGGATTTGGTACAGCCAGATAGCCCAATTAACCAAGTTGGCGACATGCCGCTATCGGCTTTTACCCAAGTCACTCATGATATTCCCATGCTCTCGCTTGGCAATGTCTTTGATTATGATGAATTACATGGCTTTATGCGCCGCGTGAATGATCGCCTCAACGATGCGCAGAAAAACCCTGAATACGAGATGGAGCTAAAGCTCGATGGCTTGGCGGTATCACTCAAGTATGCTCATGGTAAATTTATACAAGCGGTCACACGTGGCGATGGACAAACGGGCGAGGACATCACCCAAAATGCCAAAACCATTCGTAATTTGCCACTTTGGCTCGCGGCTGCAAGCGATATTCCATTATTAGAAGTGCGCGGTGAAGTGCTGATGCCAAAAGCGGGCTTTGAGCGTTTGAATCGCCTTGCTGAAGAAAAGGGCGACAAAACTTTTGCCAATCCACGCAATGCTGCCGCTGGAAGTTTGCGTCAGCTAGATCCCGCCATTGCTGCTAGCCGTCCGCTCGCATTTTACTGTTATTCAGTCAATCAAGGGTTGCCTGAGCATATCAAAACCCAGTCAGCAGCGCTTGCATGGCTAAAGACCATTGGCTTTACCGTCAGTGCAGTCGAGGTGGTACAAAATCCACGCGAGGCTCAAGCTTATTATGAATCGGTAAAGGAAACACGTGGCGAGCTGCCGTTTGAGATTGATGGCATGGTCATCAAGGTCAATAGCTTGGCGTTGCAGCAGCAGCTTGGCTTTTTATCGCGTGAGCCGCGCTGGGCAACCGCTTATAAATTCCCTGCCGAAACGGTCATGACCCGCTTGCATGCTATCGAGTGGCAAGTCGGACGCACTGGCGCCATTACGCCCGTTGGTAAATTAGAACCCGTGAAAGTCGGCGGCGTCACGGTTAGCAATGTCACCTTGCATAACTTTGGCGAGATTCAGCGCTTGGATGTGCGTGCAGGCGATATGGTCAGCGTCCACCGTGCAGGCGATGTGATTCCTAAAGTGACCCGTGTTTGGACAGATCAGCGTCCAGAAAATTCTGAACCCGTTACGTTGCCATCGACCTGCCCAGTATGCGACTCACCTGTGGTGTTACCCAAAGATGAAGCGTTGGCGCGTTGCACTGGTGGGCTGTTTTGTCCCGCGCAGCAGGTTGAGGCGCTCATTCACTTTGTCTCGCGTCGGGCAATGGATATCGATGGCTTAGGCGCAAGTTGGCTGATTAGCTTTTTTGAGCATGGTTTGGTGAAGACAGTCGCTGATATCTATCAATTGCACAATCATCAAGACGAGCTGATTACGCTTGAGAAGCTGGGCGAAAAGTCGGTACAAAACATCCTCAGTGCTATCGAAGCCAGTAAGCATACGACACTCGCGCGCTTTATCTACGCGCTGGGTATTCGCGGTGTCGGTGAGACGACGGCGCAGAACTTGGCGCAGCAATTTGGCGACCTTGATAGCCTGATGGCTGCTGATATTGATAAGCTACTGCAAACGCCTGATGTCGGTGCGATCACTGCTGAACTCGCTTATAAATTCTTCCGCGCACCGCACAATATCGAAGTCATCACGGCATTACGAGAAGCTGGCGTGCATTGGGATAAGGTTGAGCAAGTCGCATCAGAAGGACTGCCACTTGATGGGCAGACTTGGGTCATCACTGGTGCGCTAGATAGCATGGCGCGTGATGAAGCCAAAGCTAAGCTGCAAGCACTCGGTGCAAAAGTCTCAGGCAGCATCTCGGCAAAAACCACGGCACTACTGGCAGGGGAAAAGGCTGGATCTAAACTGACCAAAGCCGAAAAATTGGGCGTGAAAGTAGTGAGTGAGGAAGCGTTTTTGGAAATGGTTGGGGAGTAGGTTATGGATGCTAATATATTAGAGGGTTTAGATGACGCAACGCGTAAAGAAGTTGAGAAATTACTGCAAGTGACTCGTGAAAAAGATGGAAATGAGAAATTTGTAAGCGCTCAATTCAAGTTAGACGAGTATATGTTTAATAATAAGAAATGGAGATTGAGTATAAATTTTCTAAAAAATATTAGAAAGGAGGATGGTGAATTACTTTATTTTAAATCTTTATATTTCTTGTTTCTAAACAATTATATTTTAGGAGATTTTGAAGTAGCTTATATTAATATATTAGAATTTCTGAAATATAGTGATTTTAACGCTGATTCTAGCTCTGAGGCTGATTCTGTAAGAAAGGAGGTTTTTAATTTCGCAAAATTATTCTTATCTAAAAAAAATTACTCAAAGTCTTTGAGGTTGTTTGAGTTGATTGGAGGATCTTATTCATATAATTCTAAGTGTTATGAAAATATATGTAAGTTAATAACCAATGGAGAGACTAGTATAGTTGGAGAGTTATGTGAATCTTTGATAGGAAAGGTGGACGCAATCATAGATATTTTAAGACTAGACTTTCTTTCTTTACTAGAAGGAGAGAAGGCTCCCGAAAGAAAGTTAGCACATTATACAGGCACATACACCACTAACAAGCTACTTTTCAAAGAAGAAAGTAAAGAAAAAGCAAGCGCTTTCCGCCTAAATACGATTAATAATGTTAATGACCCTAGCGAAGGTAAATTACTTAAAAATTACCTTGAAGACGTGAAGGAAAGTTCTTTTTACAAACCTGATTTCGATGAAAATTTACATGCATTTATTAGCTGCTTCACTTTCAACCATGATAGTTTAAATCAATTTAGACTGTATGGAAAAGAAGATAACAAAGAAGCCTCTGGTGTGAGTTTGGTATTTAATAAAGAGTTCTTTAAAGAAACTGAAGTTCAGTCTGGTATGACTAACATATATATTAAGAAAAAACTAAGTGATGTTGACGATGACTTTAATGAGGTTAATAAAGTTGAAAAACAACCAGTGATGAGATGCGTTTACATTGATCCTACTTCCGACTATATCCATCTAGCTCAGAGGAATCGCCTAACATTTTTTCGCGAGTTTGGTCGTGAAGATTTGAAAGACGATAGTATCTCTAGAGCTGAAATTGAATGCACTGAATATGAGAATTATATAGATAAGAAAACCGAAGATTTTAGAGAGGCATTTGCAGAGTTAAAAAGTATTTATAACGACGCTATAGATAAGAGAAAATCTTTGAAGAATTTAAGTAAAGATGATGTAGATGAGATAGACAGCTTGCTGGACATGATAATTTTACCTTTAAAGTACCTCATAAAACATTCTGCTTTTCAGGAAGAACAAGAATGTCGCATGGTCTATATCACATCTTTAGAAGATAAAAGGGTGAAAATGGATTTTGGCAAGTTTCTATACGTAGAGTACGAACCAGAGGTAAAAGCGAATTTAGACAAAATTTACATCGCACCAGCCGCAACGCAATATCAGCCTTATTTTGCTAAGCTATTATGCGGTAAAAATAATATGGGTAAAAAGATTAAAATTGAGCCCTCGAATAATCCTTATCGGCAGACCTAATATTGTTTAGTAGCGTGTGTCATATAAATAAAAACACACGCTATCAACTTCTACTCCGCCATCTCCCCATGCGCCTTCGCTTCACTTTTCTTACCATCAGGTTTAATCTCAATCGGTAATACCAACCCTTTGGCAAAGTCATCGGACAGCACGTAATCATAGCTACTGGCAGCGATATCAGGCGTAGTATGAATAATGAGTTTCATCTCATTTCCATCAGTTAGCTCATGAGAGACATAGCTTTCACTCAGCTGATCCAAGGCTTTCGATAGTGCCTCATTACTCGCCATGCTCACCGTTAGATTATGCTGAGCGGTGGCATTATCCACTTTGAAATATTCTGCATAATCACGGACATTTTGGCTATCAAGCGCAAAAGGATATTGATAATTGGCAGGGTCAGCGGGCTTCTCACCGCTCGCCATGACAGCCCAGTCGATAGTCTTAGTGGCTGTCGTTGATGAGTCTGCGGTCGCCACCACTGGCTCAGAAGCTTGAGCGGCAGTTTCAGCACTGTTGTCGCAGCCTGCCAGTGCCCACATGCTGGCAGTAGCGATGATCATCATATTTATTAAGCGCTTAGCCATCGACGTATCCTCAGTATTATTAATCATAGACAATGTCCTATCAGCGCTATTTTGACAGGTTTCTTGATGCTTCTCTAGACAAAAGCAGCAAACCGTTCATTCTAACCAATGCTTAACCTGAATCTAGGGTTTTGATGTCAGTTTTTATACAGATATTCAATGCAATATTGTTCAATCAACACGCAAAAAAAACAGCCATCCTATGATGACTGTTTTTTATAAGTAGCTAGTTTTTTACAACTGGCAGACTGTTTATAGCTAGCTAACTAGATTTGGCAGTTCACTTGATATTCTTTACCGTTTGCCCATTTGATGGCAAAAATACCTTTGTCGCCTTTCATGTGCCATGCATAGACAGCTTCTGGGTTTGACTCATTAACGTAGCTTGCGGTATCACCTTGCACATCACCATTTAAGATGATTGGTTGCTCAGCCCATTTTACTTTAGGTAAAGTCGCATTGAGCATCACTTGTTTTTTATTAATAGATTGTTTAGCCATGATGGTGCTGTCGTCAGTACAGGTATAAGGTGCTGGTGCCATACGATCATAAGCGGCATCGGTGACGCTTTCTGATGCAGGCGTGTTTGATGCATTTGGCGTAGTAGGAGCCGTGGTCGCACAAGCACTTAATAGGGCAAGGGTAGGTAGGGCAACAGCAAATCTAGTTAGGGTGTTCATGGCATTCTCCAAAGATATAAAAATCTTAATGTATTTATTTTTAACAATGCGTTAAGCATATAGCGCATATGGTAACGAAAACAGCGCTTGAAGAATGTTAGAAATTGTTTGTTACGTGTTCATTAAGTTACGTAATCACTGACTAATGTAACGCATCATTTGGCGCGTTTTGGTCGGTATTTAAGCTTTGATTACGCATTTATTAAAAATAAACCGATTGAAATGAAAAAGCGTCTATCGACCTTTTGACCGATAGACGCTTTTTTGATGAGCTTAAATAAGTGTTCGTCACTCATTTAAGCATCTGCATTTAGCAATGAGATACAGGGCTTTAACTACTTGGTTTTACGCGGTGGCAGATCAGTATGCTGGGTTTGGAAATTGCCTTTACTCACGCGCTTTTTGGTGTTTTTGCTGACCGTGTTTTGACTCGCAGCGCCTTTAGCGGATGCGCCATTGGTTGACGAATTATTATTACGCTTCACCGAGTCATTACCTAGGCGGCTGTTCTTTTTACGCGCTGATTGATAGCTGTCTTGTGCCGCATCGCGCCCTTCTAAACTGGCGTTGAACGGCGGGATTAAGCAACCACGATTTTTACCAATCAAATCGCCACGACCCATATCTTGCAGAGCTTTACGCAATAATACCCAGTTTTTTGGATCGTGATAGCGCAAGAACGCTTTATGCAATTTACGCTGCTTGCCCGATTTGACGATATCCATGTCACCTTCATCACGGCTGATCTTATGCAGTGGATCTTTATGCGTGTGATACATGGTGGTCGCTGTCGCCATCGGGCTAGGATAAAACGCTTGCACTTGGTCAGCGCGGTAGCCATGGCTTTTTAGCCACAGCGCAAGGTTCATCATATCCTCATCTTTAGTACCCGGATGCGCGGCGATAAAGTAAGGAATCAGATATTGCTCTTTACCTGCTTCTTGGCTGTACTGCTCAAACATGGCTTTAAATTTATCATAGCTGCCCATGCCCGGCTTCATCATTTTCGATAAGACGTTTTCTTCTGAATGTTCAGGCGCAATTTTTAGATAACCACCGACATGATGGCTGACCAATTCTTTGACGTATTCTGGATCTTTTACCGCCAAGTCATAGCGTAAGCCAGAAGCGATGAGAATCTTTTTCACGCCCTTGATATCACGGGCTTTGCGATATAGTTTGGTCAAATTACTGTGATCGGTAATCAAGTTTTCGCAGACGTCAGGATAGACACAAGACGGCTTACGGCAGTTCTTTTCAATGGTCTCATCTTTACAGCTCAGACGATACATATTGGCCGTTGGCCCGCCAAGGTCAGAGATAACGCCAGTGTAGTTAGGTGCGGTATCACGAATCGCTTCGACTTCTCGTAGGATAGATTCTTCCGAGCGGTTTTGGATAATGCGTCCTTCGTGCTCAGTGATTGAGCAAAAAGTACAACCACCAAAACAGCCGCGCATGATATTGACAGAAAACTTAATCATGTCATAAGCAGGGATGCGTGCATCGCCATAGCTTGGATGCGGCAAGCGGGCATACGGCAAGTCAAACACGTAATCCATCTCTTCAGTCGAGAGCGGAATCGGTGGTGGATTGAGCCAGACATCGATGGAGGTGTGTGAGTTACCAGCGCCGCTACTATGACGTTGCACGAGGGCACGGGCATTACCCGGATTGGTCTCAAGATGTAAAATACGGCTGGCATGAGCGTATAAAACAGGGTCAGATTTGACGTGCTCATAATCAGGGAGACGAATGACCGTCTTTTCACGTGGTGGCATTTTTATTTTATGCTTACGCGCCGTCATTGGCTTATCAAAACCACGCATTTGCACCACTTGCGTTTCTTCGTCAACTTGCTCGGCATTTAGAATTTTATTGGCAACTGGTTCAGAAACAAAGCCCGGATACTGTGAAGCCATTCCTGAGAGCGCTTGCCCAACTGGTGAATCGCTGGGTTTGTCTTGCTCGATTGAGCATTGATCCACGTCTTCGGTCATCACATAAGGGTTGATAATTGGGTCAACACGGCCAACGGTATCGACATCATTACTAGCGACTTCAGTCATATCGTCTTGCCAATGGCGGCGTGTTGGCGTCAACAGATATGAAGTACCGCGCAATTTGCTCATCTGCTCAAAGCTATAGCCTTTTGACAGACCATGTACCACATCGACGATGGCGCGCTCAGCATTACCGTACAATAAAACATCGGCACGGGCATCCATCAAGATACTACGGCGGACTTTATCCGACCAGTAATCATAATGAGCGATACGGCGTAGACTGCCTTCGATACCACCTAGGATAATTGGCACATCAGGATATGCTTCGCGGCAACGCTGGCTATAGACGATAGCGGCGCGGTCAGGGCGTTTATTTGCCACGTTGCCCGGCGAGTACGCATCATCGCTACGAATCTTGCGATCGGCGGTATAGCGGTTGATCATACTGTCCATGTTGCCCGCGGTCACGCCATAAGCATAGACAGGTTTGCCTAATTCCATAAACGCGTCTTTGCTCTTCCAATCTGGCTGAGCAATGATACCTACGCGAAAGCCTTGTGACTCTAGTAGACGACCGATAATCGCCATACCAAAGCTTGGATGATCGACATACGCATCGCCTGAAATGATGATGACATCACAGGCATCCCAGCCCAAATCGTCCATTTCTTTGCGGCTCATTGGCAAATAAGGCGCTGGCTCGTAGCAGCTTGCCCAATGTTTGTCGTAGTCGTAAAGTGGTTTGGTGCCTTGTTTAAAGGCGGTGCGGGCGATGGTATCGGCAGACATGAGCGGACCTGTTAATTAGAAAAATGGCACTAAAAAAAGCCGTTATTCATTAGAAATATTAACGGCTAATTTAAAAGCGCTCATTTTAACATGAATTACGCTCATTATGTGATAAACGATTAGCGATAAGTTATTGATAGTTTAAGTAATCTATGAATAAAAAGGCTTGTAGAAACTAAGCGCATCTTTATTCCAAATCATCGTTTATAGTAAGGATTTACTACTCTAATAATTGAAATGGGAAAGTAACTACGTCAAAAGCTAAAGCAAAGGGCAGTAAGACCAGTTTTTGTGCCGTATTTGCGCCACTACGAGACACTTGATTTTGCTGACTTTGGGTATAAAAGCTCACCGTATAAGGCTTAGTTAAAGGGCGATAATTGGATTGGATTAAGCTGAGATTACTCACTTGCGGATAAATAGCGCCTTTGACAGGAACGCTAAAGCAAAAACGCTGAGCATTGATACGCTGGTCACTGGCTGAGGTGCATTCTTTGCCGTTGTTTTGCAAAAAGAACTGATAGTCAGAACGTTTAAATTCATCTTTTAGTTTGGCATAAGACAGCTTCATCTCTCCCTGAAAGTAGCCATCATTATTGGGCACATAAAAATTCATCTCATTATCGACTTGGATATTTTTTGGTGTCAAATTGGTCAGTAAATTCACCATCTCTGTCCCACCTTGGGTCAGCACATAGCTGTTCTTTTCGCCAACGATAACCATCGTCGCATTTGGCATTTTTGGTAATGCCTGTGCAGGGCGACCAAAGGCCACAATTTGATCTTCTGACAACACACTTTTAGTTGTCGTTGTGCTGACTCGATTGTCACTGTCTAATAATGAACTGGTTGCACAGCCAGAGCTGGCTAGCAATGCCGCAAGTGATGTACCGACTATCACTGTCTTAAAGCTTAATGCTTTTAGTACTGGATTATTACTTTCTTCTTTTCTAATGGTACGGGTGTTTTTAATCATGGTAAGGCTTCCTTGTCTACTAGGCGATGGACTACTGGTGCGGCATCTATTATTTACTGCCAAACTTTCGTTGATATCGTACCTTGTTTGACCGCGACTTATCTACTTTTAATTAAACAGCCAAGCAGTTTTCATAATCAAATTAATCGAGCAAAATCTTTGTCCCACTTTTAGGGCGTGTCCCTAATCTGTAAAAGTAAGTATAAAGGCTTTAAAATAAAGAGACTATTTCAAACAGGGCTCTCTAAATTATGGCAAGAACAGTGCTCACCGATAATACATGGGAAC